>NZ_LAJE02000227.1 GCF_000970465.2 Devosia insulae DS-56
GCGTCGAGAAGGTCGGTCGCACCCCGCTCTATGTCGGACGCAAGCTCGATCCGGAAATGATCCGGCTCGGCAAGGAGCCCGGCTATTACAACGGCCACGTGCCCTCGACCGCCATCAACTCGATGATCGCGGCGCTCACCGCGCTGCTGTTTTCCTACAACCGGATCGTCCTCTCCAACGAGCGCTCGGCCAGCGAGGGCAATGTCGAGTTCGACGGGCGCGAGGCCAACCACCAGCACTCGAAGTCGATCGATTTCGAGAACCTGATCGCCAAAGTGCTCGAACACGCCAGCGGCGGCAGCCTCAGCTATTTCTCGCTGCTGCGGCCCTACTCCGAGGCGAAGATCGCCGCGCTGTTCGCCCGCGTGAGCCGCTTCGACCACGTGTTTTCGAGCTGCAACGAGAACTTCAAGCTCGCTGGCCATGACGGCCCGCTCTGGTGCGGCAAATGCCCCAAGTGCCACTTCGTGTTCCTGATCTTCGCGCCGGTGATGGAGAAGCAGCGGCTGGTCGGCATCTTCGGCCAGAACCTTTTGAGCCAGCCCAGCCATGAGCGCTCGTTCCGCGAACTCACTGGCCTCGCCGGCCAGAAGCCGTGGGAATGCGTCGGTGAAATCGAGGAAGCGGCGGCCTGTCTCTGGGCCCTGACCAAGCTGCCGGAATGGGCAGATGAGCCAATCGTTTCAATGCTGAAGCCGGATCTTTTGACTCAATATGGCAGCCAGCGCCTCGAAGACGCCCTTGCCGAACTCATGATCGATAGCCCAGAACACCTCATCCCGAAGGCCATCTTCGAGCGAGTCGCCCCGCATGCGCTTTGATGAACCCGTGCTGCTCTACGGCGCCGGCCGCGAGGCCCGCTCCACCCGCGCCTTCATCCAGGCACGCTCGCCGCACACCAAGGTGTATGTGACGGTCGACAGCGGCGAAGCCGATATCGACGACGCCACCTTCATCGCCCCCGCCGACCTGACGCAGGCCATCGAGGCGCGGCTGTTTGCGACCATCGTCAAGAGCCCCGGCGTGTCGCGCTACCGCCCGGTCTTCGCCATGGCGCGCGAAGCCGGCATCGCCGTCACTTCCAACCTCAACCTCTGGGGTGAGGCCTATCGCGACGGGCGCAAGGTCATCGCGATTTCCGGCACCAAGGGCAAGTCGACCACCGCCACCCTGGTGCACCTGATGCTGACCGAATCCGGCCTCGATGCCGGTCTCGCCGGCAATGTCGGCCTCGCGCCGCTGGAAATCGCCGACAAGCACCCGATCGTGGTGTTCGAGCTTTCGAGCTACCAGACCGCCGACATGGCGTTCACTCCCGATATCGCCGCACTCACCAACCTCTCGCCCGAACACACCGACTGGCACCGCAGCGTCGAGCGCTATTACCAGGATAAGCTCAACCTGATCGATCGTGACGCCCCCTTCCCGGTGGCGCTGGGCGTCGGCGCGCTCGGCAATCCGCTGGTGATGGAAGCGCTGCGCGACCTAAAGCGGCTGATCCCGCCATTGGCCCCGTTCATCCACGACCGCATCGCCGGCGCCGCCGCGCGCTCCCGGCTCAAGGGCGAGCACAACCTCAACAACGCCCTGCTCGCCGCGGCCATCGCCATGAAGGCCGGCGCCGACCTCGAGGGCGTGGTCCGCGGCATCGCCAAATTCACCCCGCTGCCGCATCGGCTCGAAGAGCATCAGGTCGGCGACGTCACCGTGGTCAACGACTCGATCTCGACCACCCCGGAGGCCACCAAGGCGGCGCTCGCCGCCTATGAAGGCAGCCGCATCGCGCTGATCGCCGGCGGCCACGAACGGCACCAGGATTATTCGGAGCTCTCGCAGCTGCTGGCGCTCCGCGGCGTCACCGTGCTGGTGTGCCTGCCGGTGACCGGCGATCGCCTCGCCACCCTCACCTATGCCGCCGCCCCCGAGATCGAAGTGATCGAGGCCGGGACGCTCGAAGACGCGGTGAAAGCCCTGGTCGGCAGGAAAGCCAAGTTCGAAACGGTGATCCTGTCGCCCGGCGCTCCGAGCTATGGCCAGCTCGAAACCGCGGGAAAAGTGTTCAAGAATTTCGAGGAACGCGGCGCCGCCTTCGTCCGGCTCGCCGGCCAGTACTTTGGGGCCAAGGCGTGAAGCACGCCTCTCACCCCACACTCGGTGTCATTCCCGCGAAAGCGGGAACCTCTGTTTTCTTGACGGCGGCACCATCCCAAACGGAGGTCCCCGCTTTCGCGGGGATGCCCCGGTGGCCGGTCGGCACATGGTGATCGCCTACACCTATCTGGCGGTTGCCATCGTCGCCGAAGTGATTGCCACCACCGCGCTCCGCGCCGCTGACGGTTTTACCCAGCTCTGGCCCTCGCTGATCTCGGTCGTCGGCTACGTCGTCGCCTTCTACTTCCTGTCGCTGACGCTCCGCAGCATGCCGGTGGGCATCGCCTACGCCATCTGGTCGGGCGTCGGCATCGTGCTGATCTCGCTGGCCGGCTGGGTGATCTACAAGCAACTGCTCGACCTGCCGGCGCTGATCGGCATGGGCCTGATCATGGCCGGCGTGATCGTCATCAACCTGTTCTCGAAGACGGCGGTGCACTAGGGCCGGTGTGCTTGGCCACCCTCTCGATGTGCCCACCGACGGTGCCACGCACGTCCCCTCGCCCCTCTGGGGAGAGGGTCAGGGTGAGGGGCAGCCAAGCACACCGGCGGCCGCACCTTCATGTCGACACCTGGCGCGGATTGACGCAGGGACTGGCGCGCTTGGCGCCCTTCACCCCGCGGCTGAGCCCTTCGGCCTCATCCGCCGCCCTCTCCCCAGAGGGGCGAGGGGGCGCTGTGGCACTGCCGGTGACGCCCCCCCTCAGGTCGGCGGATCCCGCGGGTTCACCACCACCCGCCCGGCAATCTTGCCTTCCAGCATCTGAGCCGCCAGACCCGGCAGATCCTCCAGCCCCGCTTCGGTCAGCATCGGCTCGAACGCCGCCGGCACGAACAGTGTCGTCAGCCGGTCCCAGGCCGAGCGGCGTGCTTCGAAGGGCTGCATCACCGTGTCGATGCCGCAGAGCGAAATATTGCGCAGGATGAATGGGATGACGCTGGCATCCCAACCGCGGCCGCCAGCATTGCCGATCGCCGCCACCGCCCCGCCATAGCGGATCTTCTTCAGCACTTCGCCGAGCAGCGGGCCGCCGACCGAGTCGATGGCGCCCGACCATTGCTCCTTGTCGAGCACTTTGCCCGTCGGCTTCAGCACCTCCTCGCGCGAGACGATCCGGCTGGCGCCCAGTTTGGTCAACCGATCGGCGAGCGCGGCCCGCCCAGTCACTGCGGCAACGTCATAGCCGAGGCGGCTCAACAGCAGCACGGCGATGCTGCCCACCCCGCCGCCGGCGCCGGTGACCAGCACCTCGCCCTCACCGGCCCGCACCCCCTCGGCCTGCAGCCGGTTGACCGCCAGCATGGCCGCGAGCCCGGCGGTGCCGATCATCATCGCGGTGCGGGTCGAAAATCGCTTGGGCAACGGCACCAGCCAATCCGCCTTGACCCGTGCCCGTTGCGCATAGCCGCCCCAGTGCAGTTCGCCCACCCGCCAGCCGGTGAGGATCACCGCCTGGCCGGGGTGGTAGCGCGCGTCGCTGCTCTCCACCACGCGGCCGGCAAAATCGATGCCGGCGACATGCGGATAGGTTCTGACCAACCCGCCCTGCCCTGTAAGGCACAGCGCATCCTTGTAATTCAGTCCGGCCCAATCGATCGCCACCAGCACCTCTCCGGCCGGTAGCTGCTGATCGGTGATCTCCTTGAGACTGCTGCGCAATTCACCGTCAGCCAGCCGCTCGGTGACCAGGGCGCGAAAAGACATGAAAACTCCAGAACCAACAGTCGAAAACGTCGATCAGTACGGCCCGTTCAGAGCCGCCTGATCAATGCCCGCCGCGGCCAGTTCGTTGCCGATCTCGGCACGCAGTTCGGCATCGCCCAGCCGCTGGCGAAGCACCGGCAGAATACCGAAGCGACGAAAGCGCGTCACCTCGAGCAACTGCGCAATCGACCGATTGAGCGCATCTTCCGATTTCAGCCGGTATGCCGCCGTGACGGCGACTGCCGATGCCAGTTCCGCATCACCAACGGCCAGGGCCTCCGCCTGCAGCAACGCCTCGGCATTCTCCCCGTCGCGCAGCGCATTCACCGCTGCCGCCTCATGGTACCAGTAGGGCGGCGTCACGGCACGGCGCAGCGCTGCGGCCGCCATGCTCTCCCCCTTCTCGGATTTGCCGCGCAGCGACAATAGCCGAGCGTAGCCGGCATAGGCGTCGAGGTTCGAGGGGTTGAGCTGCAGCGCCGAGGTAAACGCCGCCTCGGCCTCGCCGAACCGGCCGACCGATTCGAGAAAGAAGGCGTATTCGCGCCAGATCGGGCTCGAGGTCGGCGCCAGGGCCAGCGCCGCCTCGATCTGCCGCTCCGCCTCGGCAATCGGCTCCGGGTCGCGGGCCGACGGCGGCTGCATGCGCAGCGTCCGGTCGAGCAGCAACGTGCCACTCATGGCGAGGCCCACCGCCGAACCCGGCTGCCTGCGCAGCAAGCCACTGACGCAGGCGCGGGCCCGCTCGCCATCATCCAGCCGACCGCTGCCGCGATAGCGGGTGAACAGCAGGCCGCAGAGGTAATCGGTCTCGTTGCCGGCGAGATCGGCATTGGTGGCCAGCCACTGCATCGCATCGGTGTGCAGCGGCCCATCGACGGCGCCCAGTTGGTCGGCGAAGGCCTGCGACAGCCGATCGATGGAGGTGGGGAAGTCGGTGGTCGCCACCTTCTCGGTCATGCTCCATACCGCCGTGTCGGAGCCGCCGCGCTTGAGGCTGGCGGTGACCTGCATCTCTCCGCCCTCGGTGCGCGCGATACCGGAGAGCTCGAAGGTTGCGGCACTCGCCTGCTGCGTGGCCTGCCCGGTGCGCTGCAGATAGACCGCGTCGATGAACGGGAACAGTCCGAGATCGGTCACCAGTTCGACCGCGAGCCCGGCCACACTGGCGGCCGGCGCCTGCGCCGCCACCGAGGTGAACTCGGTGACCGAAACGACGGGCGGCTGCGGCACCGCGATCCGCAGCTGGCGCGGCGCCAGCACCTGCGTCATGACCAGTGCAATGCCGAGCGCCACGAACACCAGCACCACCAGCAGCACGATGTCGTCGAGCCGCGCCAGCCAGGAACGCTCAGTGACTCGCGAAACTGTCGGAGAGGTGAAACCGGTTCCAGCTGATTCAGGTGTCGCGGGCGCCACCTCGGCCGAGGGGAGGCGGAATTCGGGGATGTAACGTCCCACCGGCAGGTAAAATATGACAGGCTCGGCGGCCCCTTCTCCGGCATAATATTCTTCGAGCACCGCACGCAGCCGCCGGGCCTGGACGCGCACGATCGGATCGTTCTGTGGATCAAAGCTCTGCGGCCGCCCGAACACGTCCACGGCGATCGAATAGGCCTTGATGCCAGCCTCGTTTCCGTCGAGCCGCGCGCTGACTATGTAGTTGAGAAACTTGGCAAGTTGTGGCGAACGCGCCAATCCGGGCCACTCCTGGATCCGCGCCAGGGCAGCCTCGACCTCCGCTCGGGGCGGCATTGTCTGCGACAACGGTTCGCCCACGCGAGTACCTCCCCTCCGTATCTGGGCGATTTACATGTTAATCGCAAGCCTCGTTACGGCGTTGTTACATGCCTTTGCCTATGCGCACGGTCATCAAACCATCATATCCCGGCCTGTCGCTGCACTACGCAGTCACCGTGAGCAGGCCTCGCGGTCGTGAAGGGACGCAACGAAGCTCCCCCGGCGCTACGGCGCCACCGACGGGTTACCGACTACGTATAGAGTTTTCGGCCATTGCCGTGGCGACGCGGCAAGAAGGAACCATTATGGACGCTTTTGGTGCCGGCCAGCCCTTTATGGCACTGGTCGACGACGACTCACATTCCGCCCGGCTGATGATCCGGATGCTGCTCGCCCATGGCGCGCCGTCCGTGAGCTGGCTCAACGGCGAAGCCCTGGCGACTGCCGAGATCCACCGGTTGCTCGAGGATGACCTCGCGACCATTCCGGGTCTGGTGATCGTCGACCTCAAAGCCTCGTCCAGTGCCACTCTGGACTTTATAGTGAAGCTCCGCGCCATGCGCGACGGCCATTCGCTGCTGATTGCCGCGATTGCCCCGACGCTCGAGCGCGAGCCGCGAGAGGCCCTTATCTCTGCCGGCGCCGACGCCGTGTTCGAGCGGCACGCCGATATCAATTCCTACCGTCGCGAAGCGGCGGCCATCGTCAGTTTCTGGGTGCGCAATCAGCACCTGGATGCGGTTGGCACGTAATCACTGCGTCCACAGGTTACGTGCCGGGCGGGGAGCGCGTTGCATTGAGGCAGGCCACTGCCGATTGCATTCCCAAACGCGCTCTCCGTCTCTTCAACACCATGGAGCCCGGATGGCCCCATGACTGAGCTACCGCCCGACCGCCGATATCCCTGCGGCGACCCGGGCGGCTCTGGGCCGGAGACCCCAAGCTCCGACCCAAACCGGCGGTCCGTCGCGTTCCCTCACGCGGCGGCCGCCATACGACGACGGAAAGACGGGGCGCGACCTCCTGACGCTGCCCCGCCTTCCCGTTTCTCCAGGTCAAGTTTACCGGTCTTTCGGTGTTCCGACCGTTTCTCGGGTCTCGCACCGGTTCCCGGTGTGCTGAGACCATTCGGTGTGTAACCCAGTTGCGGCGGGCCACTGGGGCCAGCAGGCGAAGGCGCGGTTGCGGATACTTCTCCCACCGCAACCGCGCTTCTCCTCGCTCCCTTGACCGCCTCCCCCGGATCACCGCACTCTCCGGCCTCCCCTCGGCGGTCTTGACCGCCTCGAACCACCGCCCTGTCGCGCGTGCTCAACCGGAGGCCATCCAATGCTCAGAATGTCGACGTTTGCGGCGGCCGTGCTTGGCCTGCTGAGCGCTCCGGTGTTCGCCCAGGGGGCCGTCGACGGCGAGGAGGCCGTCGACAGCTTCGTGTTGCCGGCCTTCAACGGCATCGCGGTATCGCAGGCTCCCGAGGCCGGCCTCGGCGTCTGTTTCGGCCCGTTCGCTGCCGACGCCATGGATTGCGCCGTGGCCCAGTGCGTCCAACAGAGCGGTCTGGGCCCCGAGGATTGCGCGCCCAATCTCTGGTGCTACCCGCATGGCTGGGTGGCCGACATTTTCATGCAGCACAATGAAGGCCCGCACTGGCACAAATTCGTCTGCGACCAGCAGGATCAGCAGAGCCTCGAAGCCATCGTCAAAACCGAGTGCACCAAGGACTATCTGGCGAGCTGCGAGGTGGTCCGCATCTGGGACAACGAAGGCCAGCAGGTCTTCGGCGAAGGCGCCGACCCGCAACTGCCGGCCCCGCCGACGGCGATAGAGTAGGCTGGGAAACCAGTCCGCGGAGGTCAGGCCGGTGCGGGAAGGATACCCCCTCCCCTGTCCCCTCCCCGCAAGGGGGAGGGTGACCCTCCTACCGGCGCCAGTGTTTTGGTCTCCTCCCCCCTTGCGGGGGAGGGACAGGGTGGGGGGTATCTTCCTGCACCAGACTATCCCTCACGACGTCCGCGAACCCAGCTAGTGCTTCGTCTCGCCCTTGTGCTCGGGCAAACCCTTGCGCTTGGTCTCAGCGAACTCTTCGAGCTGGTTCTCGCTCATCGATTTGTACATCGACTTTGACGCGCCCTTCAGGTCTTTCACCTTGGTGTCACCGCGCTTGGCCGAGAGCGCCGCGCCGGCGGCTTTCTGCTGGGCTTTCGAGGTTGCGGGCATAATAGGCCTCCTTGCGTTGGGGAGGACTCAACGATCGTTTTGCGGCTCCGTTCCCTCGCCGATCTTGTCCTTCTCGGCACCGACCACCCGGTGCGAGAAGGCCCGCATCGCGGCCAGCACAATCACCGCGAACACCGCGACCACGACCGCGATGATGTAGTAGCCGAGCGCGGCCGAGACGCCGACCGCGCCCGCCAGCCACATCCCGGCGCCAGTGGTCAGCCCCTGCACATTGCGGCGCTGCTGGAAGATGGCGCCGGCGCCGAGAAAGGCGATGCCGGCGGTGACCGCTTCAATGGCGCGGATCGGGTCGGAGTTGTTGCTGCCGCCCTCCACTGCCTCCTGGTAGATTTCGAACGCCAGCGTGGTGAACAACGCTGCGGCGAGCGCCACGAGGATATGGGTCCGCAACCCCGCCGTGCCGGCCTGCGAGCCGCGCTCCCAGCCAATCAATCCGCCCAGCACCGAGGCGATCAGCAGGCGGATGAGGATGATCTGGTGCGGGGTGTGAGTCGGCTCGTAGCCGAGGCTGGTGACGAGATCCATGAGTGGGGTCCTGTTGACGCTTCCCCCTCAACGACTTGCCCCCTCCCCGGTTCCGTCAGCTCCTGTAGCTCTCACCGCCCTCGCGCATCAGCCGGCGCGGCCCGCTGCCCTCTTCGGCCAGGTGATCGCCGGAATTCATCAGCGGGCAGCTGCTGGTGGACAGGCACCCGCAGCCGATACAGCCATTGAGCTCGTCGCGCATGCGCGTCATCAGCACGATTCTCCTGTCGAGCTTTTCGTGCCAGAGCTCTGACATCAAACGCCAATCGGCCGCCGATGGGGTGTGGCCCACCGGCACATGCCCCAGAGCTTCGGCCACCTCGGCGAGCGGAATACCCAGTTCCGTGCCCATCCGGACGATAGCCAGCCGGCGCAGCACATCGCGATCGTAGCGCCGCTGGTTGCCGGAGGTGCGGTGGCTGCGGATCAGCCCCTTCTTCTCGTAAAAATGCAGAGCCGAGACGGCAAAACCGCTGCGCTCGGACACCTGCCCCACAGAAAGTTCGCGCGACATCGCGATTTCCTCTTTACCTGAAGTTAGGTTGAGGTTGTAGCAGTGACCTCCCGATGCGGCCAGAGGGCTTCGCAGGGTCATAGAATGGTGAACGAGATGGCGGCGACGAAGAGCGGTTGGGGCGAGATATTCAGCGGCGGCAACGCCCTGCCCGTGGTGGTGTTTGCCGGCGGCGTCGGCATGAACGCCATCGAAGTCTACATCGGCTCGACGCTGATGCCCTCGGTGGTGGCTGAAATCGGCGGGCTCGACCTGTTCGCCTGGGTGACGACGGTGTTCATCGTCGCCTCGATCGTCGCTTCGATCTTTGCGGCGGTGCGGCCGTTCGGGCTCGGCCCGCGGCAGAACTACCTGATCGCCGCCACCATGTTCGCGCTGGGCAGCCTGATCTGCGGATTGGCGCCCTCGATGCCGATCCTGCTGCTCGGCCGGGCCCTGCAGGGCTTTGGCGGCGGGCTGCTTGCCGCGCTGACCTTTATGATGGTCCGTCTGGTGTTCCCCGAGCACCTGTGGGCCCGCGCCTTCGCGCTCGCCTCGGGCATCTGGGGCATCGCCACGCTGGTCGGCCCCTCGATCGGCGGGGTGTTCGCCGAGCTCGGCATCTGGCGCTGGGCCTTCTTCATCCTCGTGCCGTTCGCCGCCCTGGTTGGCCTCCTCGCCGTCAAGGTGGTGCCGGCCAGGAGCAGTGAGTCCGGCATGACCAGCCTGCCGCTCCGCCAGATCGGCCTGATGATCGTTGCCGTCCTGGCGCTCTCCACCGCCGGCGCGCTGTCGCACGATATCGTCGTCGCCGGCAGCCTGACCGCTGCCGCCATCCTGGCGCTGGTGGTGTTCGGGCTGATCGAGCGGAGCGCGCCGCAGAAGCTGTTCCCGACCGGCACGTTCCGCTTCGGCACGCTCCTCGCGTCGCTGTTCGGCACCATGGTGCTGCTGCAGATGGCGATCACCAGCGATATCTTCATCCCGCTGTTCATGCAGACCCTGCATGGCCTCGGCCCACTCACCGCCGGCTACATGGTGGCTTTGGTCGCCATCGGCTGGAGCTCGAGCTCGATGCTGACTGCCGGCTGGACCGACGGCCGGGCCCGCATGATCATCGCCTTCGGCCCAGTGCTGGTGCTGGTCTCGGCAATCGGTCTGGCGCTGTTCGTCGGCCACCAGAACCCGAGCTCGAGCCTCAGCTTCATCGTGCCCGTAGGGCTGTCGCTGCTGATCATGGGCGTCGGCATCGGCACAGCCTGGACGCAGCTCACCCCGCGGGTGATGCAGGCGGCGCCCGATGGCGAGCACGATGTCACCTCGGCGGCGCTGAGCACCATCCAGCTCTTCGCCTCGGGCCTGGGCGCGGCTTTGGGCGGGCTGATCGTCAACCTCGCCGGCCTCGCAGCGGCGAACCCGACCCCGATCGCCGCAGCCAACTGGCTCTATGGCCTGTTCATTATCGTCGCGATCCTGGTGGTGCCGATCGGCTTCAGCATCGCCCGGACCGAGGCGCGCCTCCCCGCCGCGGCGCAGCCGGCGGAGTAACGAATTTGCCGCCGGGCTCCGGCCCCGCGGCATCCCGACTGGCCGAGGGCGCGATGCTGCCTGCGCTCCCGGTCGGACTCGCGGTGTCGGCGATCATCGCGCTGGGCGTGATCGACCGGCACCGCGAAAACTTTTGAGGGGCATGGCTTGTCCGCCAGCACAGGCCGTGGGCTCCCCTCCCCCTTGAGG
>NZ_LAJE02000228.1 GCF_000970465.2 Devosia insulae DS-56
CTCCACCAGCTTCGCTGGTCCCCCTCCCCCGCTTTTCACGGGGGAGGAGCACTGAGAGTCCGAGGCTCCGAAGGACCGGCCGCGCCCGAAAGCGCGACCGGCTGGGAGGAACCTGCTTACTTGCTGGCCCAGTAGTCGGCGTTGATGGTCTGCATGGTCTTCATCGACTCGGCCGCCTGTTCGGGGGTCGGGTTGAACATGAAGGCGCCCATGGCGGCGACCAGATCACCCTGGATCTGCGACGGCACGGCTTCCCACCAGCGCACCAGCGCGCGCGGCTTGGCGGCAGCCACCATGTCCTTGTTGGCCTGGATCGTGGCGTTGGGCGCCGCGGCCTTGAGGTTACCGTTATAGACCTGGATCTTGGTGCCGAGCGCGTTGGAGGCGTCGACGCCCATCATCGACTGCACGGCCTTGGCGAGTTCGGGGTTGGCATCGAGCGCCGCCTTCGAGACAACGATCGGCGAGGCTTCGACGATCACCGACTGCTGCACATCCGGCGACAGCGACGGCATCAGGAAGGTCTTGAAGCCGACGCCCGGCTCCATCCCGGCTTCGGCGAACGAGCCCGAGTGCCAGTCACCGATCAGGTACATGGCAGCCGTGCCGTCAACGAAGAACTTCTGGTCGTCCTGCTCGCGCGGATCGGTGAAGTAGCCCTTGGCGTACATGTCGCCCCAGACCTTGAAGGCGTTCTGCACGGCCGGGCCGTCATAAGGCACGGTGCCGTCGGTCAGCCCGACAAAGGCGTCCGGATCGCCGCCCAGCACCAGCTGGCTGAACCAGATGAACGGCATCCAGCCACCCGAGGTCGGGCCGTTGAACGGGGTATAGCCCGCCGCCTTCAGCTTTTCGGCGTCGGCCATCAGTTCTTCCCAGGTGGTGGGAGGCGCTGCGATGCCGGCCTTCTCGAACGCTGCGGTGTTGTAGAACACCACCCAGTTGGCGACGTTCAGCAGCACGCCGTACGGTTTGCCGTCGACGCTGACCAGTTCGCGCTGCGCTTCCGAATAGTCGCCATTGGCAATGGCGGCATCCCACTCGGCGCTGAGGTCGGCCGGAATGCCCGTCGCCACCAGGTCGCTCAGCTGCTGGCCGTTCCACCAGGTGAAGAACGCCGGGGCATTATTGCCGGCGATCGAGGTCTGCATATAGGCCTGATACTTGTCGGTTGGGGTGATGTCCTGCACCGTGACCTTGACGCCCGCGGCGGTGCCGGCGGCGTCCATCATCGCGGATATCCCCGGATTCCACTCGGTCTTGTCCGAGTTGAGGATCAGGTCCTGGGCATAGGCGGTGCCCGCCGACAGTACGGCGGCAAGGCCCGCAACCGTAAGAGTCCTTAGTAACGACATGTCTCTCTCCCTTGTCGTTGTTCCCGCTGCGCCTTAGCGGAGCAGCGAATTCTGGCTTTCGTTGTCGAAGACGTGGACGCGCGCGCCGTCGATGCGGAACCGCACCTGCTGGTTGGGCTCGAGGGCACGTGGGTGCTGCATGCGTGCGACGATCTCGGTCCCGCCGAGCTCGGCAAACAGCAGGCTTTCGTTGCCGAGCATCTCGGCGAAACTCACTTCGGCGCTGAAGTCGGCGCCCAGCTCCGGCCGCGTGCCGTGTCCTTCCGGCACGATATCCTCGGGCCGGATGCCCAGCGTCACCGCAGTCCCCTGGGCCGGCAGGCTGAAGCGGTCGGCCGGCACCGGGACGTCGAGTCCCGCTGCGCGGATCGTATTGCCCGGCCCAACCTCGGCCTTCAGCATGTTCATCGACGGTGCGCCCATGAAACCGGCGACGAAGATGTTGGCCGGGCGTTCGAACACCTCGAGCGGCGTGCCGATCTGCGCCACGCGGCCGTCGTTGAGCACCACGATCTTGTCGGCCAGCGTCATCGCCTCGACCTGGTCGTGCGTGACGAACACCACGGTGGCGCCGAGCTGGCGCTGCAGCCGTTTGATCTCGATGCGGGTCTGGTTGCGCAGCTTGGCGTCGAGGTTGGAAAGCGGTTCGTCGAACAGGAACACTTTTGGCTCGCGCACCATGGCGCGGCCGATGGCGACGCGCTGCCGCTGCCCGCCGGAGAGCTGGCTCGGCCGGCGATCCATATAGGGGTCGAGCCCCAGCATCTTCGCCGCCTCGCCGCGGCGCCGGGCGATCTCGTCCTTTGGCACGCCGCTGATACGCAGCCCGAAGCCGAGATTGTCGGAAACGCTCATGTGCGGGTAGAGCGCGTAGGACTGGAACACCATCGAGATGCCGCGATCGCGCGACGGCAGGTCGTTGACCAGCTTGCCGTCGATCTTCAACTCGCCATGCGAGATGGTTTCGAGCCCGGCGATCATCCGCAGGATCGTCGATTTGCCGCAGCCGGAGGGCCCGACCAGCACCACGAAAGTGCCGTCCTCGATATCGAGGTCGACGCCCTTGATGGCGACGAACTCGCCGTAGATCTTGATGATGTCGCGGAGGGTAACGGTTGCCATGGCGCCTCTTATCGTCCGGCTGGGTCGGCGTAGCGCATCTCGGGCTGGATCGAGTACCAGTCCGGGCGCTGCGGATCGCGGTCATAGGTGTAGCCGCCGACCTCGCGGTAATAGGCGGCGTATTGGGCGAGCTTTTCGCGATCGACCTCGACGCCGAGCCCCGGCCCCTTGGGCAGCGCGATCTCGCCGTCGACATATTTGAGCTTGCCGCCGACGATGATGTCGTCGAGCAGGTGATGGTAATGCGCGTCGGCCGCAAAGCTCATGTTGGGCAGCGCCGCGCCGAGATGCAGCATAGAGGCGAGCTGGATGCCGAGCTCGCCCGAAGAATGGACGCTGGCGCCGAACTGGAAGGTCTCGAGCACCTGGCCAGCCTTGTAGGCTTGCCGCAAGCCGCCCCAGAACGTCGTGTCGAGGAGGATCACGTCGACCGCGTCATGCTTGATGCAGGCGGCGAGCTGCTCGAAATTCACCACCACGGTGTTGGTGGCGGTGGGAATGGAAATCCGGTCGCGCAACCGCCGCATCCCCTCGAGCCCGAAGCACGGGTCCTCGAAATAGTCGTTGCGGATATGGCCGATCTGGTTGGCCACCCAGATCGACTCTTCCACCGACCACACCGAATTGGGGTCGAGCCGGAAGCGGTCGCCGGGCAGCGCTTCGGCAATCGCCGAGAACACTTCGACATCATGCTCGGGCGCGAACACGCCGCCCTTCAGCTTGTGCGATTTGAAGCCGTGCAGCTGCTTCTGCCGCTTGGCTTCGGCCACCAGCGCATCGGCGGAGAACTCGTCGCCAAAGCCCTGCTCTTCGTTGCCATAGCGATAGAACAGATAGCTCGCGAACGGGATCGACTCGCGCAGCGCCCCACCGATCAGGTCGCAGGCGCGGATCCCCAGCGCCTTGCCGGTCACGTCCATGCAGGCCATTTCCAGCGCCGCGTGCACCTGCATGCGTGAATTGTAGAGGCTGGCCACCGGGTTCATGATCTTCCAGCGCAGCTGTTCGAGCTGCAGCGGGTCATGCCCCTTGAGGTAAGGCAGCAAGCCTTTGACTGCCGCTTCGGCGCTCTCGCCGCCGCCGCCCAACTCGCCCCAGCCGGAAATCCCCTCATCGGTCACCACCTCGACGATGGTGCGCACGAACCGCCCCCAATGGGCGCCCGACGCATGCCGCAGCGGCGCCTCGAGCGGCACGGCGACGGTGGTGGCCTTGATGTCGACGATCTTCATTCGGGTGCAGCTTTCGGCGTTTCGAACGGGCAGGGCGGTGGTTCGCTGATCGATCCGGGTGCTGCTTTTGTCGCATCCCGCATCGGCATCGTCCGCCCTTGCCAAGACGTTGTAGGTCTACCATACTAGTTGTGTCAATTGCCCTCGATCCTGTTCCAAACGAACGGGCTTGGCAAGCGTCGATCGGGCGCGAGGGGGCAATGACGGGGAAGCGGGAGGGACGTCGTGCCGATTTACGCATTCACCGGGAGCCTGACCCGCGCCATGCCGCAATACGGCGCGGCCAATGGCCAAGGCATTTCGCGGCTGAGCTTCGACGATGAAACCGGCCGGCTCGGTGCGGTGGATCTGGTCGGCGGCGTCGACGATACCGCCTGGCTGGTGACCGATGTAGCGCGTGGCCGGCTCTACTCGACCTCAGAGATCACCGGCACCCGCGAAAGCGCCATTGCCGCCTACGCCGTGGAGCCGGGTGGCTTGCGGCTGATCAACCGCCAGCCGACGCGCGGCAACGAGGCCTGCCACGCCAGCCTCTCGAGCGACGGAAAATTCCTGCTGGTCGCCAACTACAATGGCGCCAACCCCGAAGGCTGGCCCGACGCGGCGCTCAGCGTCTTCCCGATCGCCAGCGACGGCTCGCTCGGTGCTGCGGTCGCCAGTGTCCGCCACACCGGCAGCGGTCCCAACGCGGCGCGCCAGACGACGGCACACGCCCATTGCGTCGTTCCGGCCCCATCAGGCGACATCGTCTATGTCGCCGATCTCGGCATCGACCGGCTCGTCGCCTACCGCCTCGGCGCCGATGGCAGCCTGACCCACGAGCGGGCCCGCGATTTCGCCCTGCCGGCCGGCCTGGGCCCGCGCCACCTGGTGTTCTCTAGTGATGGCCGCGCCATCTTTATGGTCAGCGAGCTGATCCCCACCGTGCTGAGCCTCGCAGTCGACCCGGCAACCGGCGCGCTGACCCAGCGCGACAGCTTCGCCATCCCCTCGCTCGATGGTGGCATCGTTCAGCCATCCGGCATCCTGCTCAGCGCCGACGGCCGGCACCTGTTCGTCGGCTTGCGCGTCTGCAACGACATCCTGGCCCTCCGCATCGACAACACCACCGGCAAGCTCAGCCAGACCGACCGTCGGCCGAGCGGCGGCACGACACCGCGCGATCTCGCCTTCTCACCCTCGGGTCGGCACCTCGTCGTCGCCAACCAGGATTCCGATCGGCTGACGGTGTTCGCCGTCGATCACGCCACCGGCACCCTGTCCGACCCCCTGCAGCATTTCGATGTCGGCACGCCGATGTCGGTCAAACTCGCCGCCTTCTAGGCGGCTCCCCCTTCACCCCGTTCATCAGAGCCACCCATGATCAACGAAATCCTCTTCGTCCATCACAGCCATACCGACATCGGCTACACCCACCCGCAGCCGGTGGTGATGGAGCTGCATCGCCGCTTCATCGACGAGGCGCTCGATATTGCCGAGCGCACTGCCGATTACCCCGATGACGCGAAATTCCGCTGGACCTGCGAGGTCACCGGCGGAACCATGGATTGGTGGGTGCATGCCAGCAATGCCGACCGCGACCGCTTCCTCGCCGCAGTTAAGCGCGGGCAGATCGAAGTCGCCGGCATGGGCTGGCACATGACCCCGCTGATGGACCATTCGATGGTCCTCGATGTGCTGAAGCCGCTGAAATTCTTCCGCGAACTTGGCATCCCGGTGCGCTCGGCCATGAACACCGACGTCAACGGCCTGCCCTGGGGCGTCGTCGATGCGCTGCTCGACCATGGCATCACCGGCATCTCGATGGCCATCAACGAGCACTATGGGCACGCGCTGAAGCCCTGGCCGCGCGCCTTCAACTGGCAGGCGCCGGGCGGCCGCAGCATCACCGCCTATAACGGCTTCATCTACGGCGTCACCTCCGACCGCAGCCTGCAGATCCCGACCAACATGGAAGAGGCCCGGGCCCGGGTGCCACGTTGGGCCAGGAAGTGGGAGGCGACCGGCTATCCGCATCCCTTCCTGATGATGCAGATCACCAATGTCCGCTACCACGACAACGGCTCGCCGCAGGCGGCGCTGCCCGATTTCATCCGCAACTTCAACGAAGGCAATGCCTCGACCGGCGGCATCAAGCTCAGGCTCGGAACGATCAGCGAATTCTTCGACCGCGTCCGCCAGCAGCCGGCTGAGACGATGCAGACCCTGCGCGGCGACTGGACCGACTGGTGGAATTTCGGCGCCGGCTCCACCGCGCTCGAAACCGCCCAGGCGATGCGCGGCCAGCGCGACCTCGATGCCGCGACCGGCCTCGACGCGTGGCACCCGACCGAAGCGCCGCGCCGCCGTGCCATGCTGCACGATGTCGCCCGCAAGGGCCTCGCGCTCTATGCCGAGCACACCTGGGGCGCCGACCGCTCGATCACCCAGCCCTACTCACCCGAAACCCGCACCCAGCAGCTGCTGAAGCTCGCGACTGTTGCTGAAGGCGCCAGCGTCGCCCGCATGCTGCGCCGCGACGGGCTCGAGCGCCTCGGCATCGAAGCCGGCGGCGACGAGCCGACGCTGCTGGTCTACAACCCCCACGGCTTTGTGGTGAAGCAGTCGGTCCGGCTGCCTTACCTGCCGCCGATGACCGATGCACCCGATCCCAAGCGCGGCTTCGGCCTCGAGGACCTGGTGCCTACCGGACCCTCGTCGCACCGCATCCAGCGCCAGGACGTGGTGACCTCGGACTTGCCCGAGCATGGCGCCTACTACACCGCGCCGATCGAGATCCCCGCGCTGAGCTATGTCACCATCCCGGCCGCCAAGGCCGCCGTGATGCCCAATGGCAAGCTCTCGGCCAGGGATGGCGTGCTGTCGAACGGCCGCCTCACTGTCAGCCTCGACGCCAAGGGCGGGTTGGTTTCGCTCAAGCTCGACGGCACCGAATATGCCGGCGCCGCCAGCGAGCACCTGAAGTTCGGCGTGCCGGTGCTGGAGCGCGTCGCCTCCGGCATCCGCACCGACATGTTCGGCCAGCCCGATCTCGAGTCGCCCGACTGGCACCTCGCCTGGCATCGCGACTGGCAGGCCGAGCGCTTCGACGGCAAGCTGGTCGGCAGCAGCGAGGCGGTCGAGCGCGGCAATGCCCGCATCGTCCAGAGCTTCGAGCTGCCCAATGGCGACAAGGTCGACGTGCTCTACCGCCTCGTCGGCGATGAACCGGTGCTGCATGTCGAGGCCACGGTCATAAAGCAACCGATCGTCGAGCCGCACGCCATCTACCTCCCCATGCCGACGGCCCTCGCCGCGGGCTGGGACGCGCATTACGAGACCGGCGGCGCCGTCGCCAAGCTCGACGACGAGCAGTTGCCCTATGCCAGCCGGCACTACATCACCGCGCAGCGCTTCATCCGCATCGGCGACGCCAAGTCCGAAGTGACGGTCGCCTGTCCGGATGCGCCGCTCTGGCAGGTGGGCGGCTACACTTTTGGCCGCTTCGGCGATCCGGATGGCCGCGTCACCCGCGAACGCCCGACGCTGGTGGCCTGGCTCACCAACAACTACTGGAGCACCAACTTCCAGGCCGACCAGGGCGGCCAGACCAAGTACCGCTTCACCGTGGTTCCGGCGCCGCGGCGCGAACTCGGCGCCTCGGCCCAGGCCGCGCTGAGCTATGCCCAGCCGCTGGCGACCCATGTCTACGCCGAACGCGGGGCGGTCCGCAGCACGGCGGCTAGCCTGCTGACGCTCGACCTCGGCACGGCGCTGCTGACGCGGCTGGAAGCCGACGGCAATGGCGTCGCGATCACCGTGCTCAACCCCGGCGATGTCGAGGTGAAAGCCAAGGTCGGGGCCGGCAGCTTCAAGCCCAATAAGGCCAGTCGCACGCCGCTCTTGGGCGGTGCCGGCGAAGCCCTGCCGGTGGCGGGTGGCGCCGTCGCCTTCACCATCGCGCCGCGCGCCTGGACCCGCATCGCCCTGAGCTAAATCTACTCTCTGGAGGAGGAACCCCGTGAGCAAGATCAAGACGATCTACATCTGCAACCATGCCCACACCGATATCGGCTTCACCGACTATCAGGAGGTGGCCTTGCGCCAGCACGGCGAGTTTGTTGGTCAGGCGCTCGATCTGATCGAGGCCACCGATCGCTATCCGGCCGAAGCGCAGTATCGCTGGACCGTCGAGACCACCGGGCCGTTCCTCCGCTACCTCCGGCAGGCGAGCCCCGCCGAGGTGACCCGCTTCCGCCACTGGCACGAGCAGGGCCGCATCGACATTGCCGGCATGCAGTACAACATGACGCCGCTGCTCAATGTCGAGCAGATGCACCGCTCGCTCTATCCGCTACGAGCGTTGCGCGATGAGTTCGGCTTTCATGTCGAGGCCGCCATGCAGGACGACGTCAATGGCGTCAGCTGGCTCTATGCTGACCTCCTCGCCGAGCTCGGCATCAAGTTCTACACTGCCGCCATCAACCCGATCCGCGGCGCCCGGCCAAAACCCTTCCCCGGCGCCTTCCGCTGGGAAGGCCCGAGCGGCAAGCAGGTGCTGGCCTGGAACGGCTACCACTACCTGTTCGGCCGCAGCCAGGCCGGGCTCGGCAATTGGGATCTGGTCGATCGGCTGCTGCCGCGCTGGATCGACGAGCTCGAGAACGACGCGAGCTATCCGTTCGATTTCCTCTACTGCGAATCCACCCATCCGGTGCGCGTCGATAACGGCCCGCCCGATGCCCGCATGCCGGATTTCGTCCGCCGCTGGAACGACGAGCGCCAGAACGTCCGCATGGAGTTCATCACCGTCACCGATTTCGGCCGGCTGCTCGAAGACAAGTATGCCAAGGTCATCGGCACGCAACGCGGCGACTGGACCGATCACTGGGCCGATGGCGTCGGCTCCTCGGCCTTCGAAGTCGGCGTCAACCGCGCCGCGCATGAGATCGTCGGCATCGGCGAGGCGCTCGAAGCCTGGCGCCGCAGCAAGGGGCAGGGCGATTGGAATGCCGATCGGGCTGCCAGCATCTACGAGTCGATGACGCTGTTCGACGAGCACACCTGGGGTGCCTACTCCTCGGTCGAAGCGCCGCATTCGCTGTTCAGCCAGGCGCAGTGGAACCGCAAGGCCGGTTTCGCCTACACCGCCGCCATGGAAGGTCATGGCACCGTCGCCAGGGCCGCCAATGCGCTGGCGGCGCCGCTCGGTACGAAGGGGCCAGAAGGCATCTTCAACCTCGGCAACCTCGATCCCAACGAAGCCTTCAAGGCTTCGGGCATCGATGAGGTGCTGGTGTTCAACACGCTGCCCTGGGAGCGGAAGGTGATCGTCGAGGAGCCCGAGCCGCGCGGCGGCGCCGCGCCGGTCGGCGTGCTCGATACCTTCTTCAACCGCCGCAGCACCTGGGGTGGTCCGCGTCCCTATCCCGAGATCCGCCGCGTCGCCGGCACCATCCCGCCGATGGGCTATGCCTTCCTCGATCTGAAGAAGGGTGTCCCCGCTGGCGACCTCAAAGCCAATGGCGACACCATCGAGAACCGCCATTACCGCATCCGCATCGACGGCAAGACCGGCGCCATTGCCGAGCTGTTCGACAAGGCGCAGGGCCACGATTTCGCCGGCAAGTACCAGGGCTGGGGCCCGGGCGAGTACGTCTACGAGACCGTCGATTCCCCGGACGATCGCCTGGCCATCGCCGATATCAGCTTCGACAAACCCGAATTCTTCACCGGCCACACCGACACGCCCTGGAGGCGCGAAACCGCCACCAAGGTGACGCTCGATGCGGCGAAGCTCTTCGAAGGTCGCGCCTCGATCACTGTCCACATCGAAGCACCCGGCGTCTCTGCGGCGACCGTAGTCTATGCGCTCGATGCCGATACCAAATGCGTCGTCGTCGACTGGAGCATCGACAAGCTCGAACACGCCGATGCTGAAGCGGTGTTCGTTGCCTTCCCGTTCAACCTCGGCAAGCCGGACTTTCTGCTCGATCTCAACGGCATCCCCTCAGTGCCCAACGCCGACCAGCTCGATGGTGCCGCTAAGGACTGGTACCCGGTGGGCCGCTGGGTCGATGTCAGCGACAAGCAACGCGGCGTCACCGTCGTGCCGCTCGATGCACCGCTGGCGCATCTGGGCGGCATCACCACCGGCAAGTGGAACCGCACGCTCGAGCCCGAAGGCCCGACCATCATGAGCTGGGCGCTCAACAACCACTGGCTGGTGAACTTCAAGTCGGCCCAGTCCGGCCGTATCCCGCTGCGCTATCGCCTCACCACGCATGAAGGTCCAGCCGATGCGGCCGCCGCGGCAAAGTTCGCCGCCGAAGTCGCGACCCCGCCGGTGGCAATGCGCGACATCAAACCGACGGGCAAGCTGAGCGACAGTTTCTTCGGCACGGATGCGACGTCGCCCGTGCTGGTCACGGTGAAGCCGGGCGAGGATAGCGGCTGGGTGGCGCTCCGCCTGCAGAACCTCTCCGTGAAGCCGGCCAGGCAGACGGTCACCTTCACCGGCAACCCCGCAGCGGCCCGCAGCGCCGACCCGATCGAGCACCCAGGTGCGGCGCTGGAGCTGAAGGGCAAGGCGCTGACAGTCGAGGTACAGCCGCGGGAGATTCGCACGGTGCTGGTGCGGTTTACGCCGGAGGGGTGAGTCTCTTCGGTCCGCGCGCGTGGCCACCCCCACCCGAAGAGACTCACCCCTCCAGCCTAAACCGCACCAGGCCCCCGCGCTGCTCTCCGACGTCCCGCGACCTCTGTACAACATAGCATACCACTGCTCTACTTATACACACTTTG
>NZ_LAJE02000229.1 GCF_000970465.2 Devosia insulae DS-56
CCCGCACCGTCTCCGCCTGCGCCGCGGCCACAGCGCGCAGCACCCGGTCTTCGCCGCCTTCGCCGCGCTTGAATTCGTCGACGATGCGGCCATCGGCGATGGTGAGGCAGCGGTCGCAGAGGCCGAGCACTTCTTCGAGCTCCGATGACACCACGACCAGCGCCACGCCCTTGTTGGCGAGTTCGACGACGAGCCGGTAGATCTCCTGCCGGGTCGCCGCGTCGACGCCCTTGGTCGGCTCATCGAGCAGCAGCACCTTTGGGGCGCGCATCAGCACCCGGGCGAACAGCAGCTTCTGCTGGTTGCCGCCCGAGAGATGCGCCACCGACGCCTGCGGCGATGACGCCTTGACGTTGAGCTGGCGCATCGCTTCGAGGATGGCGCTGCGCTCCCGATCGCCACGCACCATGCCGCGGGCCGAGAGCGGGTCGAGATTGCCGATGGTAATGTTGGCGCCGACCGGCAGATTGAACAGCAGGCCATCGCGCTTTCGGTCCTCGGTGAGGAGCGCAATGCCTGCGTCGCGTGCATCGCGCGGCGAACGGATGGCGATGGCTTGCCCATCGACCTTCACCGTGCCCTCGGCTGGGACGCGGCCGAAAATGCCGTGGAGGATTTCGCTGCGGCCCGAGCCGAGAAGGCCGGCAAGGCCGACGATCTCGCCCGCGGCCACCGAGAAACTGACATCGCGCGCGCCGTAGATGGCGCCGGGTTTGCCGGCGACGCTCAAGTGCTCGACTGCCAGCATGGGGCGGGCGCCGACCGGCGCTTCGTGCGGCGGGAACAGCTTTTGCAGCCGCTGGCCGGACATGGCGAAGATGAAGCGGTCTTCCTCGAATTCCTCGCGACCGAGTTCCGCCGCCACGCGCCCGTCGCGCAGCACGGTGGCGCGGTCGCAGACTTCCAGCACTTCCGGCAGCCGGTGGGTGATGTAGATCATGGTGACGCCCTGCCGCTTCAAACGGCGCAGCACCTCGAGCAGCGCCTCGACCTCGGTACCGGAGAGCGACGCGGTCGGCTCGTCGAGCATCAGCACCCGCGGTTTCAGCGCCAGGGCGCGGGCGATCATCACCAGATGGCGCTGGGCCGAGGTGAGCGAGGCGACGATGGCCTTGGGGTCGATCGTGAGGCCGAGATCATCAAGGATGGCGCGGGTACGATCCTCGAGCTTGTGCCGGTAGATCAGCACCCCCTCGCCGAGCCCGGTATGGCCGGCAAAGACGTTCTCGGCCACCGAAAGCTGCTCCAGCACCTCGATTTCCTGCGGCACGTAGCCGACACCGGCGGCGCGCGCCGCGGCCGGCGAGGCAAAGCTCGCGGGCTGACCAGCGAGGGTGATCTCACCGGTATAGGAGCCAGCCGGATGGACGCCGTTGAGGATCTTCACCAGCGTCGACTTGCCGGCGCCGTTCTGGCCGAGCAGCGCATGGATTTCACCGGGCAGCACGTTGAAATCGACGCCGCGCAATGCCTGCACGCCGGCGAAGGCCTTGACGATGCCGCGGGCGGAAAAGATCGGGTCCATGGGTCGGCGCCTCGAAAGGAAGGGAAGAACCGCGCCGGCTCCCGGGTCAGGGGGAGACCGGCGCGGCGAGAGCCGGTTTACTGACCGGCGCTGTCCAGCATCTTGTAATAGGGGTCGAGATCGGCTGCGGTGATGACCTTGGAGGGCAGCACGTTCATGTAGCTGACCGTCTCGCCCTTGGCCAAAGCGCCCAGCAGTTCGGCGACCTTCGCGCTTTCCTCATAAAGCGGCTGCGCCACGATGCCGTAGGCGGCGCCCGACTTCACCAGATCGAGGTTCTGCCGGATGTAGTCCATGCCGATGATCACCACA
Organism: Devosia insulae DS-56; assembly: GCF_000970465.2. Taxonomy (GTDB): domain Bacteria; phylum Pseudomonadota; class Alphaproteobacteria; order Rhizobiales; family Devosiaceae; genus Devosia_A; species Devosia_A insulae. The sequence goes on from NZ_LAJE02000229.1 coordinate 1,838, forward strand.
TCGCGGCCGGCCTTGCGGGCCGCGCCCGACCAGGTCTGGATCGAGTTGCCGGTGGTGCCGAAGGCAGCGTTGACGTCCGGGTTGCCTTGCAGGATGGCGATGGCCTTGCCCTCGGCAGCGGAGGGTTCAAAACCTTCCATCTGGGTCTCGAGCACTTTGATATCGGGGTACTTATCCGCGATGGTCTTGCGGAAGGCGTCGGACATGGCGTTTTCGGTATCGTTCGAGGCGCCCTGGGTGAGGGCGACAGTGCCCTTGCCGCCGAGCTTGTCGCCGATGGCGATGGCAGCATTGGTGCCGGCAGCCGCGATATCCTGCGCGGCGGCAGCCTTCAGCCCATCGACCGTGCCCTCGGGCGGCAGCACGTGCCAGGTGACGACCGGCAGGCCCTCCTTGGCGAGCTTGGTGATGTAGGAATAGATCGCCGGATCGGGACCGTAGACGCCGACCGCGTTGAACTTGGTGCGCGACAGCGCCGCTTCGGCGAGCGGCAGGGTGGCGGGGATATCCCAGTTGGTGGCAGAGGGGTCGCCCACCACTTCGCAGGTGTAGCCGAGCTCCTTGCACTTATCGAGGAAGCCCGCCTGCATCAGCCGATGCACCGGATGATCCTTCATCGCCTGCACCCAGAGCAGGGTTACGTCCTGGGCGTAGCTGGCTCCGGCGGCGCCAAGGCCGGCGACCAGCGCCGCTGCACCGAGCAGGCCTTTCACCAGTGTCCTCTTCGAGATGTTCATGGTTCCTCTCCTCCATTGGCCCGCGAGTTGCCGCGTGGCGTTGAACGGTTGTGCGGACGCCCCCTCAGGCGCCCGATGCCTTGCTGTCGGACTTTTTGGCTGCTGCGGTCTTGGCGCCGGCGCCGACGGTGAAGTAGCGACGGCGCAGGATGTCGAGGCCGACCGCCAGCACCATGATCACGCCCACCGCGATCTGCTGCCAGTTGGAGTTGACGCCGATGACCACGAGGCCCGACTGCACCACCTTGAGCATCAGGATTCCGACCACGCCGCCGGCAATGGTGCCGGCGCCGCCAAACAGACTGACGCCACCGACCACCACGCCGGCGATGACGATGAGTTCCCAGCCCGAGCCGATCGAGGTGGTGCCGGATTGCAGGTCCGCCATGACGAACATGCCGGCCACGGCCGAGAGCGCGCCGACAGTGATGAAGGCGCCGATCTTGTAGATGGTGGTGTTGATGCCGACGAGGCGCGCCACTTCGGGGTTGCCGCCGGTGGCGTAGAGGTTGCGGCCGAGCACGGTGCGGCGCAGCACGAAATCGGCGACGATGGCGGCGACGATGAAGAAGGCGAAGCTCCAGCCCAGCCCGAAGGCAAAGCTGCTCATGCCGAAATCGGCGACTTCCTTGGGCAGCGGGTAGACCGGGTAGCCGCCGGTGACGAGCTGGATCAGCCCCTGCCCGATGAACAGCATACCCAGGGTCTGGATGAAGGCCGGTATCCTGAATTTGACGACGATGATGCCGTTGATGAGCCCGATGAAGGCGCCGACGCCCATGCCGCCAAGGATGGCGAGCGGCACTGGCCAGGCGAGCGCCGTCATCAGTTGCGCGGCGATCACTGCAGAAACACCGGCGACGGAGCCGACTGACAGGTCGAACTCGCCGGCCACCAGCAGGATGGTCTGGCCGATGGCGATGATGCCGACGAACGACACGACGTTGAGGATGGCGCGGATGTTGCGCTCGGACAGGAAGGCCGGCTGCATGAAATAGAAGAAGGCCACCAGCAGCAGCAGCGCCGCGATCACTCCGACCTCGCCGATGGCGATGAAAGAGATCAGCCGGTTGCGCAGCGAAGGCGTGGTCGGTTGCTCGGTCGTGGCGGGCGCCGCGCTGTTCATGCTTTTCCTCCATGAGGGGCGGCGCTGTTGCGGAGTGATCCGGTCAGCGCTTCGCCATGCCCTCATCAGCTATTATACTATTATAAGTGTCAAGACCTCTCGTGCACTGGTCTGACCAGTTACCCGGCGAGCCGCGATCTGCAGTGATGGTACCGGAACCATTCTGCAACGTCAAAGGAAATGGTACCGGAACCAGCGCTGGCGCGAAGCGATTGTGACGACTATGATTCCGCGCGTTTTCGGGAGTAGCGCGCATGGCCAGGTCGGAAGACGGCGGCGACAAGAAGCCGCTGGAGCGGTTGGGGGTGCGCGAGATCGCCAAGCGGGTCGGTGTCGCGCCGATGACCGTATCGCGCGTGCTCTCGAACCCCGACATGGTCGCCCCGGCGACTCGCGCCAAAGTGCTCGAAGCGATCGAAGCGGCAGGGTTCGTGCCCAACCGCCTGGCCTCGAGCATGAAGGGGAATGGCCGGATCATCGGCACGGTGGTGCCGCCGCTGATCAACTCGGGTATCGCCGAACAGGTGCAGGGCATGTCGGACGAGTGCCAGCAGGGCGGCTACTCGATGCTGCTGGTGCAGGGCGAGTTCACCACCGAGGCGGAAGAATCTTCGATCCGCACCCTGCTTGGCTGGCGGCCGGCGGGGATGATCCTGCAAAGCTTCGTGCAGAGCGAGGTGGCGCGGCAGCTGCTGGTGTCGAGCGGCGCGCCGGTGGTGGAGATCTCCGAGATCAAGGGGCGCCAGCCGATCGACATGGTGGTGGGCGTCTCGAACTTCGAGACCGCCTATGCCATGACCATGCACTTGGCGGCCAAGGGCTATAAGCGCATCGGGTTCGTCTCGACCCCGATTCACGGCAATGACCGGCTGCAGCAGCGACGCACCGGCTACCATGCAGCGCTCACCGAGCTCGGGATCGAGAACCACGCGTCGCTGGAAGTGGAAGTGCCGATCACCGCCGCCGGGGGCGCCGAGGCGCTGGTGACGCTGACCGAGCGACACGCCGATATCGACGCGATCTTTTTTTCCTCCGACACGCTGGCGATCGGCGCGGTGCAGGAATGCCACCGCCGTGCCTGGGCCATCCCCGGCCGTATCGGCATCGCCGGCTATGGCGACATGGACCTGGCGGCGCAGCTCTACCCGCCGCTGACCACGGTGAAGGTGAACCGCTACGAGATGGGCCGGCGCGCCGTGCGGCAGCTGCTCGACCGGCTGGGCGGCAAACAGAAGCTCGCGACGATCACCAGTTTGGGCTTTGAGATCGTCGATCGGGAGAGTGCTTAGCGCGGTCTGCCCCTCACCCTAACCCTCTCCCCAGAGGGGAGAGGGGACGCACTTTGCACTGCCGGGGCCACATCGCCCCCTCTCCCCTCTGGGGAGAGGGTCGGGGTGAGGGGCTGTAAAAACACCCCTACCCCTTACTCTTCGCCTTGTTCTGCGCATCAGTCCCCAGCCGCTGTTCCCAGCCCTCAGTGTGCACGTTGAGATAGGCATGCGGGTCGTAGGGGTGCTGCTTGATGGCGTCGATGTTGAGATCGATGCCGAGGCCCGGCGCGTCGGGCAATGACAGATGCCCGTTCTTAGGATCGATGGTGGGCCGCCAGGTGACGAGGTCGAAGGTCCAGGCGTCGTTGAAGGCGTCGAAATGCTCCTGGATCAGGAAGTTCGGCACCGCTGCCGCCAGTTGCAGGCAGACCGCCGTCGCCACCGGGCCGCCGCTCTGGTGCGGGGCGATGTGGCTGCCATGCGCCAGCGCGAGGTTCGCCACCTGCATGGACGGGCCGATGCCGCCCAGCGACATCGGTTCGGGCTGGAAGATGTTGACGCCGCCGCCGGCGGCAAGCGCGTAGAACTGGCCGACGGTATCGAACATTTCGCCGGTCGCCACCGGAATGGGCGAGCGGTGCGCCACCTCGTGCACCGTCTCCTGCCGATCACGCGAGGTGGGCTCCTCCCACCAGTAGATATCGAGGTCGGCGAAGCGTTCGGCTGCCTTGATCGCGGCGATTTCGGTGAAACGGGCATGCACATCGATCAGGATGCGGGTATCGGCGGGCAACTCGTCACGCAGCTTGCGGCAAATGTCGTAGCTGAGCTCGAGTTCCTCGCGGGAAATGAAGCCCTGCGCGGTGCCGAACGGGTCGAGCTTGAACGCCCTAAAACCCTTGGCGAGGACGGCCTTGGCCGCCTCGAGGAAATGCTCGGGGGTGCGCTCGGTGCGATACCAGCCATTGGCGTAGCCGAGCACGCTGTCGCGCACCTGGCCGCCGAGCAACTGGTGGATCGGCACGCCGAGGCTCTTGCCCAGGATATCCCAGCAGGCGACTTCGACCGCCGCCATCACGGTGCGATGGATATGGCCGCCATCGAGCGACACGCTGTCGAGCATGCGCTTCCACAGCGCGCTGATCCGACGTGGGTCCTGGCCGATGGCGAGGTGCTTCAGCTCATGCACCCCGGCCTCGGTGGTGGCGATGAAGCCGTTCAGCGTGCCCTCGCCGATGCCATAGATGCCATCATCGGTATGCACTTTGACGAACAACCAGTTCTTCCAGCCGGCGCCGACGGTGAAGGTCTCGATCTCGGTGATTTTCATGCTCGACTCCTCACAACCCGTGGACTTGCCGTCCTGTCACCGGGTGTCATTCCCGCGAAAGCGGGAACCTCTGTTTTCAATGCGTGCGGCGGACACCGCAAACGGAGTTCCCGCTTTCGCGGGAATGACCGGTGTGTGCTTCAGCTTATTGCCGCTATCCTCTCAACCACCGCCTCGACCGTCAGCCCATACTTTTGCTGCAGGGTCGGGACGGCGCCGCATTCGATGTAGCGGTCGGGCAGCCCGATGCGGGTGACCTTCCTCACTATCCCGGCATCGAACAAGGTCTCAACCACCAGGCTGGCAAGCCCGCCGACGATCACATGGTTCTCGGCGGTGACCACCTGCCCAACCGAGGCGGCGAATGCGGCGACCGTCTCAGCGTCGAACGGCTTGATGGTCGGGACGTGGAGGACCGCGACCGAGATACCGCGCTTTTCCAGCAGCGCCGCGGCATCGATGGCGCGCTCGCTCATCAAACCGGTCGAGATGATGCCGACATCCTTGCCGTCACGCAGCTGCCGCGCCTTGCCGATCTCGAACTTGTAGCCGGGCTCGAGCACCACCGGCACGGCGCCGCGCAACAGGCGCATGTAAACCGGCCCCTGATGATCCGACATCGCGACCGTCGCGGCGTCGATCTCGGTGGCGTCCATCGGATCGATGATGGTGAGCCCGGGGATCATCCGCATCAGCGCCAGATCCTCGATGGCCTGATGCGTGCCGCCATAGCCGGTGGTCAGCCCGGGCAGGCCGGCGATGATCTTCACGTCGAGATTAGAGTGGGCCAACGTAATGGCGACGAAATCGAAAGCGCGACGGCTGGCGAACACGCCATAGGTGGTGGCAAAGGCCTGTTTGCCGGTGCGGGCGAGGCCGGCCGCCACGGCGACGAGGTTCTGCTCGGCCATACCGACATTGAAGAAGCGCTCCGGATGCGCATCGCGGAACGGGTGGATGTCGGTGTATTTGCCGAGATCGGCGGTAAGCCCGACAATGTTCGCCCGCTCTAGCCCGAGGCGGGCGAGGGCTTTGCCGAATGGCGCATCGACCGATTTGCGGCCGCCACCGGCAGCTTCGTTCTCACCCATTGCCAGCGTGCGACCGGCTTCCATGGCGCGGCTCATGGCTTCAATCCCACGTTCTGCTCGAACTCGTCGATGATCGAATCCCACTGGCCGACATCGACGCGGAAGAAGTGCGATTTCTCGCTCTGCTCGATGCGGCGGACGCCTTTGCCCGGCAACGTGCGGAGCACGATGGCCTTGGGCTTGCCGTTGCGCTGGCGCGCCTTGGCGAGCGTTGCGACCACGGCATCCATGTCGTTGCCGTCGATCTCAAAAGTTTCCCAGCCGAAACTCCGCCATTTATCGGCTACCGGCTCCATATCGAGCACCACCGGGCCATCGGCCTGGATGCCGTTGCAATCGACCAGCGCCACCAGCCCATCGAGCTGGAAGTGGCTGGCGGACATCGCCGCCTCCCAGGTCGAGCCCTCCTGCAGCTCGCCATCGGAGAGCTCGACGAAGACACGGGCCTCCGAACGATCGAGCCGCAGCCCGAGCGCCTGCCCGACCCCCTGCCCCAGGCCGTGGCCGAGCGAGCCGCCGATCACTTCGACGCCGGGTGTGGTGTCGAGGGTGGACATCTCGAGCCGGCTGTTATCGGCGCCATAGGTGACGAGCTCCGCCACCGGAATAATGCCGGCTTCGGCGAGGGCGGCCCAGAGCGCGATCGAGTAGTGCCCGGTTGATAACAGGAAGCGGTCGCGGTCGACCCAGCCGAGGTTCTCGGGGTCGTAGCGCAGCTCGTGGAAATACAGCGCGGTGAGCGCATCGGCGATGCCGAGGCCCTGGCCGATATAGCCGGCGCCCTGGCCGCGGGCCATGGTCAGCATGTGGCGGCGCAGCGTGGTGGCGCGCGCCTTGAGCGCGGCGATATCGGCCTCAGCCGGAGGCGAGTTGCGGGTCATCGCATTAATCCTTGTCGAGGCCGCCGGACATGTTGAGCCGCTCGGCGGTCATGTAAGCCGGTGAGTCCAGGCAGAGCCACACCACCGACTCCGCCACCTCGGCGATCTCGGCGCGACGGCCAAGCGGCACGCGGCGGGTGCGCTCGTCGAGGAAGGCTTGCAGGTCGTTGATGCGACCGTTGACGCGGGCCAGCTCGACCTCGGTCGAGCGCTGCATCTCGGTATCCATCATGCCAGGCGCCAGCGAGTTCACCAGCACGCCATAGGGCGCCAGCGCCACGGCGAGGGCGCGGGTGATCGAATCCACGCCGGCCTTGCTGGCGGTGTAGGCGGTGTAGTCGGGCAGCGCCATGCGCGAGCCCGGCGAGGTGATGTTGACGATGCGGCCGGCGCGCTGCTCGCGCATCACCCGCCCGGCGGCCTTAGAGGCCATGGCAAGCGCCGTGACGTTGAGCGCCAGGGTGCGGGTCCAGGATTTGTAGCTCGACTCGAGGAAGGGCTCGATGACGCCGTAGCCGGCATTGTTGACGAGGATGTCGATGCCGCCCCAGCGCGCCACCACTTTGTCGACAGCGGCTTCGGGCGCCCCCTCGAGGGTGAAATCACCGACGATCTCCAGCACCTGCCCGCCAACGGCCTCGACCAGCCGCGCCGTTTCGGCCGTCCCGGCTGCGTTGATATCGGCGATGCCGACGGCACAGCCACGCATCGCCAGCTGGATCGCGACCTCGCGCCCCAACCCGCCGGCAGCGCCGGTGACCAGCGCTCGTTTCAGGAATGCCTCGTTCGTATTCGCAGCCAAGACGGCGTCCTCCCCTCGGACATCTTGACGCGACTGATACCGGTACCATAAATTGAAGTCAACGGGCTTGCCGAGGGGATGCAATGAAGGTCACTGCGCTTGAGACACTGACGATCGCAGAGTTCCCGTTCCTGTTCTGGCTGCGGGTGCATACCGACGTGGGGATCGTCGGGACCGGCGAGACGTTCTGGGCGCCGGGGCCGGTAGCGAGCTACATTCATGACAATGTGGCGCCCTACCTGATCGGCAAGGATCCGCGCGATATCGAGCTGCACGACCGGACGCTGGGCAGCGTCTATGTCGGGGCGCGCGATTCCGGCGCCGAGGTGCGCGGCAACTCGGCGGTGAACATCGCGCTGTGGGATATTTATGGCCAGGCGCTGGGCGAGCCGCTGTGGCGGCTATTGGGCGGGCGGACGCACCAGACGGTGCCGATCTACAATACCTGCGCCGGCTACAAGCACGTGCGCGCCAGCAAGAAGAACTCGCTGTTCGAGCGCACCGAGGACTGGTCGCTGCAAGCAGGCGATTCGAACGATGGGCCGTATGAGGACCTGCTGGCCTGGCGGTTCGATGCAGGGAAGCTGGCCAAGAGCCTCCTCTCCGAGGGCATCGGCGCGATGAAGATCTGGCCGTTCGACATTGCCGCCGAGGCCTCGAACGGCACCCGCATCTCGCTCAGCGACCTCGACAAGGCGCTGGAGCCGTTCAAGCGGATCCGCGACGCGGTCGGTCGCGACATGGAAATCATGGTCGAGCTGCACGGGCTCTGGACCCTGCCGCCGGCATTGCGCATCGCTGAGGCGTTGAAGCCCTATGACGTCGCGTGGCTGGAGGAGCCGATCCGCTACAACGAGCTCGATGCGATGGCTGAACTGGCGCGGCACACCTCGACGCCGATCGCGGCGAGCGAGCGGCTGGCCTCGCGGCAGATGTTCAAGCAGCTGATCGACAAGCGCGCCGCCTCGGTGATCATGATCGATCTCGCCTGGTGCGGCGGGCTGTCGGAAGCCCGGAAGATCGCTAACATGGCCGAAGCGAGCGAGCTGCCGGTAACCTTGCACGACTGCACCGGACCAATCGTCTATGCCGCCAGTTGCGCGCTCTCTGCGACGTTGCCCAACGCCGTCTACCAGGAGGCGGTGCGAGCCTATTTCACCGGCTGGTACACCGAGATCGTCGCCGACCTGCCACCGGTCACCGAGGGCCGGGTGGCGCCGCTCGATGGCGCGGGATTGGGGATGCGGCTGCGCGAGGAACTGTTCGAGCGGCCGGATGCGACGGTGCGGCGGACGGGGGTTTAGGCAACCGTTTCCGCCGGTGGCTGGGCGATGTGCCTTCTCCCCTTGCGGGAGAAGGCGAGCCGGCGTGCGCTGCCGGCCTAGAGGTGAAGAGGTGCCTAGC
>NZ_LAJE02000230.1 GCF_000970465.2 Devosia insulae DS-56
ATCGAACACCGGCTCGCCGGCGCCGTGGAAATCCACCGGGCGGTAGCCTTCGTCCATCAGCACGTAGGAGCCGGCCTGCACTTCGGTGAGGATGCCATCCTCGAAATCCAGGAGGTGGCTGCCGGTGCCGCCACCACTGACGATCGCCGGCGCCAGGCCGGCGGCGCGAAGGCCGACGAGAATGGGGGCGAGCCGCGCGTTGGCGAGGTCGTTGGCAGCGCGGCGCTCCTGGTGGTCGAAGACGTGCTGCACCTTTCCGGCATAGGCCTGCACTCCGGCATAGACGAGCCCAATCTCGGTGGTAATGGCGCGAGCCAGGGCAACTGCCTCCTCCGCCTCGGTCACCCCGGTGCGGCCGAGCCCGGTGTCGCAATCGATCAGCACGGCGAAATGCGTGCCAGCGGCGCGGGCCGACGCCCCGAACGCCGCGACCAGCTCCAGTCGGTCGACCACCACGATCAGCTCAAGCCCACGTGCCGCGGCGGCGGTCAACCGGTCGATCTTCAACCGGCTCGACACCGGCGCAGTCAGCATCAGTTTCGTCAGCCCGGCCTCGAACAGTGCCAGCAGCTCGCCCGGCTTGGCGCAGGCAATGCCCAGCGCACCGGCCGCCATCTGGCGCTCGGCGATCGCTGCGCATTTGTGCGATTTGGCGTGCGGGCGCAGCCCGATGCCGGAGAGCCGGGCCAGTTGCGCCAGGCGATCGAGGCTCGCCTCGAACCGCTGGGCATCGAGCAGCAGGGCCGGCGTTTCGAGTTGCGCGCGGCTGCCGGGCTGACCGACCAGCGTTTCGTTGAGACCGGCGACCCCGCGTTTCATCGCGCCACTCCGGCACGGCGGGCGGCGCCGAGGCTTTGCGTGGCGCCGAGGTCGAGCCTGAGATCGTCGCCGATGACGACGCCGTAGTCGCGCGCCGCGCCATCGATGCTGACCTTCTCGGCCACCACATCGGCGAGCACCCGCTCGGGTTCGCGTTCGAGCGCGTCGCCGTAGCCGCCACCCCCTGCCCCGACGAGGCGGAACACATCGCCGGAGGCGGCGGCGAAGCCGCGCATCGGCATGGTGGGGAGCAGTTTTTCGCTGCCATCCGCGCCGATATGGACATGCGCCGACGGGCCACCGGTGCCGCCGCCTTCGAGCCCGTAGGGTGGGTGGTCGCGGCGATCGCCGCGGAGGTTGAAACCGGTGGGCTGCAGGAACCTGAACTCGCGGGTGAAGGCGAGGCCGCCGCGATGGCGCCCTGCCCCACCGGAATCGGTGACGAAGCCATAGCGCAGCACCTCGACCGGCATCTCGGCCTCGATCATCTCGATCGGCTGGTTGGAGAGGTTGGCCGCCGGGTTGGAGATCGCCTCGATGCCGTCACGATCGGCACGCGCCCCCCAGGTGCCCACCAGCATCTCGTTGAGCACATATTGTCGGCCCTGGTACGTGCCGCCCGCCGCCATCAGGAACGGCCCGCCTTCCGAGCCGGCAATGGCGCGTTCGGGCACCACCTGGGCCAGTGCCCGCATGATGGTGTCGAACACCCGATAGCCGACGACACCGCGCGCCCCACATGCGGCCGGGTAGACCGGGTTGAGCAGGCACCCCTCGGGCGCCCGGACGGTGATCGGCTTCAGGTAGCCATCGCAATTGGGGATATCGCGGCGCGACAGACAGCGGATCGCAGTGAAGGCGGCGGACTCGGGGAGCGAAATCGGGCAGTTGATGCTCGCCGCCACCTGGCCCGAGGTGCCCTCGAAGTCGATGTCGATGCTGTCATCCATGACGGTCACGGTGGCCCGGATGCGGATCGGCTCGGGCGCCTCGCCAATGCCGTCGAGGTAATCCTCGCCGACATAGACGCCGTTGGGCAGCTCGCGGATGGTGTCGCGCATCATCTGTTCGGCATGCGCGTGCAACGCCTCGACATAGAGCGCCAGCTCGGCGGCGCCATAGCGCTCGACCAGCTGCAGCAGGCCGCGCTCGGCGGTGGTGCAGGCAGCAATCTGCGCCCGCAAATCGCCCAGCACCTCCACCGGCTGGCGAGTGTTGGACTGGATCAGCTCGAACAGCGTCGCATTGGGCTCGCCCGCGGCGTAGAGCTTCAGCAGCGGCAGACGCAGCCCCTCCTGCTGGATCTCGGTGGCATAGATCGCAACGCTCCCGGGCACGATGCCGCCGAGATCGGTATGGTGGGCGACGGTCGCCGCATAGCCGGCGAGCGCCGTCCCCTGAAAGATCGGCTTGATCACGTAGATATCGGGGAGGTGCTGGCCACCGGCGCTGTAGGGGTCGTTGGTGATCAGCACGTCGCCGGGGCTCAGGTCGGCACCGAACTTCTGCTCGATGAAGCGCATGACGCGCGGGAACGAGCAAAGCTGGATCGGCAGCGTGAGGCCTTGGGCGATCACCCGTCCCTGGGGGTCGCAGAGCGCCGTCGAGTAATCCATGATGTCGCGCACTACGGGGGAATAGGCGCTGCGCATGACGATCAGAGCCATTTCGTCGGCGATCGAAGCGAGGCCATTGCGGATGACCTCGAGGGTAATGGGATCGACGCGGCTCATGGCTGGCTGACCTCGATTTCGATGTTGCCGGCCGCATCTAGCCGAGCTGACGCATTGGGCGGGATCACGCAGGTGCAGTCGTAGTCCTCGATGATGAAGGGCCCGGGCCGCAGGCTCAAGCCCAGCGCCTCGCGGCCGATCACCGGGGTCATTACCGGCGTAGCGCCGAAGGCCACCAGCCGGTCGCGTCGTTCGAAATCCGGAGCCGGCGCGTAGCGCACGATCTCCGAAGCGACGGGTACACGCACGGTAAGGCGAAGGTTCACCAGTTGCACCGGATCGGCGCTGGAGCGGTGGCCATAGGTGCGCTCGTGCTCGGTGTGGAAGCCCTCGACCAGGTCAGCGACCTCGCCGGTTCGGTCGGCAATGTTCAACTCATAGGCCTGACCGAAATAGCGGAGATCGGCGCTGTAGCGGAACTCGGCGCTGGCGGCATCGTAAGCATCGGCAGCGAGCGCCGCCCGGGCCCGGATGCTCAACTCGGCGTTCAGGTCGGCCAGCATCGCGGGGCTGATCGCCACGGTATCGGCCAGCAGCGGCTGCACGAACTCCTGCTCTACATCGGAGCGCAGGAGCCCCGAACCACTGAACACGCCGGCGGCCACCGGCACGATAATGTGGCGGATGCCGAGCGCCGCGGCGATATCGGCAGCGACCACCGGGCCATTGCCGCCGAAGGCGACGAGGCTGAAGTCGCGCGGGTCGCGACCACGATAGGTGGAAACGGCTTTCACCGCCCGGGTCATGGTCGAAATCGCAAGCGTCAGCACGCCCCGCGCAGTGGTCAGCAGATCCTGGCCAAGTGGCTCGGCGATCTGGGTGCGGAGCGCCGCGCGGGCGCCTTCGGCATCGACGGCGATGCTGCCGCCGGCGAGCGTCGTGTCGTTGATATAGCCGAGCGTCACGAACACGTCGGTGAGGGTGGCGCGCGTACCGCCGCGGCCATAGGCGACCGGACCCGGCATGGCGCCGGCGCTTTCCGGCCCGACGGTGACGCGCCCTTGCCGGTCCAGCGCCACGAGGCTGCCGCCGCCGGCGCCGATCTCCGACACGTCGATGAACGGCATCTTGATCGGATAACCGCCGCCCTTCACCAGCTTGCTGGAGAGGTTGATGCCGGCGCCCACCTCATACTCGTCGGTACGAGCCGCCTCGCCTTTCTCGATCAGCGCGGCCTTGGCGGTGGTGCCGCCCATGTCGAACGAAATGATGTTGGCCCCCCGCCCCTCGCCGCGGACCAGCCGGGCGCAGGCGATGACGCCGGCGGCCGGGCCCGATTCGACCAGCGAGGCGGCGCGCTTCACCGATGCGGCGAGCCGCATGATGCCACCGCCCGAATGCATCATCTCGATCGGCGCGGTGACACCGATGGCGGCGAGCCGGCCGGCCAGCGCATCGGCATAGGAACGGATGACCGGACCGACATAGGCGTTCACCACCGCGGTCGAAGTGCGCTCATACTCGCGGATCTCGGGCAGGATTTCGGAGCCGCGGGTGATGTAGACGCCGTCGCCGAGTTCTTCGCGAAGGATCGCCTCGGTGCGGATCTCGTGCTCCGGGTTGGCATAGGCGTGCAGGTAGCTGATCGCCACCGACTCGATGCCCGCGGCGCGGAAGCGCTGGGCGGCGTTATGGACCTCGGCCTCATCAAGCGGCACGCGAACCGTGCCGTCGGGCCTCATCCGCTCGCTGATCTCGAGCCGGCGCTGGCGCGGCACCAGCGGCGGCGGCTTGTCATATTGCAGGTCGTACAGCACCGGGATGCGCAAGCGGCGCAGCTCCAGCACGTCGCGAAAACCGCGGGTGGTAACAAGCCCGGTGCGGGCGCCCTTGAATTCGAGAATGGTGTTGGTGGCAACGGTGGTGGCGTGGACGATCGCGGAGATCTCGGCCGGCGCGATGCCGAGCTCGCCGATCAGTGTCGCGAGCCCATCAGCAATGCCGCGACTGTAATCATCCGGCGTCGACGCCACCTTGCGGATCGACACCGTGCCGGCGGCGTCGACCAAGGCGATGTCGGTAAAGGTGCCGCCGATATCGATGCCAACGCGATAGGCCAAGGCTGATCTCCGTCTCGAACAGTGGACGAAGTCTAGTCAGGTGCGAGCGATCAGTTCCAATTGATAGTTGGCGCCAGACTGATAGGCTTTGCCTATCATGCGTCTGACCCTCGCCCAGATTGAAACCTTCTACTGGATCAGCCGGCTGGGCAGCTTTCACGCCGCGGCGCGGCAGCTCAACGTCACGCAGCCATCGGTCTCCGGTCGCATCCGCGAGCTCGAACTGGAACTGGGGACGGGGCTGTTCGACCGTTCGGGCGGGCGGGCCCGACTGACTGAAGCGGGCCGAGCCATCCAGACCCAGGCCGAACAGATGCTGACGCTGGCGCGCGAGATCCATGACGAGGCCGGGTCGGGAAAGCTCCGCGGGCTGCTGCGCCTCGGCGTGGTGGAGACGGTGGCGCACCTGGCGCTGCCTGGGCTGATCGGGGCGCTGAAGCTGCGGCGGCCGCAACTGCGGGTCGAGCTGGCAGTCGACGTGGGCGCCGCTTTGATCCGGCAGCTCGAAGAGCGCCAGCTCGACGTGGTGATCAGCAACGACAGCACCAACGTGGAAGGCGCCATATCGCGGGCGCTGGGGCAGATCGACCTGGCGTGGGTGGGCCCGGTGGGTCATCGGCTGGCCGGCCAGGTGCTGCATCCGGCGGACCTCAGAGACGAGGCGATCTTCACGCAGCCGGCGCAATCGACCATTGGACGGACCATTCGTGCCTGGTTCGATACCGGCCGGGAGGCGCCGAAATCGCTGAGCGTCTGCAACTCGCTGTCGGTGATCTCTGAACTGGTGGCGGCAGGCCTCGGCTTCGCAGTGATCACCCCGGCACTGCTCAGTCCAGAACTCGCCGCGAGGGTAGTGCGTTACGCTGCGGAGCCACCTATCGAGGCGCGAACGCTGTCGGTGGCGGCGCTTCGCGAGACCTGGTCGGAGGATGTCGAGTTTATCGCCGAGTTCGTGGCCGAGGCGTTTCAACAGGGGCGGAGCCTGCGATAGCCAAACGCGTCGGATGGTAAGCGCGCATCAGTGCATATCAGACGAATGGCAGGGCTCCACTCGCCACAAAATCCGTGCTTAACATACTACCATACCGCGCCCGCGGACTGAGCTGCCACATCCCGTAGGAACATCTTATGCCTCACAAACTCCAGGTGCTCACTCCAGAGCAGGCGCAGTACTTTGTCGAAAAAGGCTACGTGCTCGTCAAAGGCTGCCTCGATCCGGAGCTGGCCGAGAAATGGACGGCCGAGGCCTATACGCGGCTGGGCTATGACCCGATCGACCGCTCCACCTGGACCAAGGAAATCGTCTGGATGGACCGTAACCACGTGGCCGCCATCAAGGACCTGTCGCCCAAGGCCTGGGGCGCGCTCTGCGACGTGACCGGCGGCGAGGACCGCATCGACCACAAGGTCATGGAGATCGAGTCGCAGCACTTCACCACCATCGATTCCACCGAGTGGTCGGATGCCTTCATCGTCAATTTCCGCCGCGGCGCCGACAAGCCGTGGATGAAGCCCTCGCCCGAGGCCGGCGGCTGGCACAAGGATGGCAGCTTCTTCCGCCACTTCCTCGATAGCCGCGAACAGGGCCTGTTGACTGTCGTCTACTGGTCGAATGTCGGCCACAAGGGCGGCGGCACTTTCATTGCGCCCGACTCGATCAAGCACGTGGCGCGCTACCTCGCCGACCATCCGGAGGGGGTCGACCCGTCGTTCGACTTCGGCCACCTGATCGACAAGTGCGAGGAGTTCGTCGAAGTCACCGGCGAGGTCGGCGACTTCATCATTCTCCACCCCTACATGCTGCACGCCTCCTCGAACAACCACTCGCCCAATGTGCGCTTCATGACCAACCCGCCGGTGGTGCTGAAGGACCCGATGAACTTCAACCGCGAGGACCCGGCCGAGTTCTCGCTGATCGAACGGGCGACGCTGCACGGGCTTGGGCTCGACCGCTACGACTTCCGCCCCACCGGCCCGCGCGACGAGCAGTGGAAGGTGATCGGCTGATCGCCTTTCGACAGGCCGTGGGATAGTGGCGACGTCGAATCTCGGAGTCGCCACTGATGCATGTCGGACGTTCCTACCGGTTGCTGGATTTTGCGGTCTGGTCGCGGCGCGGTGCACTCTACGTGCTGATCGTCAGCCTCGTGGCGGTGGCGGCCTACAGCCTGCCGCCACTGGCCGGGTTCGGAATCCCCTGGCCGATCGTCGCGGTGCTCGGTACCAGCGTGGCGCTGGTTGCCGGCTTCAAGAACGGCCAGGTGCTGCAGCGCAGTTCCGACGCGCTGCAGGCCTTCGCCCAGATCGCGGCGATCAGCCGGCTGCTGGCGACGCTGAGCTGCGATTTCCTCGAGAAGGATGTGGCGCGCCGGGTGATCCTCCGCCATCTCGCCTGGCTCACGGCGCTGCGCTACTCGCTGCGCCGTCCGATGCCATGGGAGACGGTGAGCCAGGGCGTCAACCGGGCGTTCCGGCGCCGCTATTACCAGATCCAGGAAGATCTCACGACGCTGCCACAGGCGCTGACGCCGCTGCTGGGCACCGCGGCGGACGCCATCGCCGCGCGGCCACAGCCGGCGCTGGCGCTGCTGCATTTGCAGGGCGAGGAGATCAACGGGCTGCTCAAGCAGGGCGCCGTCCCGACCCAGGTTTATTCCGAGCTGATGAAGCTGCTGCGTGATTGCCATGACCAGCAGGCGCGCTGCGATCGGATCAAGAACACCCCCTACCCCCGGCAATATGCAGCGGTCAGCGCCATCTTCGTCGTCATCTTCGCCACCCTTTTGCCGTTCGGCGTGGTGCCGACCTTTGCAACGATGGGCGGCGCTGATGGGGTGCTCGGCACGGTAATACTGTGGCTGAGCGTGCCGTTCAGCGTGCTGATCGGCTGGATGTACTTCGCGCTCGACCTGGTCGGCGAAAGCACCTCGAACCCGTTCGAGGGCAATGCCAACGACGTGCCGATCTCGCAGATCAGCCGCGACCTCGAGATCGAGCTCCGTTCCCGGCTCAGTGATACCGAACTGCCGCCGGCGCTGCCGCCGGTGCATGGGATCGCGACCTAGGTCTCCGAGCTCGGCGACCATGGGCCGCGGGCGCGCCGCCGGGCGTCCATGTCGGCGACAAACGCCTGCGCCCGGGAGAGCGGGACCGCCTTGGTGCGGGGCGCCGTCCAGCTGGTTTCCCGCGGGTCATCGCCGTAGTCGTTGGCGCCGTAGCCCGCGGGCCCGAAGAACATCAGGGCCAGCAGCCAGAAGCCGCCAATGATCGGCACGAGGCAAATCCAGTACCACCAGCCCGACCGTCCGCTGTCGTGCAGCCGCCGCACCGTCACGGTGATGTTCGGGACGACGTGGATGAAGATGCAGAACATGGTCAGTGGCCCGAAACTGCTGATGTCCCGCGAGCGGTAGCCGAGCACCGCCATGTCCACCCAGACCGCACCGACCGTGAGGAGCACCGAGACCAGCATGTACACCCAGTATTGCGTGCGCGAGGAGCGCCCCGCGAGCTCGAAATACCGCAGCATCGTGTCGAAATAGCCGAACATCCGGAAATTGCCCCTGCCCTCGCCAAGCAAAGCTAGAGCAGGACGATCAACATCCGATTTGAGCGAAGTATCGCAATTTAGCGACCTTAGTCGCTACAGCTTCGTCGGTCGTCAGGAGACGAAGGGCCGGCGCTCTACCCCCTGAGGCCCGGCGCTTCCTGGCCGGTACGCGCCACATACTCGGTATAGCCGCCGCCATAGGCGTGGACGCCCTCGGGCGTCAGTTCCAGCACGCGGTTGCTGAGCGCGGCGAGGAAGTGGCGGTCGTGCGAGACGAACAGCATCGTCCCCTCATACTGCGACAATGCCTCGATCAGCATCTCTTTCGTCGCGATATCGAGGTGGTTGGTCGGCTCGTCGAGCACCAGGAAGTTCGGCGAATCGAACAAAAGTTTTGCCATCACCAAGCGGGCCTTCTCGCCGCCTGACAGCACCCGGCACTTCTTTTCGATCTCGTCACCGGAGAAACCGAAGCAACCGGCCAGCGCTCTTAGGGCTGCCTGCCCGGCCTGCGGAAAGCTGTCCTCGAGCGACTGGAACACTGTCCGGTCGCCATCGAGCAGATCCATGGCGTGCTGGGCGAAATAGCCGAGTTTTACGCTCGGGCCGACATTGATCGAGCCGTTGTCCGGCTCGGTGCTGCCGGCTACCAGCTTCAGCAGCGTCGATTTGCCGGCGCCGTTGACGCCCATGATGCACCAGCGCTCCTTGCGCCGGACATGGAAATCCAGCCCCTCGTAGATCGAGCGGCTGCCATAGGCTTTGTCGACGCCCTTCAGCAGCACCACGTCCTCGCCGGAACGCGCCGGCGGACGGAACTCGAAGTTCACGCTCTGGCGGCGCTTGGGCGGCTCCACCTTGTCGATCTTGTCGAGCTTTTTCACCCGGCTCTGCACCTGCGCGGCGTGGCTGGCGCGCGCCTTAAACCGCTCGATAAAGGCAATCTCCTTGGCCAGCATCGCCTGCTGGCGCTCGAACTGCGCCTGCATCTGCTTGTCGCTGAGGGCGCGCTGCTGCTGGTAGAACTCGTAGTCGCCGGAATAGGCGGTCAGCGTGCCGCCATCGATCTCGACGATCTTGTTGACCACGCGGTTCATGAAGGCGCGATCGTGCGAGGTCATCAGCACGCCGCCCTCGTAGCGCTTCAGAAAATCCTCGAGCCAGATCAGGCTTTCGATATCGAGATGGTTGGAGGGCTCGTCGAGCAGCAATGCATCGGGCCGCATCAGCAGGATCTTGCCCAGCGCCACGCGCATCTTCCAGCCGCGCGACAGCGCACCGACGTCGCCATCCATCATCTCCTGGCTGAACCCGAGGCCATCAAGCACTTCGCGGGCCCGCGCATCGAGGCTGTAGCCGTCGAGCTCCTGGAACTGACCCTGCACCTCGCCATAGCGGGTGATGATCTCGTCCATCTCATCGGCGCGATCGGGGTCTGCCATCGCCGCCTCGAGCTCGCTCATCTCTGATATCAGCGCGCCGGCGGGGCCGGCGCCCTCCATCACCTCGGCGACGGCCGAGCGGCCGGCCATGTCGCCGACATCCTGGCTGAAATAGCCGATGGCGACGCCGCGATCGACTGCCACCTGCCCCTCGTCCGGCTGCTCCTCGCCGGTGATCATCCGGAACAGCGTGGTCTTGCCGGCGCCGTTCGGGCCAACCAGCCCGATCTTCTCACCGCGCTGCAACGCCGCCGAGGCTTCGATGAAGACGATCTGCTTGCCGTTCTGTTTGGAAATGTTTTCGAGGCGGATCATGCGGTTACGAGGCCCTGCTGAAGTGTCGGGCCTGTGCTGACTGGTCGCGGCCGCGGGTTCTGGCGTGGCGTAAAGCATTCGCGAGCCCGCGACGCAAGCGCGGCGGCGTCACAGGTGCCCTGCGCCACCGGCGCAGCGGAGGGCTTGACATTATTTGCGCTATCGCGTAATTACATGTCTATGCAAACACAAGATCCACTCACCGCCACCTTCGCCGCCCTCGCCGACCCGACCCGTCGCGCCATGCTGGCGCGGCTGACCCAGGGGCCGGCGACCGTCAACGAGCTGGCCGAGCCGTTCGCGCTGACCCTCCCCACCGTATCGCGACACCTCAAGGTGCTCGAGCAGGCGGGATTGATCAGCAAGCAGCGCTCGGCGCAATCGCGACCCTGCACGCTGGAGATCGCGCCGCTGGTTGAGGCCGACGCCTGGATGGCCCAGTACCGCGAGTTCTTCACCACCCGCTTCGACCGGCTCGATACGCAGCTCAAAGCCATGATGGCCGCCCGCGCCGATGCCGCAAAACCCTCCAGAGGAGACCAGTGACATGCCCGCCAGCTATGCTCTCGATCGTGGAATCGCCCTGCAGCGTACCTTCGCCGCGCCGGCCAGCGTGGTGTTCGAAGCCTGGACCGACCCGGCCTATCTCGACTGGTACTTCAACCCGGAACAACACACCGATCAGCCAGCAACGGTCGACCTCCGGGTCGGCGGCCAGTGGCGCCAGGAAATGGTCGAGACCCCGGAGAAGCGCTACTTCACCGGCGGGGTCTACCGCGAGATCGTGCCGGGCAAGAAGCTGGCGTTCTACTGGGGCGCCGTCGGCGGCTGGCCCGAGCTCGACCTCGACAATCTCGACGAGAGCCCGCTGGTCACCATCCAGCTGACGCCGTACGGGGCGCAGACGCTGATGGATTTCCACGTGCAGTTCCCCGACCAGTACACGCCTGAAAGGGTCGACTGGTGGATGAACTGCGGCATGGTCGCCGGCTGGAACATGACCATCGACCGGCTCGTCGCGGTGTACGAGGCCGAGCGCCGCGCCGGGTAGTCTACCTGGTCCAAGCACGATCCATCAGCTGTCTCTTATAACCATCTGACCCTGCCGACGAGCGATCCACTGTACATTACGGTGGTCGCCGTTACATTAAGAA
>NZ_LAJE02000231.1 GCF_000970465.2 Devosia insulae DS-56
CGTCAGACGTCTATAAGAGACAGATCCAGGACATCGCCGCGGCCGTTGCCGACTGCCAGGCCTTCATCACCGAACTGCTCAGCGCCGAAGAGGCGTGAGGTTCGCGCCCGGTTCATCGCTGGTTCAGGGCCACCGGCGTAGCCTTCGCTGATCCTGCCAAAGGGCAGGGCGGAGGCAGATATGGCCAAGCCCGTTCGCCTGCTGAGCGCCGCCACCATCGCGGTTCTCGTTGCCGCCACTCCCGTTGCCGCGCAGAAGTTCCTCAAGGACAATGCCATCTTTAGCTCCGTGTCGCTGGGGTGCGCGCTCGACTACACCAATCAGAACGAGACGCGGATGATCGTCACCAACACCAGTGGAGCGGCGGTCGCTACCGGCAGTAAGCTGACCTGGACTACGGACGCATCGCGCGGCGCCTTCTACCTGAACCGCGCCATCCCGGCCGGCCAGATATTCAGCTTCGGGCTGAACGCCAAGGGCCAGAACTGCACGGTCCGGGCGTCGCGGCCCCAGCCGGTGCTCTCGCAATAGCGGCTCATGCCCGCCTGCGCCGTTTGGCGCGCTTGCGGGGCACGGGCGGCACCGCTATATGCGGCTGATCCTCCCGAGCGAAGTTACATGCCCCACATCACCTATATCGAATCCGACGGCACGCGGCACGAGACCGAGGGCGAAGTCGGTTCGACCGTGATGGAAACCGCCATCATGAACGGAGTGCCCGGCATCGTCGCCGAATGCGGCGGCGCCTGCACCTGTGCCACCTGCCACGTCTATGTCGATGACGCCTGGGCCGAGACGGTCGGCGGGCCCTCGATGATGGAAGAGGACATGCTGGATTTCGCCTATGCGGTGAAGCCGACCAGCCGCCTCAGCTGCCAGATCAAGGTCAAGGACGCGATCGACGGGCTGATCGTGCACGTGCCGGAGCGGCAGGGCTGATCTTGAGTTGGACAATCTGGTGGTCTAAATAGATGGTCCATCTAGTTGATCCAGGATAGCTCATCATGGATGTTTCTGTAAGCGCTGCGAAGGGGCAACTGACAGACCTCGTCAAACGTGCCGAGGCGGGCGAGACCGTGCTCCTGACCCGGCGCGGCGAGGTTGTGGCGCGCATAGTGCCAGCCAGCTCGCGCAGAACGATACCGCGGTTCCGAATGGAGACGATCGACGAGATCGTGAGATCGGCGAAAGAGAAGCTGAAGGCCCAGGCGGCCGTCACTTCCGACGACGATCTTTACGACGAGTTCGGCGCCCCTAAGTGATTGTCGTCGACACATCGGCACTGATGGCGATCCTGCGGGATGAGCCGATGAAGGTGCCTTGCCTCGAAGCGCTGCAATACGAGCCTGACGTCTACGTTTCCGCAGGCACGCTGATCGAAGCCACGATCGTATCGCATGGCAAGCAGCTTGGAGCCGAGATGACCGCTTTGCTCGAGGAAGTGCGGCCGATCGTGATGGACGTCACGGAGGAAACCGTGCTCATCGCTCGCGAGGGTTACCTGCAGTGGGGCAAGGGAGTTCATCCGGCGGGTCTGAACTTCGGCGACTGCTTCTCGTATGCGCTGGCAAAGCAGTTGGATTGCCCCTTGCTCTACATCGGCAATGACTTCGGTCAGACCGATATCCGAAGCGCCATTTGACGCCTGGCCAGTGTCACCATTCCACCATCAGGCCAGTGCATGGATTCATTTCGCGGCTGGTCTCGTCCCGCCTCAACGCAATTCTAATCCATACCTGCTACGGGAAACATTAAAGCTATTGAATTTCAATAGCTTGTTCCAAAGTCTCGAAGTCAGTATGTATCCGGCTTCGGAAAGGCCGTGAATGGGTGAGCTCAACACATTCCCCGTCAGCTACAAAGTCCAGGGTCAGCGCATCGTCATCATCGGCGGTGGAGAAGAAGCCCTCAACAAAGCCCGATTGGTTTCTAAGACGACTGCTTTAGTCGTCATTGTTTCCCGAAACATCGAAGCCGATTTCTCCGAGCTGCCGGTCACCGTGCTGGCGCGTCCGTTCGAGGATGCCGATCTCGTTGATGCGGCACTGGTTTTCGTTGCCGACCATGGCCCGGACGGCGATGCCGCCAAGCGCGCGGCGCGGGCCCGACGTATTCCGCTGAACGTCGTCGACGTTCCCGAAGAGTGCGATTTCTACACCCCGTCGATCATCGATCGTGCCCCGGTCACCATTGCCGTCGCCACCGAAGGCGATGCGCCGGTGCTGGCCCGGCTGATCCGGGCGCGGATCGAAGCGGCGCTGTCGCCGAACCTCGGCGCCCTGGCCAAACTCGCCGGCTCGATGCGCGACAAGGTCGCGGCATTGCTGCCTGGCACGCGAGCCCGCCGCTACTACGAAGAGCTGGTCACCTCGCCGGAAGTCGAAGTGGCGCTGCTGCGCGGGCAGGGCGCTGTGAAGGCCGAGAGCCTCCTGGCCCAGCATGGCGCCGAGGGCGACAGCCCGGGTGTCGTCTGGCTGATCGGCGCCGGTCCCGGCGCCGAGGATCTGCTCACCCTGCGCGCCCAGCGCCTGCTGCAGGAAGCCGATGTGATCGTTCACGATCACCTGGTGCCGGCGGCTGCGGTCGAGATGGGCCGGCGCGATGCCGAGCGCATCCTCGTCGGCAAGCAGAAGGGGCATCATTCCTTCACCCAGGCCGAGATCAACGCGTTGATCGTGCGTCTCGGAAAGGCCGGCAAGCGCGTGGCGCGGCTCAAAGGCGGCGACCCGATGGTGTTCGGCCGCGCCGGCGAGGAGATCGATGCGCTGAAGGCAGCCGGCATCGCCTATCACATCGTGCCCGGCGTCACTTCGGCGCTGGCGGCGGCAGCCGATACGGCGACCCCGGTGACGCTGCGCCGGATTTCGACCGGCTTCGTCCTCGCCACGGCGCATGGCGCCGAGTCCGAGGAGCTGAAGCACTGGGCGGCGCTGGCTTCAACTGGCCTCACCCTGGCGCTCTATATGGGCAAATCCGTCGCTGGCCCAACCGCCGCGCGGCTGATCGCTGAAGGCGCCTCGGCCAACATTCCGGTCGGCGTAGTGGTCAGGGCAGGGCGCAAGGATCGAGTGCTGTATCGCGGCACGCTGGGCACGCTTGCCTCGGGCACGATCGAGCTCGAGGACGGGCCGGCAATCATTTTCGTGGGCGAAGCGATCGCTCACGGCGACTGGAGCGAGGCGATCGAACTCGCCAGTTCCGAATTCAAGGTGGCGTAAGTGAGCATGGAAATCCTCACCGGCAATGAGCTGATGAGCGGCGCGACGGTCTATCTCGATCGCGCCGGCAAGTGGGTTGAGGAGCTGCAGCAGGCCCGCGTCTTCCTCAAGGAAGAGGCGGAGGCCAAGGAAGCTGCATTGGCCGCAACCAAAAAGACCCTGCGCGTCGTCAGTCTCGAGGTCGAGACGGTGACGCTGCGCGACGGGGTGATCCACCCCGACCGCATCCGCGAGCGCATCCGCGCCGAGGGCCCCACCGCCCCGCGCTTTGAGCGCCAGCATCTCGACGAGGACGGCCATGTATCGATATGACGAGTTCGACGCCGCGTTCGTGAAGGAACGCACGGCGCAGTTTTCCGACCAGGTGGCCCGGCGTCTCACTGGCGAGCTCAACGAGGACCAGTTCCGGCCGCTCAGACTGATGAACGGGCTCTACCTGCAGCTCCATGCCTACATGCTTCGCATCGCCGTGCCCTACGGCACGATGAGCTCCAAGCAGTTGCGGATGCTGGCGCGGATCGCCCGCGACTACGACCGCGGCTATGGCCACTTCACCACGCGGCAGAACATCCAGTTCAACTGGCCCAAGCTGCGCGACATCCCGAAGATCCTCGCCGACCTCGCCTCGGTCGAGATGCACGCCATCCAGACTTCGGGCAACTGCATCCGCAACATCACCACCGACCAGTTTGCCGGCGCCACCGCCGACGAGATCATCGATCCGCGTCCGGTCGCCGAGATCCTGCGTCAGTGGTCGTCGCTGCACCCCGAGTTCAGCTACCTGCCGCGCAAGTTCAAGATCGCCATGACCGGCTCGACCAATGATCGCGCCGCCATCCGCTTCCACGATATCGGGCTGCAGGCGGCGACCAAGGCGCTGGGCGAAATCGGCTGGGAAGTCTGGGTTGGCGGCGGTCTTGGCCGTACCCCGATGATCGGCAAGCAGATCAGCCCGTTCGTGCCGCACGAGGACCTGCTCGCCTATCTCGAGAGCATCCTGCGCGTCTACAACCGCTATGGCCGTCGCGACAACAAGTACAAGGCGCGCATCAAGATCCTGGTGCACGAGACCGGCATCGACACCATCCGCGAGCAGGTCGAGGAAGAGTTCGCCCATGTGAAGGGTGGGGTGCTGACCCTGCCGCAGCAGGAGCTCGACCGGATCACCAAATACTTCGCCCAGCCCGATTACGAGCTGGTCAATGAGACCACCGTCGATGTGGCGAAGGAAAAGATCCTCAACCCGCCCTATGGCCGCTGGCTCGAGCGCAACCTCAATGCGCACCGCCAGCCGGGTTATGTGTCCGTCACCATCTCGCTGAAGCCGACCGGCGGTGCGCCCGGCGACGCCACCGACAAGCAGATGGAGGTCGTCGCCGACCTCGCCGAGCGCTATTCGTTCGATGAGCTGCGCGTCAGCCACGAGCAGAACCTGGTGCTGCCGCACGTACGGATCACCGACCTGCCGGCGGTTTACGCCGCGCTGGTCGAGCACGAACTGGCCGAAGGCAATGCCGGGCAGATCACCGACATCATCTGCTGCCCGGGCCTCGATTTCTGCGCGCTGGCCAATGCCCGCTCGATCCCCTTGGCGCAGGAGCTCAGCCGCAAATTCGCCTCACCCGAGCGGCAGGCCGAGATTGGCGACCTGAAGATCAAGATCTCGGGCTGCATCAATGCCTGCGGCCACCACCATGTCGGCCACATCGGCATTCTCGGGGTCGAGAAGAAGGGCACCGAGCTCTACCAGATCACCGTCGGCGGCGATGCCACCGAGAACGCGGCGATCGGCAACATCCTCGGCCACGGCTTCGTGGTGGAGGAAGTGCCCGCCGCCATCGAGCGGCTGGTCGACCTTTACATCTCGAAGCGCGTCAGCGCCGACGAGCCGTTCATTGCCGCCTACCGGCGGCTGGGCGACGCGCCGTTCAAGGAGGCGCTGTACGGCAATGCCTGAGTTGAAAGCCTTCTGGCCTGACGCCAAGGAGCGCGGCAATGCTTGATCTCGCCACGGCCCCGGGCGTTCGGGCCCACAAGCCGGACAAGCTGCGTGAACTCGGCATCATGTCGCTCAACGGCATGTTCGACGAGATGGACGGCGTCGCCGTGCTGCGGCAAGCCGTCGAGGAACTGCTGGTCGATGACCTCGCCATCGTCTCGTCGTTCGGCGCCGATTCCTCGGTGCTGCTGCACATGGTCTCCGAAGTGAACAAGGACCTGCCGGTCTACTTCCTCGAGACCGGCAAGCACTTCCCCGAAACACTGGAGTATGTCGAGACGCTGAAGCGCCAGCTGGGGCTGACCAACGTCATCGCGCTCACCCCTGACAGCAAGGATATCCTCCGCTTCGACCCCAAGGGCGACCTGTGGGAGACCGATCCCGATTCGTGCTGCCATATCCGGAAGACCGAGCCGCTCGACGCAGCGGTGTCGGGCTACGGTGGCTGGGTCACCGGCCGCAAGCGCTACCAGACCAAGGAGCGCGGGGTGCTGCCGCACTTCGAGCTGACCAGCGACGACCGCATCAAGGTCAATCCGCTGGCCTATTTCTCCGATGCCGATATCACGACCTACAAGCTCAAGTATGGGTTGCCGGAGCATCCGCTCTACAATAAGGGCTACAAGTCCATCGGTTGCGCGCCGTGCACGAGCGTGGTGGCCGAGGGTGAAGATCCGCGTGCCGGCCGCTGGCGCGGACTGAACAAAAAAGAGTGCGGCATCCATTTCGATTTCAACGGAGCCATCGCCAAGCCCATGGCCGCTCAGGAATTGACGCTCTTCAAGGATGGCGCCTTCGTCGCCGATCCGTTCCGTGCCTGGACCGAGGGCGATGACCCGGCTTCGGTGCGCTACACCCATGTGCCGCTGCCGGTGTTCCTCGAGAACCGCGAGGCCATCCTGAGCAACCCGCATCCACTCGGGCTGCTGGTGTCGCCAGGCGATAATGTCGAGCTGGTGCAGGCCGATCTCGGCCGCTTCGCTTCGATCGCCATCAACTTCCCGGCGTTCGGCGACGGCCGTGGCTACTCGTCGTCGCGCCTCCTCGCCGAGCGCTACGGCTACAAGGGCGAACTGCGGGCCGTCGGCGATGTGCTGCACGACCAGATCTCGCACATGCGCCGCTGCGGCATGAACGCCTTCGTGGTCAAGCACGAGCCGACCCGCAAGGCCCTCGAAGCTGGGAAGCTCGCTCTCGTCGATATCTTCTACCAGCCGGTCGGCCTGACCGAGGTGCCGCTCGGCACCCGGCCGTTCCTTCGCCGCGCCGTCGAGAACGCGTGACCGCCAACTATCTCCGGTGGTTCCCGTGATCGGGAATCGCCGTTTTCGCCGCGCCTAGCGTGACAGGCTGCGCACCATCCTGAGAACTGGAAGGCCGGAGCGGCCTTCAGCCAAATGAGAAGCGAATGTCGAACGAAATCGTCACGGATGTGGTCATCATCGGCGCCGGTCCTGTGGGCCTGTTTGCCGTGTTCGAGCTGGGTCTGCTCGATGTCAAATGCCACCTCATCGACATCCTCGACCGCCCGGGCGGGCAGTGCGCCGAGCTTTACCCGGAAAAGCCGATCTACGACATTCCGGGCTTCCCGATGGTCACGGGGCAAGGCCTCACCGACAACCTGATGCAGCAGATCGCGCCCTTCGGGCCCGAGTTCCATTTCAGCCGCATGGTCACTAAGCTGGAAAAGCTCGAGGACGGTACTTTCCGCCTCGAGACCGATGCGGACGAAGTGTTCCTCTGCAAGGTGGTAGTGGTCGCCGCCGGTGGCGGCTCGTTCCAGCCCAAGCGCCCGCCGGTCGAAGGCATCGAGCAGTACGAGAACAAGTCGGTGTTCTACGCCGTCCGCAAGATGGATGATTTCCGCGACCAGGACGTGGTGATCGTCGGTGGCGGCGACTCGGCGCTGGACTGGACGCTCAACCTGCAGCCGATCGTCCGCTCGCTGACACTGGTGCACCGTCGCGATGCCTTCAAGGCCGCACCGGCTTCGGTCAACAAGATGAAAGAGCTGGTCATGGAGGGGAAGATCAACTTCCTCATGGGCCAGATCGGCAAGCTCGACGGCAAGGACGGCCAGATCGACCACGTCCATATCGCCATGGATTCGGGCGATACGCCATTGCCGGCGACGCGGCTGCTGCCGTTCTTCGGCCTCACCATGAAGCTCGGCCCGGTTGCCGACTGGGGCCTCGAGCTCAACGACAACCTGATCACCGTCGACACCGAGAAGTTCGAGAGCTCGGTCCCGGGTATCTTCGCCATCGGCGATATCAACCACTACCCGGGCAAGCTGAAGCTCATTCTCTCGGGCTTCCACGAAGCCGCCCTGATGGCGCAGGCCGCCAAGGCCGTCGTGTCGCCGGGCGAGCGCGTGGTGTTCCAGTACACCACCAGCTCCACCAAGCTGCAGAAGAAGCTCGGCGTCGTCTGATCGATGAAGATCCTCGTCACTGACCAGTCCGGCGTCGAACACGAGCTTGAAGGGCTCGATGGCTGGCGCACGATGGAAGTGATCCGCGACTGGGGTCTCAACATCAAGGCGGAGTGCGGCGGCGCCTGTTCCTGCGCCACCTGCCACGTCTATGTCGAGGACGGCTGGTTCGACAAGCTGCCTGACCCGAGCGACGATGAAGAGGACCTCCTCTATTCGACGCTCGACAAGAAGCCGAACTCGCGGCTCAGCTGCCAGATCCTGCTCAGCGAAGAGCTGGATGGCATGCGCGTGACGCTCGCTCCGAGCGCCGCCAAGGATTCTGAAGCCGCCTGAGCCACATTTCAGATGTGCAAGCAGCGGGCGTCCGGAGGTCAAACTGGACGCCCGCTGCCGCGTATACTCCCGTGCGGCGCACCAGGGAGCATCGTCCGGGCTAAGAGGCTGCCCGTTACTCCAGTTGCGTTTCTTGACGCAACTCTTGCCGCGTCTCTTGGCTGAGCTCGACTTGTGGCGCCTGACGCAGCAGACTTCCATAGACCCAGCCACTCTGGCCGGCCTCGTCGGTGATCCGCACCCAGCCCTCGACCTCGTCGCTGATGTTGACCCAGCTGCCGCCTTTGAGCGTGAACACCTGCGGCTCGATCTGCTTCGGCCCGGCCCGGACCTTGAGCGCTTCGACAGTCACCGAATGGGTGAAGCCGGGTGGCGCAACCTTGCCCCGAGCACTGGCCTTGGGCGGAACCACGGGCACCGATCGCGCAACGTTGAGGTCGTCGGCGCGGCTGACGGTCGGGCGGGCCACGTAGCCCGGCCTCAGGTTGGTGGTCTTGACCGGCGTGGCAGCAGCCATCTGGCCGATCATGTCGGTGCTGTACTTGAGCCCGGTAGCGGTGAGGGCGAGGGCAGCGAGCGCCACTGTCGAGAACAGCGCGACCGAGGTCAGCATGCGGGCCAGCTTCAGCTCCCTTTTCACCGAGAACCAGTGGCGTCCGCGGCGCATGGTTCTTGCGGAGATATGAAAGCGCCAACCGTCCGCAGGTTCCCTGCGAACCATAGATTTATTGGGCCGACGGCAGCACCCGCCGTCGGCCGCGCTAGGCTCAGGCGGCCTGTTCGAGCGCCTCGGCCTCGCGGCCGGCCTTCAACGTCCGTGTGTACCAGGCCAGTTCATCCAGCATCGCGGTCACTGTCGGGGCCAGGTAGTCGTAATCGGCAAAGTCCTTGCCGCCACGCAGCATGCCGAGCAGCGGCTCCATGTTGATGTGCACGCCCGCCTTCATCGGCACCATGCTGAGCTCCACGGCCATCAGCCGCAACTGCTCGACGGCGCGCGCTGCGCCCACCGCGCCATAGCCGACGAAAGCCGCGGGCTTGCGCGCCGGCTCGTCATAGATGTGGTCGAGCGCGTTCTTGAGCACGCCCGAGATCGAGCGGTTGTACTCGGCGGTGACGAAGATGTAGCCGTCGAGTTCGGAAACCTTCCTCGCCCAGCGCAGCGCTACGTCGTTGGTCTGCGGCACGAAGCGCGGCGAGCCGACCGCGTCGAAGAACGGGATCGGAAAATCTCTGAGGTCGACGACTTCGTAGTCCGCATCGCCGCGGGCTTTGGCGATGTCGAGCACCCACTGCGCCGGACGGTCGGCAAAGCGGGTTTCGCGGGTGGTTGAGAGGATGATGCCGATGCGTGGCGTGCTGCTCATTTGGGTGTCTGCCTTGAGGTAAATGCATGGGTAGCCACCAACAGAGACCTAGTCACCGTCAGTAACTGGCGCTATGTTGGTGACTACCTCAGAGGTGCACAAGACGGCACCGTTTCGAGACGGAGTTACCCATGGACGACCTGGTCACCCACACGGAACTGCCCGCTGGGACAGCCCCCGACGCCGTTGCTGCGGTATTCGAGGCCACCCGCACCGAACCGCACAACTTCGCCGAGTGCCAGCGCGCCATGCTGCCGGTGCACGAAGTGCTGGCGCAGATCAGCGGCAAGTGGACCATTCTCGTGGTCCGCGCTCTCAGCGATGGGCCAAAGCGCTTCTCGGAGCTGAAGCGGCAAATCGACGGCGTCTCGCAGAAGATGCTGACCGCGACGTTGCGCGATCTCGAAAAGGACGGCTTCGTCTCCCGCAAGGTAACCCCATCGATCCCGCCGCGCGTCGACTACGCGCTCACCGAAATGGGCCAGGAGCTGCAGGAGCCGCTAAAGGTCATCGGCAACTGGGCCCATGCCAACCGCCACCGCGTTGAGGAAGCCCGCGAGCGCTTCGCCGAGCGCGAGGAAGAGGCCAAGCGTCTCGCCTGGTGATCAGGCGCGTTTGGCGGCCCGCGCGCCGGCCCACTGGTTGACGATCAACCCCGTCATCACCAGCGCCACGCCGACCAGTTGCAGCGGGCTTGGCACCACGTTGCGGATCACCGCATCGAGGATGAAGGCGACCACCGGCGTCACCAGCACGAACGGGATCACCGAGGCCGCGCCCAGCGCCACGATGGCGCGGAACCACAGGATGAAGGGCAGGGCGGTCAGCACCACGGCAAGGATCGTGAGCCCCAGCGCGTTGGTCCAGGTGATCGCTGTGGGCAGATCGCCGAGGATCAGCGCCAGCACGGCGAGCTCAGTACCGCCGATCAGCAGCTGCCAGGCGGTAAAACTCACCAGCGACATCTCCACGGGCCGACCCCAGCGGTTGATCAGGATGCCGCCGAGCGAGCCGGCGACGACGCTGCAGAGCGCCGCCGCGACGCCAAGCATGTCGATCCCCGCATCGGCGCGCAGGATCACCAGCGTTACGCCCACCGCGCCGATCAGGATCGAGACGACCTTCATCAGCGTCGGCGGCTGGCTCAGCAGCGCCCAGGCGAGGAGGATGGTGATCAGCGGCCCGAGCGTCTGGAAGGTGCCAGCGACGCCGCCCGGCAGCCGGATCGCCGAGACGAACAGCAGCGCGAAGAACGCCCCGAAGTTCAGCGTCCCCAAGACGATCAGCTTCGGCCAATAGCCCCGCGGCACCATCTGCCGGGCAAATGCCAGGAGCAGCAACCCACCACCCAACGCCCGCACCGAACCGATGAAGATCGGGTTATGCGGCAGCATGGTGGTGGTGATGATGTAGGTAAACCCCCACAGGATCGCCGCGCCGAGAGCAGCCAGTTTCAGGTTCATCGTGGGGCCTGGGGAATCGGTGGAAGTCTGGCTGGATAGTGCCACAGCTCATCTCCCCCCTTACGGGGGAGAAAGCGAAAACTTGGGCTTGGCGCAGCCAAGTCCTTAGTTTTCCTCAGAGGCGGGACGTTGCGGCCACGGTGCCCTGGGG
>NZ_LAJE02000232.1 GCF_000970465.2 Devosia insulae DS-56
GAGCAAAGCGCATGACCACCAAACAAGCCTTCACCGGAGCCCGCATATTTGATGGCACCGAATGGCACGATCACATGGCGCTGGTCGTCACCGACGGCAAGGTCGAAGGCCTGATCGCCGCCGACTCGCCTACCGATGCCATCCGCGTGCCAGCCGATGGCGCGATGATCGTCCCCGGCTTTCTGGACCTGCAGGTCAACGGCGCCGGCGGCGCTCTGCTCAACGACACGCCGACGCTCGATGCGATCCGCACCATCTGCGCGACCCTGACGCAGTTTGGCTGCACCGCCTGCCTGCCGACGCTGATCACCGACACGGTGCCCAAGAACGAGGCGGTCATCGCCGCCGGCACCGCTGCAATCGAGCAGCACGTCCCCGGCTTCCTCGGCCTCCACCTCGAAGGCCCGCACCTGTCCATCGCCCGCAAGGGTGCGCACGATCCGGCCCTGATCCGTCCGATGGACGAAGCCGACCTGCAGCGGCTGCTCGCCGCCAAGCGCGCACTCCCGACTCTTCTTATTACCGTCGCTGCGGAAACCGTTGGTCAGGAACAGATTTCTCGTCTCGCCGCAGCCGGCATCATCGTCAGCATCGGCCATTCCGACGCGACCTATGTGCAGGTCGCGGCTGCGGCGGCAGCCGGTGCTTCGATGGCCACCCACCTGTTCAACGCGCAGAGCCAGATCGGCAACCGCGAGCCGGGCCTCGTCGGCGCGGTGCTCGATTTGCCGGGCCTCGATGCCGGCCTCATCGCCGACGGCATCCACGTCCACCCAACCTCGATCGGCATCGCACTTCGCGCCAAACGCGGCCCCGGCCAGGTTTTTCTCGTCTCCGACGCCATGTCGATCACCGGCACCGACTGGACAGAATTCGAGCTCACCGGCCGCACCGTCTACCGCAAGGATGGCGCCCTGCGCCTCGCCGACGGCACCCTCGCCGGCGCCGACCTCGCGATGATCGACGCCATCCGCTATGTCCATCAGACCATCGGCGTGCCACTCGACGAGACCCTGCGCATGGCCAGCCTCTATCCGGCCCGCGCCATCCACGCCGAGGCCGACCGCGGCCACCTCAGCAAAGGCGCCCGCGGCGACTTCGCGGTCTTGAGTGACGACCTCAAGGTCCGCTCTACCTGGATTGGCGGGACGAAGGTGTTCGGCGCCTGAGCAAAACAACCGGCCGCTCCGAGGGACGGCCGGTCGCAATCCGTTCGACTATTTATCAGAAGCCGAAGTTGAGGCCGGCCTTCACGGTGTGAAGCTGCATCGACACATCGACGTCGGCATTCACTGGGGCGCCGAAACTGTAGGTCTCGGCGCCGAGGTCGGTATAGGCGTATTCGCCGAACACCGAGATGTTGTCTGCTACGGCGATTTCGACGCCGGCGCCGGCCGTCCAGCCGACATGCGTGTTGCTGACTTCGAGGCCGGCCGCATCGCCCGTACCGCCGCCATACGCGACACCCGCCTTGACGTAGGGCAGCACCCCATCGAGCGCTAGGCCGATGCGAGCGGTGGTCGAGCCGAGCCAATCAACCGTATCGTCCGCACCGCCGCCAAGCTCTTCCGAGGCAATCGCCGATAGGCTGAGGTCGGTCTGCACGCCGAACACTACGGCGTCCATCTGTACGTTGTAGCCCAGGTGCACGCCGCCCAGGAATCCGTCGACCGGCTGCTCTTCGTCGTCGGGGTCGATGATGACGCCGTCGAGGAACTGCGTGCCGGCCCCATACCCGATATGCGCGCCTGCATAGAAGCCAGACCAATCGACCGCCGATGCGGTGGCGATAACCGCCGGTTCCTCGATGATCAGGTCGGCCGCCCGGGTAGCGCTGGATAAGGTCGCAACGGCAGCGCCGAGCAACAGCACGGAAGCAATCTTCATAATGAAACCTCTTAAAGTATGCTGGAATCAAAATAGGTTGCGTCGGCGAGAGGCGTCAAGCGACGTGCCACGTTCTGTCCGCGTTTTCGCTGGGTTGTACCGTATTACCGGAGGGATGGCGCGTAGTCCGCCTCGCCGACGGCGCCGACTTGGCGATGATCGACGCAGTCCGCTACTTCCACCAGACCATCGGCATACCGCTCGATGACGCCCTGCGCGTGGCCAGTTTCGAGACCCCCCGCGCGCAATCCACGCCGAGGCCGACCGCGGCCGCCTCGACAGGGGCGCTCGCGGTGATTTCGGTGTGCAGAGCGATGACCTGCCATGTGCTCTACCTGGATCGGCTGCGAGAAGGTGTCCGGGACTTAGAGGGTCTCGTAGCCGAAGAACTCAGCCCACTTAGTGAGCGGAGCTGCCTGCGGTTGCGTGAACAGGAAGTCGTAGTTGCGCCAGTATGTTTGGACGCCGAGGGATAATCCTTGGCGGACCTTTTGATAGCTCGGCGTCCGTGCTGCCCTATCGCCAGCACGTTCAGCGAATGTGAGCACTGCCGGGTCCCAATCCAGACTCAAGAAAGCGAGGGCGTTCCGAGTAACCGCTTCAAAATCAGGCACGAGATCGTCGTATCTCACGTAATGAACCAGCGGGTCTTCTAGCGAATGGACTTTGAACCATTCGGTCATCGTAAGGTCGTAAAGCCGGATAGTATCAACTAAATTTAGGAAGTTTGCTGTCGCCGGAGTTGCACCAAAGAGCTGCTGAAAGCAGCTAAGCGCAACATCATAGGGGTGTCGTATCGAAAAGATGAAGCGTTGATTTGGCAGTAGTCGCTTCACAAAAGGAGCAATGAGCGAACGGGCCGGGAGCTTGTCAACGTAGACGTCAGCGCCGTCCTTTCGAGCAAGTCGATCGAGCGAAGAAAAGTAGCGCTCGCGGGCCTCTACGAAAAGCGCAACGCTTTGTGCCTCATGTTCCGTCTGGCCTTTGTTTCCTCGATCTATGTAAGCCGTTGCGGTTTGAAATGTTGGTACTTCCTCAAAAGTTTCGATCCGGGGATGCGACGCTAACGCGTTCTCCAGCATTGTTGTTCCAGATCGGGGAAACCCTACCATCATCACGTAATTTGGCCGATCAAACTCCGGTAGAGATGGGACCTCTTGGGCGTTTCGCGCCAGACAATCTGAAATGTAGCTCGTCGGGGCGAAAGAAGCTGCCTCAAGAGCATTCATGCTCGCGTAGCTCCTGTATGCCTCCCGAAATTGCCCAAGTTTGTAGTGCGCTTTAGCCCTCGTCTGCTCGCCGGTCGAGCCGATGGAAAATCGCCCGTCGTCCGCGCGCCCGGCATCCTCAAGTTCCTTCAGCAGGAGCAGACATCCTTTTGCGTCTCCTTTGACAAGCTGGACTACGGCCCTAAATAACGCCGCGTGCCGCTCCAGCTTATCGATGCCGACTACCCGTAACAGCACATACTCAAGAAGATCATATCTGCCTGCACCCTCCAACATCGTTGCAAGAGCTGAAAATGACTTGATGTCGTCCGGTCGAACCGCTACTGCTTTGGCCAGAATTTTGACGGAACCTCGCCATCCATCAGCGACTTCGGCATAGGTTGCCGCGTTGCGCAACATGCTAACCTCGCCCCAAGCAACATACTTGGCGATCTCAACGTCGCGCTGCCTTCCCGCATCATTTCGGGAACGAGCTTCGATGCTGAGCTTCTCGAGGTCTTCGATCATATCTGGTCCCAAGGCAGCTATTTCAGCAGCCAGCATGTGATCGTGAGAATGGTCGAAATACCTGAACGCCCGACGACGAACCGCACCGTGCCGGGACAAATCGAGCAGTCGCGACAAGTCACGCTGTTGGAAAGCGTCCCTTTCCATGAGTCCCAAAACTCCGCCGACCGCCAGAATGGTGTCATCTGACCTGGCGAGTGTCCGATAATACTCGTCGCTGTCCGCGTTGAGGTCAGCGAGCCCAACGATCGGCGCAAGAAGTTTCTCATGCTGAAAGGCAGGGACAGTCATCTGGCATCTCGGTTCTTGACTAGGCTTATTGCAGAAGGGATGCGATCAGAGAACTAACCCCGACCGATATACGGCATGGTAGTCGCCATCACCGTCATGAACTGCACGTTCGCCCCAAGCGGCAACCCGCTCATATAGAGAATAGCGTCCACCACGTGCTGCACGTCGAAGGTCGGTTCCGGCTCCATCGTGCCATTGGCCTGCAGCGACCCGGTAGTCATCCTGGCCGTCATGTCGGTTGCGGTGTTGCCGATGTCGATCTGCCCGCAGGCGATGCTGAAGGCTCGTCCATCCAGCGAAATCGCTTTGGTCAGCCCGGTGACCGCGTGCTTGGTCGCGGTGTAGGCGGCAGCGCCCGGACGGGGCACGTAAGCCGAGATCGAGCCATTGTTGATGATCCGTCCGCCCTGCGGCGTTTGGTCCCGCATCGCCCGGAACGCCTCGCGCGCCACATAGAAGGCGCCGTTGAGGTTGACGTCCACCATGCCCTGCCAGGTCCCGATATCGGTATCGCCGAAGCTGGCCTGCGGCGCGAAACGCCCGGCATTGTTGAACACCACGTCCACCCGGCCCAGTTTCGCTTTGAGATCGGTGAAGTAGCGATGCACGGCTGAGGGGTCGGTGACGTCACAAACCCCGCTATATTGCGCCGAGCTCAGCCGCGCCGTCTCCTTGAGCTCGGCCTCGCGCCGCCCCAGAATCGCCACACGATACCCAGCCTTACCCAGCCCGATTGCCGTCGCACGCCCGATACCCGAGGTCGCGCCGGTCACCACCGCCACCTTGCCGTCTGTCATTTTCTGCTTTCCCGCCCTTTGTTGCCGTCATATGGACGAGGACTTGCGGCATAGGCAAGGCAGCCATTGGCAAGAGACGCATGTCCCCTTCCCGTCGAATTCCCCCAAAGCAACCGCAAGGCCGAACGTCGGACAATTTGCTGCAGCGCGGCATCGAGTTCCATCAGGCGGGGCATGGAAAAGAGGCAGCTGGCCTGTACCAGCAGATTCTGCGTCTCGATGGCGGCCACCCCGCAGCCAACCATCTGTTCGGGCTCACCCAGTTGCAGCTGGGAGACCCTGCAGCCGCCATCCGTCACATCGCAGTGGCGCTCAAGGCCGAGCCCGCCAACCCGCAATACCTGGCCAATATGGGCGTGGCGCTGAACAGCGCCGGTCGCAACGACGAAGCGGTGGAAGTGCTGAAGCGCGCCGTGGCCATCCAGCCGGCCTCGGCTGAAATCTATTCGAATCTCGGCATGGCGAACCGAGCGCTCGGGCGGTTCGATGAGGCCGCCGATGCCTATGGCCATGCAGTCGAGCTTCGGCCGACAGAGCCCGCTTTCCACTTCAGGCTGGCCAGCATGCTGCGTCAGGCCGGGGACCACTTCGCGGCGGAAGCGTCCTATCGCAAGGCGATCGAGCTGCGACCAGGCTATGCCGAGGCCTATGATCGGCTTGCCTTCATGCTGATCGACCAGGGGCGCGCTGCGGAGGCGCTGGAGGTACTCGACAGAGGATTGGCTGTCCGGCCCGAGGAGGCCCCCCTTCACCTGCAACGCGCGCGTGTACTGCGGGCGGATGGGCAGCTGAAGCAGGCAATCGCGGGGTTCGACCGCACGCTCGCGCTGCGGCCGACATTCGGCGAGGCACACCTCCAGCGCGCTACGACGCTGCGCCATCGGCAACGCGACATCGCGGTGGCCGCGATGGAGCAGGTGTTCCGCGATGAGGGACTCGACGCACTTGACCGCATCTATGCAGGCTTTGGGCTCGGCAAGGCTCTGGCGGACCTCGGGGATCATTTCGGATCCATCGCGGCATTTATTGAAGCAAATCGCATGCAACGACAACGCGTCGCCTTTTCGCTGAGTGATGAGATTCGCGTGCTGCAGGCGGACGTGGCGCGCTTTCGGAATATCGATGCGACAGCGCTGGGTAATGCTTCGTCCGACTCAAGCCCAATCTTCGTCGTCGGTCTGCCGCGGTCGGGGAAGAGCACGCTCGAACTGAGCCTTGGTTCGCACCCGGCATTTGCAGGTGCCGGAGAACTGCCGACCATGGGTAGGCTGGCGCGGGAATTGATCCGGGAGGCTGGCGGGCGGCCCCTATGGGAGCTGGCTGCCGAACGCTTCGCCGCGCTCGGGCGAGCCTATATGGCGGAAGCTAACAGGCTGGTTCCGGCGGGCAAACGCGTTATCGACACCATGCCGGCCAACTACCACTATCTCGGCTTCATCCGCCTGGCGCTGCCTCAGGCGCGGGTGATTCACTGCGTGCGCCTGTCCGCCGAGCATCGCGTCGCCATATTTGAGAAGTTCCTCACCGGCGTGGGGTACGAGTACTCAAACGATCTCGGCGAGTTACGAGGCTACCACGCCGCCTATCTGCAAATGATGGGCGATTGGCACGCACGTTTTCCGGGCCTCATCCACAAGCTCGATATTGGTGCTTCTGCAGGGGATCGGCGTGCTTTGATCGAGAGCATGCTGCAGTTCTGCGGCGCCGAGTGGGACGATGCGTGCCTGGCATCGGTGCAATCGGAGCCGCAGCAGGATGACTGGTCCAGCGACGAGCGCGCCGTCAACCATTCGGGCCATATGGCCGCATGGCGGCAGCTTCATCCGGAACTCTGGACCTGAGTCCGACGGGGCGGATGGTCTGGCTGGCGTCGATTCCGGCGGACGCTGCTGCAAGTATTAACGGCCCGTTTCCAAACCTGTGCCGAATTTGCAACAGCCAGATTGCAACCACCTTGCCGTTGCCCCAATTCGGCCATTCTGCGATTGCGCCTCCCGAACTCCTGCGTAGAGTGGGTCTTGCGAATCCATGCATGGGATCGTTTGTCGGTCGCAAACGCGACGACAACACACACAAAAGTGTGGTCGCGTTTCGACAAGCCGCCGGGCAACTGGCAAAACGAATGACTGACTTTGGAGGTCAATAATGAAAATCAGGAGCCTTCTTCTGGGTTCTGTGGCGGCAGCGGGTCTCTCGACCGGCGGTGCCTACGCGGCCGATCTCGGCGTTCTGACGTCGCTCGACGTTTGCGACGCGCTGGGACTGTCGGGTCTGACGATCTCGTCCGACACCAACTGCCTGCAGATCACTGGCGAAGTGAAGTACAA
The DNA here is from genome assembly GCF_000970465.2 of Devosia insulae DS-56. Taxonomy (GTDB): domain Bacteria; phylum Pseudomonadota; class Alphaproteobacteria; order Rhizobiales; family Devosiaceae; genus Devosia_A; species Devosia_A insulae. The sequence goes on from NZ_LAJE02000232.1 coordinate 7,039, forward strand.
GTTCACCTGGGGTGACTTCGACGACGAAGACCTCGTGATCGACAGCCCGAATGGTGGCGTTGCCTTCTTTGGCGGCGACGGCGAGAACGACTGGCGCTCGCGCTTCGACGCCTGGATCAAGTTCGTTGCGACTGCTGACTCGGATTTTGGTCCGGCCAAAGCCGTGCTGAAGCTGAAGCAGGTGACTGATGCTCGCGTCGATGACGAGGGTGTGAAGTATTATGGCGGCTCGACCACCGGCGACGGTGGCACCGTTTTCGATCCTGGTGGGAACCCGATCGGTACCGTTTCCGGTCCTGGCTCAGTCGTTCTTGACGAAGCCTATGTCTCGATCGGCGACTCGACCGTGATCATGGCGGGCAAGAAGGGCTCGATCATGAACAAGGGCGACGACGAGCCCCTGACTTGGCTCGACCTCTTCAACTCCGAAGACGTTGATCGGGGCGTCAGCTGGGGCCCGCTCCCGAGCTCTGAGGGTCTTGATGACGGCGGCATGGTAATCCAGGTTACCTCTGACCTTGGCAATGGCTTCACGCTCAGCGCCGGCCTCGAGAACCTCGATGGTGCGCAGACTGCTCCGTTCGGCCTCGGTGGTGCTGGTACTGCCGTTGGCGTGATCGCCTACGCTGGTGAAGGCATCTCGGCTCACATCACCGGTGCCGCTGCTGGCGTGCTCGATGGCGAAGTCGAAGCTTGGGGCGTTCACGCTGGTTTCGCCGGCACGTTCGACAACTTTAAGGTCGTCCTGGCTGGTGCCTACGGCCACGACGAAGTCGGCGTGATTAATGACTACTGGAACGTTCTGGCGTCCGCTTCGGCGACCTTCGACATGTTCACGATCGCTGGTGCTGTCGAAGCCGTTGACCTGGATGGCGACACGGACTTCGGTGCTTCGGGCTCCATCAGCGTTGCGGCGACCGAAGGCGTCACCATCAACGTCGGTGGTCGCTGGTACCAGTCCAACATTGCTGGCCAGGGTGACAGCTACCAGGTTGCGGCTGGCGTTTCGGCCGCGGTCACCGAGTCGATCACGCTCACCGGCGAAGTCGGCTACGTGAACGGCGACTTCGATGAGCTGTTCTACGGTTCGGCCAAGCTGGCCTGGGCTCCGGGCGGTGGTTACACCTCCTCGATCAAGGGAACGGTCACTTCGGGCACCGACGATCAGGACCTCGGTTACAAGATCGAGTCCGAGTTCAAGAAGACCTTCGAGTAAGCCTTACGGCCCAATCGGATTGGAAAGGCCCGGCGTCAGCCGGGCCTTTCTGTTTTCAGGTGGGACGTTCACGTAGTTGTCAGGCTTCGTTCATTTGGCCGCATTTATCGGTTCATGCTGACATTCAGAAATTGTCAGTGGCGTTGACGCACTTCTCCGATTCAGTGTTTGGCGCTATGGCTCGTCGTCGGCTCGCTGCCGGCGGATTTCTTGTTTCGGGGGCGGCATGAGCGGCATCTTCCTGCGCTGGGGTGTACCAGCCTTCGTCACAGTCATCGGCGGCACGGTCGCCGCTGTGGCGACGAGCGGCAGCGCCATCCCGCCAGATCTTGCGAGCCGCGCCAGCGTGGTTATCGCCGGCCCTGAATTCGAATGGGCCAGGCTCAGTTTCGACATGCGCGATGCCACCATTTCCGGCACCGCCACCACCGAGGCGATGATCGACGCGGCTGTCGCCAAAGTCGCAGCTGTGCACGGTGTACGCAGCGTGACCTCGAAAGTGGTGCTTGCCGAGTACGTCAGTCCATTTCCGTTCATCGCCACCGTTGACGACGGCGTGCTCACGCTCTCCGGCGGTCTCCCCGACGAGGAGGCGCGCGCCGAGATTCTTGCAATTGCGGGGCAGGGGGCGCGCGACGAGACGCGACTGATGTCGGGCGCACCGAACCGGGCGAACTGGGTCGCCGCAGTCACCTACGCCCTTGGCTATGCCACGCAGCTCGATGAGGGCGAGGTCGCGCTCGCTGATCTCGACCTGACGATCTCCGGCCGAGCCAAATCGCCTGAGGCCTACGCTGCGCTCGCTGCAACCGACGCGGCGGATACGCCGTCCTCTGTTACGCTGGCTTATCGCGAGGTGCAGCCGGCGCTGGTCTCGCCGTTTGAATGGCGAGCCGAGTATGACGGGCGAAAACTGAGTCTCTCGGGCGCCACACCCAGCGAAACGCTGGTCGGCGAGCTCGAGGCGCTTGCGCCCGCCGGGACCAACGTCTCCACCAGCCTCGTCCTCGCGTCCGGCGCACCCGTCGAGTTTGCTACCTCGGCCAAGCTGCTGCTGCAAAATCTCCTGAAACTGGAGAGTGGTAGCGCAACAATCTCCGATGGCACTTCAACCCTGACTGGCTCCCCGGCGGACGCCGCGGCGGCCGAATCCGTACGTGTCGCCATGACGCCATCTGGCGCCGCCGTGACGCTCGGGCCGCCGCATGTCAGTGAGTACTGGCTGAGCGCCGAGCGCGGCGGTGGTGGCATCGTCCTCGATGGTTTTGTTCCTGATGCGGCATTGCGCGATCGGCTGGAGGCGCTCGACAATGTCGACGCCGCCGGGCTCGAACTGGGTCGTGGCGCGCCGGAGCGTTTCGAATCCGGCATCGATTTCGTGCTCGAGACGCTGCGCCGGATGAGCGAGGGGCACGCGACCATCCAGGGCACGGTGATCACCATCGAGGGCCGCGCTGCTACTGTAGCTGACTTCGGGGCCATTGAAACGCGGCTGGAGCTTGGCGCGCCGCAAGGTCTCATTCTTGCCAGCACTACGGTGAAGCCACCTCTGGCGACACCGTTCACCTTTGCCGCGGAAAAGACTGCCGCGGGGCAGTTCTCGCTTTCGGGCTACGTGCCCGGCGCCGCCGCGCGTAGGGCCCTGGTTGCGGGTCTGCCGGCGGTCGCGAGCGACACCACCGTCATTGCCGACGGCAACCCGGCCGACTTCGAAGCGGCCGCGCTCAAGGCGCTCGGGGTGCTGCAGCTGCTCGACCGCGGCAAGCTCAGCTATGACGGCGCCAGCTGGAGCCTCAGTGGCGCCGTCGATACGCCGCAGGAGGCTTTTGCCGCTGAGTCTGCCTTCGCCGCCACCGGCTTGCGGACTGCGGGCTGGACTTACGCCGTCAGCCTGCCGGGCGCCGTGGAAACGGCCGCGCTGCCGGTGGTTGACCCCTATGTCTGGCGGGCGCAGAAGTCGGCCAATGGCACGATCGCGTTCACCGGCTTCCTGCCGACCGAGCAGCTGAAGCGCTACCTCGCGGGACACGCCGGCGCCAACGTCGTCGATGGAACGACCCTTGGCGCCGGTGCCCCCGAAGGGTTCATCCCAGCCGCGATCGGTGGTCTCGATGCCCTGTTGGAGCTCGACGAGGGCACGCTGGCGCACTCGGCCGGCAGCTGGTCGCTGACCGGCAAACTGCCGACCACCACTGGCCGCTACGAGCTGGAAACCGCCCTGCGCGCTGCAACCGACACCTCTGCCTGGCACGTCGCCATCCAGGCCGGCGATGCCGCGCCGGTCGTCACGCCGTTCGTCTGGTCGGCGGTGAAGGCCGCCGACGGCAGCTTTGCCCTCTCCGGCTATGTGCCGACCGAAGAGGTGCGCCGCTTTGCGGCGGTGCGCGCCGGCAAGGTCAGCAGCGACAGCACGCTGGTCGGGTCGGGCGAGCCGCAAGGCTTCATCGCCGACTCGCTGGCGGGCCTAGACGCCCTGCTGAAGCTCGAGAGCGGCGAGGTGAAGTACGACGGCAAGTCGTGGTCGATCTCCGGCCAGCCGGTCTACGCTGCTGACGCCGACGCGGCACGCGCCGCCATCGCGACAGCCTCGGGCGGCGGGGCAGGCTGGGCCGATGCTCTGGCCGAGCCCACTCAGGTCGCGCCCCAGCCTCCGCCGGGTGCGGCGGAACCGGCGGCGCCAGCCGCCTCCCCGGTTGCGACGGTGCCCCCCCAG
>NZ_LAJE02000233.1 GCF_000970465.2 Devosia insulae DS-56
CCTCCCCGCAAGGGGGAGGGAGACGCTGACAGCATACACCGAAGGTCGTTGGGCGAAGACTAGCGAGCGCCGGTCACCTCCCCCCTTGCGGGGGAGGGACAGGGTGGGGGGTATACTTTCCGCACCGGCCTGACGGGCGAATGGAACCGCCTCACCCCCGCCACTGGCAATTTCCCGTCAGTTCCGCCATATACAGCCTCAACTGAGACCCAGCAGGTCACGCCCATGTCTACCGCCCCATTCCTCAAGATGAACGGGCTCGGCAACGAGATCATCGTCGCCGACATGCGCGGCCGTGCCGATCGCGTCACCCCGGCGGCCGCCGTCGCTCTCAATGCCGACCCGGCCACCAGGTACGATCAGATCATGGCCATCCATGATCCGCGCACCCCCGGCACCGCCCACTATATCGAAATCATCAACTCCGATGGCTCGCTGGCCCAGGCCTGCGGCAACGGCATGCGCTGCGTCGTCCAGGCGCTGAGCGCCGAGACCGGCGAAAAGCACTTCGTCTTCGAGACCCTCGCCGGTATCCTCACCGGCGACGAGCATCCGGATGGCTCGATCACTGTCGATATGGGCAAGCCCCGCTTCGGCTGGGAAGAGATCCCGCTGGCCGAGGAATTCTACGATACCACCGGCATCGAACTGCAGATCGGTCCGATCGATGCGCCGATCCTCCACACCCCTTCGGTGGCCTCGATGGGCAACCCGCACGCCACTTTCTGGGTCGAGGACGATGTCGGCAACTACGCCCTCGATCGCTTCGGCCCGCTGCTCGAGAACCATCCGATTTTCCCCGAGCGCGCCAATATCTCGATCGCCCAGGTGGTGGCGCCCGATCACATCATCCTCAGGACCTGGGAACGCGGCGCTGGCCTCACGCGCGCCTGCGGCACTGCCGCCTGCGCCGCGCTGGTCAACGGCGCCCGCACCCATCGCACCGGTCGCAAGGCCACGGTGACCCTCCCCGGTGGCGACCTCGTCATCGAGTGGCGTGCTGACGATCACGTGCTGCTCACCGGCCCGGCCGAGTTCGAATTCTCCGGCAGCTTCGAGCCCTTCACCGGCACCTGGCTGCGCGACCAGGATTCTACCGCCCAGGTCTCGGCCTGATGTCGATCGAAACGCTGACCTTCGGCTGTCGCCTCAACGCCTATGAAGGCGAAGTGATGAAGGCGGAAGCCGAAAAGGCCGGGCTCGACAACACCATCATCATCAACACCTGCGCCGTGACCTCCGAAGCGGTGCGGCAGGCCAAGCAAGCCATCCGCAAGGCCAAGCGCGACAATCCCGAGCGCCGCATCATCGTCACCGGTTGTGCCGCGCAGACCGAGGCGCGTTCGTTCGGCGACATGGCCGAAGTCGACCTGGTGATCGGCAATGCCGATAAGCTGAAGGCGGAAAGCTATGCCCCCATAGCATTCGGCATCCCGCTCAACGACAAGGTGCAGGTCAACGACATCATGAGCGTGCGCGAAACCGCCGCGCACCTGATCGAGGGCATGGATGGCCGGGCCCGCGCCTTCGTCCAGGTGCAGAATGGCTGCGACCATCGCTGCACCTTCTGCATCATCCCCTATGGCCGCGGGCCGTCGCGCTCCGTGCCGATGGGGCTGGTGGTCGAGCAGATCAAGAAGCTGGTCGGCAACGGCTATCGCGAAGTTGTGCTCACCGGCGTCGACATCACTTCCTATGGCCCCGACCTGCCCGGCACCCCGACGCTGGGCAAGCTTACCCAGCAGATCCTTCGCCACGTGCCCGACCTGCCGCGACTGCGCATTTCCTCGATCGATTCGATCGAGGCCGACCCGGCCTTCTATGATGCCATAGCGTCGGATCGCCGGCTGATGCCGCATCTGCATCTGAGCCTGCAGTCGGGCGACGACATGATCCTGAAGCGGATGAAGCGTCGCCACTCGCGCAGCGAGGCGCTCGAGGTGGTGGCAAAGCTCCGCTCGCTCCGTCCCGACATCGTCTTCGGCGCCGACATCATCGCCGGCTTCCCCACCGAGACCGACGAAATGTTCGAGAACTCGCTGAGCTTCGTCACCGAGGCCGAACTCACCTACCTGCACGTCTTCCCCTATAGCCCGCGTCCCGGCACCCCCGCCGCACGCATGCCACAGGTCGACGGACGCATCGCCAGAGCGCGCGCCGCCCGCCTCCGCGCCGTCGGTGAAACCCAGTATGAGAAGCTGGCTTTGTCCCGCATCGGCATGGTCGAGAACGTGCTGATCGAAAAGGACGGCATCGGCCGGCAGGAACAGTTCGTCACCTGTTCATTACCGGGTCATCTGCCGGGAGAAATCGTGCCCGCCCGTATTACCCATTTCGCCAATGGCAACCTCGTCGGCGAAGCACTGAGGTCCGCAGCCTGATGGCCGAACAAAAGAAAAAAGGCTTCTTCCAGCGCCTGTTCGGCGGCGGCGACAAGCCAGCTCCGGCGCCACAGCCCGAGCCGAGCGTCGCCGAGGAGCTCGAAGCCGACATCGTCCTCGACGAAGTCGTCGAAGCCGCTCCCCTGGTGCTGCCGCCGGATCAGGAAATCGCTCTCGAAGAAGCGATGCACGAGGCCGGGCTGCTGATCACGCCGGACGCGCCGCCAGCGCCATCGGCGCCACCGGCCGAGCCCGAGCCGTCCGTCGAGGACGAGCTGGTGGCCGACATCATTCTCGACGACGTCGTCGAGGCCGCGCCGCTCGTCCTGCCGCCCGACCAGGAGATCGCTCTCGAAGCGGCGATGCACGAGGCCGGCCAGCTGGTCACGCCCGAGGCGCCACCGGCCCCGCCAGAGCCGGCTGCCGAGCCCGAGCCATCCGTCGAAGACGAGCTGATCGCCGACATTATCCTCGACGACATCGTCGAGGCCGCTCCGCTCGTCCTGCCGCCCGACCAGGAGATTGCGCTCGAGGAAGCGCTGCACGAGGCCGGCCAGAGCATCGAAGCTCCGCCGACCGATTCTGTCTCCGAGCCGCCGGCCGGCCCGCCCGAGGCCACCCCCGCCTATATCGAAGAGGTCGAGGAGCAGCAGGCGCCCGAGCCCGCGCCGGTGCTGCCGGTCCCAACTCCAGTCGCGACCCCGGCCGCTGCCGGCGAACCGCCGAAGAAGCAGAACTGGCTGCAGCGCCTCGCCTCCGGGCTGAAGCGCTCGTCGGACCAGCTGACCGGCTCGATCGCCGCCGTCTTCACCAAGAAGAAGCTCGATCAGGCGATGCTCGATGACCTCGAGGACATCCTGATCCAGTCCGATTTCGGCGTCGACATGGCGACCGACGTCACCGAGGCGCTGCGCCGCGACCGCTTCGATCGCGACATCAGTTCCGACGAAGTCCGCGACGTGCTGGCGACCGAGATCGTCAAGGTGCTGGAGCCGGTGGCCCAGCCGCTGCTCATCGATGCCGGCACCAGGCCCTATGTCATCCTGATGGTCGGAGTGAACGGCACTGGCAAGACCACCACCATTGGTAAGCTCGCCAGCCTCTATGGCGCGCAAGGCAAGAAGGTGATGCTGGCCGCCGGCGATACCTTCCGCGCCGCCGCCATCGAACAGCTGCAGGTCTGGGGCGAGCGCACCGGCGCTCCCGTCATCACCAAGCCCGCCGGCTCTGATGCCTCCGGGCTTGCCTACGAGGCAGTGGAGCGCGCCAAGGCTGAGGGCGCCGACATCCTGATCATCGACACGGCCGGGCGGCTGCAGAACCGCGACGAGCTGATGAGCGAGCTCGAAAAGATCATCCGCGTCATCAAGAAGGTCGAGCCGTCGGCGCCGCACGCCACGCTTCTCACCCTCGACGCCACCACCGGGCAGAATGCCCTTAATCAGGTCGAAATCTTCGGCAAACGTGCCGGCGTCACCGGCCTGGTGATGACCAAGCTCGATGGCACGGCGCGCGGCGGCATTCTCGTCGCCATCGCTCGCAAATTCGCCCTGCCCGTACACTTCATCGGTGTCGGCGAGGGCGTCGACAATCTAGAGGCGTTCGCGGCACGCGACTTCGCCGCCGCGATCGCAAGGACCGCAGAATGACCGAAGAGACCAAAGACGCCGAAGTGAACTGGTCGGAGCTGCGTCCGCAGCTGATCCGCATCGGCCTCGAGATCGGCCCGCTGCTGATCTTCTTTATCTGCACCACGTTCGGTGAGGGCTGGCTCGACGCCAGCCCGGCTTTGCGCTCGATGTTTGCCAGCCCGATCATTTTCGCCACCGCGCCCTTCATGGTCGCCATGGTGATTTCGCTCGGCATTTCCTGGCTGGTGTTCAAGCGCGTCGCGGTGATGCCGCTGGTGACGCTGATCGTCGTCCTGATCTTCGGCACGCTGACCCTGCTGCTGCAGGATTCGACGTTCATCAAGATCAAGCCGACGATCGTCAATTCGCTGTTCGGCGCCACCCTGCTCGGCGGCCTGGTGTTCGGCCAGTCACTGCTGAAATACGTGTTCGGCGAGGTCTACCACCTGCAACCCAAGGGCTGGCAGGTGATGACCATGCGCTGGGGGTTGTTCTTCTTCCTGTTGGCGATCCTCAACGAGTTCGCCTGGCGCGGCTCGAGCCTGTTCTTTTCCGACCCCGACGCGGCGGACAAGTTCTACGCCGGCTTCAAACTCTGGGCGGTCATGCCGATCACCATCGTCTTCTCGATGATGCAGCTGCCGCTCCTCACCAAATACGCCGCCGACCCCAAGCAGCCCATCGAGGTGATCCCCCCGATGGACCCGCTTCCCTGATCTGGGTCGGCTGAAGGCCCGGTGAGGGGGCCTTCAGCCGTCGCGCAAGCCTAATGCTTGATCAGCTGGTCCTTGGTGACATTCAGCGTCATGCCTTCGCCTGACACCGAGTCGATCTGCTCCGGCATCACGTAGCGATCGGCGGCGAACAACCCGTCGGCGTCGATCCTGACGAACCCCTGATGCACCAGGCGGTCGCGGACCTCCTCGGGCACATTGTCGTCGGTGAAGGCCCGCGCGATCACGTCGAACAGCGTATCGTCGGTCCGCCGGCCGGAGGGCCCGCTCGCCTCGACTTCCGGGGTATCGGGATCATCGTCGCCGAACTGCACCCAATCGACCTTGCCGATCTCATGGTGCTCGCGGTCGAACACGCGCATGCCCTGCTCGACGAAACGCAGGCTGGAACTGGTTTGCATAGTGTCTCTCCTCATGCCGCTTGAGGCGGTAGAGGAAGAATGTGCGTTGGTCGGCGGAAGTTCCCGACCTTAGCCGTTGGTTCAGCCCGCTTTGGCCTTCTCGATCGCCGGGATGAGTTCCTGTTCCAGCGAATCCGGCGAGATCGGCCCCACATGCTTGAAGGTGATCACCCCGGCCGCATTGACGACGAAGGTCTCCGGCACGCCGTAGACACCCCAGTCGATCGACACCCGGTTGTCGGCATCGCCGCCGATCCGCTGGTATGGGTTGCCGAGTTCAGTGAGGAACGCCACGGCGTTCTCCGGCGCATCCTTCTGGTTGATGCCGAAGATCCGCACCCCGGTCTCGGCCTTCAGCCGCTCGAGCAGCGGATGCTCCTCGCGGCACGGAATGCACCAGCTGGCGAACACATTGACCACCGTCACCTCGCCCGTGAGCGCAGCCGTGTCGAACCCCTCGACCCCGGTGCCGGCCACCGCTGGCAACGCAAAGCTCGGCGCCGGCTTGTTGATCAGCACCGAGCGCACGAGGCTGGGGTCGCGGTCCATGTTCAGCGCGAACACGGCGACCAGCCCCACCAGCAGCAACAGCGGCAGTACCGCAAGGAGAATGCGCTTCAACGCTTGCTCTCGTCCGAACGGCGGCGGATGCCCGCCTTGTCGAGCGCCTTGAGCCGGGCATCGACCCTGAGCGAGTCCCAGACCACATAGGCGACCAGCGCCACGGTCAGCACCGCCACCCCGACATAGGCCCAGGCGATGAATTCGATATGCGCGCCATCTCCGATCACTTGGCGGCTCCCTGCAAGGCGGCCTGCCGGCTCAGCGTCTCGGCCCGGCGGCGCAAAATCTCCGTCCGCATCCGCGCCACCTGCAACAGCGCGAACAGCAGCGTGAAGGCCAGCATCATCACCAGGAGCGGCGTCAGGATCGAGCCTGGCATCTTCGGACCCGAGGCGGTGAAGACGCTCGCCGGCTGGTGCAGGGTGTTCCACCAATCGACCGAGAACTTGATCACCGGAATGTTCAGCGCCCCGACCAGCGTCACGATGGCGATGATCCGCCCGGCCTTCAGCTGGTCGTCAAAGGCCCGCCACAGCGCAATGATGCCGAGATAGATCAGCAGTAGCACCAGGGTCGAGGTCATCCGCCCGTCCCACTCCCAGAACGTGCCCCAGGTCGGCCGGCCCCACAGCGAGCCGGTATAGAGCGCCAATGCAGTAAACACTGCGCCAAGCGGCGCTGCCGCCTTGTTGGCGACATCAGCCAGCGGGTGCCGCCACACCAGGGTGCCAAGCGCCGAAACCGCCATCACCCCATAGACCAGCTGGCTCAACCAGGCGTTCGGCACGTGCACGTACATGACGCGCACCATGTCGCCCATCTGGTAGTCCTCGGGCGAGTTGAAGAAGGCGAACCACAGCCCGATGGCAAAGCTCAGCCCGGTGGCAATGGCCAGCGGCCAGATCAGGTAGCGCGACCAGGCGAGGAACTGCCCCGGATGCGCCAGGCGGCTGAACCAGTTGGGTTGTTTGACGGTATCGACGGACATGGCGTTCGCTCTATTCCCCGGCCACGCGCAAGGCAAGCGCAGCCGCGAAAGGTGAGAAAGCCGTCACCACGAGGCTCAAGGCAATGAGGAACAATGTCGCGCCACTGCCGGCCAGCGGATCCAGCATCCCCACCCCGAAGATCATCACCGGGATGGAGAGCGGCAGGATCAGCACCGGCGCGATCAGCCCGCCGCGCCTCAGCCCCACCGTCACCGCGGCCCCCAGCGCCCCGAAGCTCACCAGCGCCGGGGTACCGATCAGCAAAGCCAGCACCGTTTGCCCCCATTGCGCCCACGACATCGATAGCAGCAGCGCCAGCACCGGCGTTGCCAAGAGCAGCGGCAGCGCCGTCACCAGCCAATGCGCAATCACTTTTGCGGCAACCACCGCCTCGAGCGGCAGGCCGGCGTGGCGCAGCAGGGTCAGCGAGCCATCCTCGTCATCGTTGCGGAACAGCCGGTCGAGCCCCAGCAGCATGGACAGGAACGCTGCGATCCAGACGATCCCCGGCGCCAGCCGGGTCAGCTGCGGCCGGTCCGGCCCGATGGCGAACGGCACGATCACCGCCACCATGACGAAGAACAGCACCAGCGTCAGCGCCTCGCCGCCGGCCCGGAACGCCAGCTTCAGGTCGCGCCCGATCAAAGCCCGGAAGGCACTCATGCCGCGCCCCCGAGGATCAAGGTTTCAACCCCGGCTTGGTCGACCAGTGGCAAGTCATGATGGGTCGCGACCACTGCGATACCGCCCCGCTGCCGGTGCGCATCGATCAGCCGGCCCAGCAGCGCCTCGCCCTCGGCATCGAGCGCGGCGCTCGGCTCGTCCAGCAGCCAGATCGGCCGCGCACTGACCAGCAGCCGCGCCAGCGCCAGCCGCCTCAGCTGCCCCGACGACAGGTACCCCGCCTCCAGCACGCCGAGCCCACCGATCCCGACCGCGTCCAGCGCGACATCGACGGTCAGGCCGCTCGCCCCGTTCATCGCCTGCCAGAATGTTAAGTTCTCGCTGACCGTCAGCCGCGCCTTCAGCCCGCTCTGGTAGTTGAGGAGGTGCAGGTCGGTGCGCTCAGCCCCGGCGATCGTCCCGGCATCCGGTCGCACGATTCCAGCCAATGCGAGCAACAGCGTCGACTTCCCCACCCCGTTCGGGCCGCGCAGCAGCAGCACGTTTCCCGGCTTCAGTTCGAACAGCAGATCGGCGAACAGCAGCCGCTCGCCGCGCCGCACCGTGAGGCCGCTGACGCTCAGTTGCGGTTGAAAGGCCTCGGAAGCGAGCGTCGGCTGGTTCATGGCCGCCATGCCTAATGAACCCAAGTGACCACTGGCAAGCGTCATGTAGTTTCTCTATAAGCCAGCCGTAGATTGGAATGCTTCCAGTCAGACGACCTCTGCCCCCGGTCTCCCGGGCCTTTTACGGTCCGGCGTCAGGACCGGGCGGCGCCTTGCAACACCAGCGCGTGAAGGCGACACCCGTGACCTCGAAATCCCTCGACAGCTTCAAGTCCAGAACCACGATCACCGTCGGGGACAAGACCTACAGCTACTTCTCCATTCCGCTGGCGGAACAGAACGGTCTGAAGGGTGTCTCGCAGCTGCCGCACTCGATGAAGGTGGTGCTGGAGAACCTGCTCCGCTTCGAAGACGGCGTCACCGTCACCCGCGCTGATATCGAGGCCGTCGCCGATTGGCTGCGCACCCGCATCTCCGAGCACGAAATCTCCTACCGCCCGGCTCGCGTGCTGATGCAGGACTTTACCGGCGTCCCCGCCGTGGTCGATCTCGCCGCCATGCGCGACGCCACCGCCAAGCTCGGCGCCGATCCGCAGAAGATCAACCCGCTGGTGCCGGTCGACCTGGTCATCGACCACTCGGTGATGGTCGACTCGTTCGGCACCCCGCTGAGCTTCCTGCAGAACGTCGATCTCGAGTACGAGCGTAACGGCGAGCGCTACGAGTTCCTGCGCTGGGGCCAGAAAGCCTTCGACAACTTCCGCGTCGTGCCGCCCGGCACCGGCATCTGCCACCAGGTGAACCTCGAATACCTGGCCCAGACCGTCTGGACCCGGAAGGACGAGGCCTCGGGCGAACTCTACGCCTATCCCGATACGCTGGTCGGCACCGACAGCCATACCACCATGGTCAACGGCCTCGCCGTGCTTGGCTGGGGCGTTGGTGGCATCGAAGCCGAGGCGGCCATGCTGGGCCAGCCCATCACCATGCTGATCCCCGAAGTCATCGGCTTCAAGCTGACTGGCAAGATCAACGAGGGCATCACTGCCACCGACCTGGTGCTCACCATCACCGAGATGCTGCGCAAGAAGGGCGTGGTCGGCAAGTTCGTCGAGTTCTACGGCCCGGGCCTCGACTACCTGAGCCTCGAAGACCAGGCGACCATTGCCAACATGGCTCCCGAATACGGCGCCACCTGCGGCTTCTTCCCGGTCGATTCCGACACCCTGACCTACCTCGAGACCTCCGGCCGCGACGCCGACCGCGTTGCGCTGGTGAAGGCCTATTCCGAGGCCCAGGGCATGTATCGCACCACCGAGAGCCCCGACCCGCTGTTCACCGACACGCTGTCGCTCGATCTGACTACGGTCGTCCCCTCGCTCTCCGGCCCGAAGCGCCCGCAGGACCGCGTCTCGCTGGTCGACGCCGCGCCGAAATTCGCCGAAGCGATGAAGGATCTGGCCGGCGGTCGCAAGGAGCGCACGGCGCTGCCCGAGTCGAAGGGCGAGAGCCGCTTCGTCGATGAAGGCGCCACCGGCGTCGACGACATTCCCGAGGAAGCCGCCTTCCCGGTGCGCGGGGAGAAGTTCCGCATCGATGACGGTCACGTGGTGATCGCCGCCATCACCTCGTGCACCAATACCTCGAACCCCAACGTCCTGATCGCCGCCGGCCTCGTCGCCCGCAAGGCGCGCGCCAAGGGTCTGACGTCAAAGCCGTGGGTGAAGACCTCGCTGGCCCCGGGCTCGCAGGTGGTGACCGACTACCTCAACGCCGCCGGCCTCTCAGCCGATCTCGACGCGCTCGGCTTCAACCTCGTCGGCTATGGCTGCACCACCTGTATCGGCAATTCCGGCCCGCTGCCGGAAGCCATCTCGGAATGCATCAACGCCAACGATCTGGTCGCGGCCTCGGTGCTCTCGGGCAACCGCAATTTTGAAGGCCGGGTGAACCCCGATGTGCGCGCCAACTACCTGGCCTCGCCGCCGCTGGTCGTCGCCTATGCCATCGCCGGCTCGATGAACATCAACGTGGCGACCGATCCGCTCGGCACCGGTTCGGATGGCCAGCCGGTCTATCTCAAGGATATCTGGCCGACCAACCAGGAGATCTCCGACATCGTCCGCACGGTGATCACCCCAAAAATGTTCCTCGGCCGCTACTCCGACGTGTTCAAGGGCGACGAGAACTGGCAGGGCATCGCCGTCGACGGCGGCGAGACCTATCGCTGGAATTCCAGCTCCACCTATGTGCAGAACCCGCCCTATTTCGAGGGCCTGACCATGGAGCCGGCGCCGGTCACCGACATCCACGAGGCGCGCGTCCTCAGCCTGTTCCTCGACTCGATCACCACCGACCACATCTCGCCCGCCGGTTCGTTCAAGGCCGGCACCCCGGCCGGCAAGTACCTGGTCGATCGCCAGGTGGCGCCCAAGGATTTCAACTCCTACGGCGCCCGTCGCGGCAACCACGAAGTGATGATGCGCGGCACCTTTGCCAATATCCGCATCAAGAACCAGATGGTGCCGGGCGTCGAAGGCGGCTTCACCAAGGGCCCGACCGGCGAAGTCATGGCGATGTACGACGCCGCCATGGCCTACCAGAAGTCGAACACCCCGCTGGTGATCTTCGCCGGCAAGGAATACGGCACCGGCTCGTCGCGTGACTGGGCCGCCAAGGGCACCCGCCTGCTCGGCGTCCGCGCCGTCATCGCCCAGAGCTTTGAGCGCATCCACCGCTCGAACCTCATCGGCATGGGCGTCTTGCCGCTGCAGTTCGCCGAAGGCGAGAGCTGGCAGACCCTGCATCTCGACGGCACCGAGTCCGTCTCGATCGAGGGCCTCACCACGCTGACCCCGCGCTCCACCGTCAAGGTGAAGATCGTCCGCGCCGATGGCCGCATCGAGGAAATCTCGACCCGCTGCCGCATCGATACGGTCAACGAGCTCGAATACTACCAGCACGGCGGCATCCTGCACTACGTGCTGCGCAACCTCGTCGCGGCGTAAGCAGCGGCGGTCATAGAC
>NZ_LAJE02000234.1 GCF_000970465.2 Devosia insulae DS-56
AGCTAGAGCGTCGTGATATCGCCTTCGAAATCCCGGTAGCGCTCCCCGGCGCGCCACCCGATCACTGCGCTCAGACCGAGCATCGGCCCCCGCGAGACCGGCGCGAGAATGCCGACCACGGTCACCCTGCCGGCCCGCCCCCCAGCACCCCCGTATCGGCCGGGAAGTAGATGCTCTCGGCGACCCAGTGCGAGGCGCGCAGCAGTTCGCCTGGAAACGCCAGCCCCGGGTACTTGGCCATTCCCACCGGCGTGGTGTTGACCACTCCGCTGGCGCCCGCAAGCGCCAGCGCCGGATCGTCCGTTGCGTCGACCTCAGCGCCGAAGCGCTCGCTCAGCCGTTCGGCGAGGCCCCTGGCGCGACCGAGCTCTGTCTCGCACAGCGTCAATTTGCGCCCGCCCAGCGACAGCAACGCGTGCCCCACTGCCGCGCCGGCGCCCCCTGCCCCGAACTGCACGATGGCCTCCATCGACGCGCCAGCGAGTCCCTCGCGAAAGCTCTCGGCAAAGCCCCAGCTGTCGG
Source organism: Devosia insulae DS-56 (assembly GCF_000970465.2). Classification (GTDB taxonomy): domain Bacteria; phylum Pseudomonadota; class Alphaproteobacteria; order Rhizobiales; family Devosiaceae; genus Devosia_A; species Devosia_A insulae. The sequence continues at coordinate 523 of NZ_LAJE02000234.1, forward strand.
TGTTATGGCCGGTGCGGCGGCCGGCCTCGAGCACAACGGTGTTCACAGCCCCGATCGCCGCGGCCTCCGGGGCAAGGTCGTCGAGCAGCGGCAGCACGGCCTGCTTGAACGGGTGGGTAACGTTGAGGCCGGCAAAGCCCAGCGCCTCGGCCAGCTCGATCATCGCCCCGAGATCGTGATCGGCCAGCCCCAGCGTGTCGAAGTCGATCAGTACATAAGTGTAGCCGAGCCCGATGCGCCGGCCTTCGAGCTCGTGCATGCGAGGCGTCTTGGAGGCCTGGATGCCGCGCCCCAGCAGTCCGACGAGGAATTGGCGACCATCCGCCGATTGTGCCTTGCGGCGCGTCGCGACCAGGTCGCCCAGTTGCCTCCGGGCCTCGTCGACAACGGCTGAAATCACTTTCGTCTCCACCAGCCGCCCGGGGCGCCGCCGCCCGGATCGGACGTCACACCCTTGTCATTCGGCCCGCCCCACCGATAATGGTCTGGCTACGTACGCGCAGTGATGTACGAACTGGTTAGTTTAGTCAATCTCTCCGTCGGGAGGGACGGAGGAGCTCCTTACATGGCGCCCAAGGCCGCAAAACCCGAGGCTCAGAGCGGGGTCCGCACCCAGGACCCTGAGGGGACGCGGCACAACATCATCGAAGTCGCCTCGGAGGAGTTCGCCCTCAACGGCCTGTCGGGCGCCCGAATCGACGAGATCGCGGCGCGCACCCGGTCGTCCAAGCGGATGATCTACTATTACTTCGGCGACAAGGAAGGCCTTTACCTGGCCGTGCTGGAGAACGCCTACCGCAAGGTCCGCGAGGGCGAGGCCAAGCTCGACATTGGCGGGCTCTCGCCACTCGATGCGCTGCGCCGGCTGGTGGAATTCACCTTCGAGCATCACCACAAGCATGAGGATTTCATCCGCATGGTGATGATCGAGAACATCCACCACGCCGAGTACCTGGAGAAATCCAAGGTCATCCGGCAGCTCAACGTCACCGCCATCGGGACCATCGAGACGCTCTATGAGCGCGGCGTGGCGGAAGGGCTGTTCCGCCCCGGGCTCGACCCGATCGAACTGCACTGGCAGATCAGTGCGCTGTGCTTCTTCAACGTGTCCAATCGAGCGACGTTCTCCAAGCTCTTCGGCCGCGACCTGAGCGCACCCAAGGTCCAGGCCGCATTGAAGCGCAACTCGGTCGACATGGTGCTGCGCTACATCGTTCGGCCGGAGAAGCTGCCCACCGAGTAGGGGCCGCCAGCGGCAACTTGACCATAACCCGATCAGTCTTTACCGATAATGTACGAACTAGTTCGTTTATTGGAGGAGACGATGCGGACCTCGATTGCCACGGTCTCGATCAGTGGCGAGCTCCCCGACAAGCTTGCCGCCATCGCGGCTGCCGGCTTTGACGGGGTCGAGATCTTCGAGAATGACTTCCTCGCCTTCGATGGCAGCCCCGCAGACGTCGGCCGGATGGTGCGCGACCACGGCCTCGACATCAGCCTGTTTCAGCCGTTCCGTGACTTCGAAGGTATGCCGCCATCGCACCGGCAACGCACCTTCGATCGCGCCGAGCGCAAGTTCGACATCATGCAGGAGCTCGGAACGGATCTGCTGCTGGTATGCTCCAATGTCTCGACCCTGGCGCTGGGCGGGATCGACCGGGCGGCCGACGACTTTCATGAGCTGGGGGAACGTGCCAGCAGGCGCGGGCTGCGCGTCGGCTATGAGGCATTGGCCTGGGGCAAGCACATCAATGACCACCGCGATGCCTGGGAAATCGTGCGGCGAGCCAACCATCCCAATATCGGCCTCGTGCTCGACAGCTTCCACAGCCTGTCCCGCCGCATCGAGATCAACTCGATCCGCTCGATCCCCAGGGAGAAGCTGTTCATCGTGCAACTGGCCGATGCGCCCCAGATCGACATGGACCTGCTGTACTGGAGCCGCCACTTCCGCAACATGCCCGGCGAAGGGGATCTGCCGGTGGCCGAGTTCACCGCGGCCGTGGTCGATACCGGCTATGACGGCTACTTCTCGCTGGAGATCTTCAACGATCAGTTTCGCGGCGGCTCTGCGCGATCGATCGCCGCAGACGGCCACCGCTCCCTCATTTACCTCGGCGATCGAGTGCGCCGCGCGACCGGGTCGGAGACGTTGCAGCTCGAGCCGATTCCCGACCGCATCGAGGTCAAGGGCGTCGCTTTTGTCGAATTTTCGGCCGATGCGGCCGATGCCCTCAACCTTGGCGCACTGCTGACCACGCTGGGCTTCACGAGGATCGCCGAGCACCGCTCCAAGCAGGTGACCCTCTACCAGCAGGGCGAGATCCGGATCATCATAAATACCGAGGGTTCCGGCTATGCGCACACCGCCTTCAAGTTGCAGGGAACGTCGGCCTATGCACTGGCCCTCGTCGTCGACGACGCCAGCGCGGCCATGGCGCGGGCGCTTGCCCTGGGCGCCGAGCAATTCCAGCAAGCGGTGGCGCCAGATGAACTCGAGATCCCGGCCATCCGCGGCATCGGCGGAAGCCTGCTCTATCTCGTCGATGGCACCAGCAAGCTGGGCCGGTTTCAGCAGATCGATTTCGAACCAGCCGGTCTCGATTTCGAGGAACTGCCGCGACCAGCCGGCCTCAACAGCATCGACCACCTGGCGCAAACCGTTCCCTACGACCAGATGCCGACCTGGCTGCTGTTCTACAGCTCGATCTTTCTGGCCGACAAAACCCCGATGGTGGATATCGTCGACCCTTCGGGGGTCGTCCGCAGCCAGGTGATCGAGAACAGCTCGGGGGCGCTCCGCATCACCATGAACGGCGCCGAAAACAGTGCGACCCTCGCGGGCCACTTCCTCGCCGACAAGCTCGGCTCGGCCATCCAGCACATCGCCTTTGCAACGAGCGACATCTTCGCCAGCGCCGCCGCCCTCGACAGCAACGGCTTCCGCTCGCTGCAGATCTCGCCGAACTACTACGACGACGTGGAAGCCCGCTTCGGCCTCGAGCCTGAGTTCACCGACCGGCTGCGCAAGCACAACATCCTCTACGACCGCGATGAGTGGGGCGAGTATCTGCAGCTCTACAGCACCACCTTCGGCCAAGGCTTTTTCTTCGAGGTGGTGGAGCGCCGTAGCTACCGCGGCTACGGCGCCGCCAACGCCATCTTCCGGATCGCCGCGCTGAAGAAGGCCATCCGTGGGCTTGCCAGCTAAGGCGGCCGGGTCATGGCGCCGCCGCTAGCCCGTTGCCCTTAGCACCGGAGCTCTCAAGCGTTCTCACCGGCCCCTTCCCCATGACCGGCGACATTGTGGCGCTTGCGCGTCAGTATAATTCTGATAATCACACTCATGTTTTAAACGGACGGCAGGCGGTCGGGGTGACCAGGGTGCGACTCGAGGACTTACAGGACATGACGGCGCTGCCGGAGACGACGGCGAAAACCGAGGCGCAGGCGAACCTGCCGAGCTTCACCACCGAGGAATTGTTCCACGGCGCCACCGAGATCGGCATCGCGCACCAGGGCCTCACCTACCGGCTGCGGATCACCCGGCAGGGCAAACTCGTCCTCAACAAATAGGAGCGCCCGATGCGCCTCACCCATGCATTGCTGCTGGCGACGCTGTGCGCCACGCCGACCCTGGCGCAGGACGCCCCGCCGCCCCCCAGCCTGGCGCTCGAGCTCAACGCGCTGACCCCGAGCGAAACCGGCTGTCGCGTCACCTTCCTTGCCACCAACACGCTCGGCACCGAGCTGACGCGCTCGGCCTTCGAGATTGCGCTGTTCGGCGCCGGCGGCGGCATCGAGCGGCTGGTGTCGCTGGATTTCAAGGCGATGCCGGAGGGCAAGACCCGGGTGCTGCAGTTCGATATCGGCGAACTCGGCTGCGACAAGGTGAGCCGGGTGCTGATCAATGACGTGGTGGCCTGCGAGGGCACCGGGCTCGACCCGAAAGTCTGCCTCGCTGGCCTCAGCACCGTGTCGCGCCTCGATGGGGTGGAGTTCGGCATCTGATGGAAACGGTGATCGAAGCGGTCGAGCCGGTTGCGGCGGCACACGATATGTCGATGTTCGCGCTGTTCATGCAGGCGGACTGGGTGGTGAAGTCGGTGATGCTGGGGCTGCTGTTCGCCTCGATCGCCTGCTGGGCGGTGATCTTCGCCAAGGCCGCCGCCTATGCCCGCGCCAGGCGTGAAATGAAGGCGTTCGACAAGATCTTCGCCTCAGGCGAGCCGCTGACGCAGATCTACGCCCGGGTAAAGGACCGCCCGCGCACCGGGCTCGGCGCGCTGTTCGCCGCGGCGATGGAAGAATGGAACGGCAGCCATGCCGACAATGCCGCCAATTCCGGCGGGCTGCAGGCGCGGCTCAGGATCGTGCTCGACACCACGGTGGCAGCCGAGAGCGAGAAGCTCGACCGCAGCCTGTCGCTCCTCGCGACGGTGGGAAGCGCCGCACCGTTCGTCGGGTTGTTCGGCACGGTGTGGGGCATCATGAACGCCTTCACCTCGATCGCCGCCGCCAAATCCACCAGCCTCGCGGTGGTGGCGCCGGGCATTGCCGAGGCGTTGTTTGCTACGGCGCTCGGGCTGCTCGCCGCCATTCCGGCGGTGATTGCCTACAATAAGCTTTCGGGGGATGCCGGGCGGCTGATCGGCCGGCTCGAGGCGTTTGCCGACCGGGTCTCGGTGCTGCTGTCGCGGCAGCTCGATGCACGGAGGCATGCCGGATGAGCATGTCGCTGCAGGGGGCGCGCGGGAAGCGCGGCCGACGTGGGGCGATCAGCGAGATCAACATGACGCCGCTGGTCGACGTGATGCTGGTGCTGCTGATCGTGTTCATGGTGACGGCGCCGCTGCTGACCTCAGGCGTGCCGATCGACCTGCCGCAGACCAACGCACCGGAAATGAAGGTCGAGGGATCGAAGCCGCTCACCATCTCGGTGACCCCAGAGGGCCAGGTCTATCTCGGCGAGGACGAGATCTCGCTCGAGACGCTGCTGAACTCGGTGGCGGCGGCAGCGGGCGACGCTGGCACGCAGCAGCGGCTCTACATCCGGGGCGATGCCACCGCCGATTATGGGCTGATCATGCAGGTGATGGGCGACCTCAGTCGCGCCGGCTATGCCCGCATCGGGCTGATCACCCAGCAGCGCGAACCGTAAGATGAAGAGGGCCGCCCTCGCTTCCGCCAGTATCCATATCGGCCTGATCGCCGGGGCGTTCGTGTTCCTGAACCTTGAACCTGCCGTCGACGAGACGGCGGCGGAATCGATGGCTGTCGAGATCATCTCGGTCGACACGGCGACAAGCAATCCGACCGAGGAGATCAGCGAAGCGACCGAAACGCTGGTCTCGGCGGGCGCCGAGGTCGAGGCAGAGGAAATACCCGAGGCCGAGGTGGTCGAGGTGGCGGAGGCCGAGCCGGCCAAGGCGGTCGAAACCGTGGCCGCGGCAGTCGAGGTGGCAGAGATCACGCCGGTCGAGAGTGAGGAGATCGCTTCGGCCGAAGTGTTGACCGCGGCGGCGGATCCGATCGCGCCGGTCGAAGCGGCGATACCGCAGATGGTGGATCGGGCGGCGACGGTGGTTGCCGACAGCGTCGCGCCATCGCAGTCCGATCCGCTCGAGGCGGTACGCACCGCGACCATAGCTCAGCTGACGCCGGAGCCGGCGATCCAGCAGATCCCGCCGGCGCTGGTGCAGCCGGTGAACGTGGTGCAGCCGCTGGAGACGGCAAGCCTTGCCCCGGTGGTGGAAGACGAGTTGCAGGTGGCGCCGATCCCCAAGCCGCGCATCGTCCGCAAGCCGGTCGAGGCCAAGGCCGAGCCAATCAAGGAAGCGCCGAAAGAGCAGCCCAGGGACAAGCCGGCTGAGAAGCCGAAGCAGGCCGAAAAGCCGGCGGAGAAAAAGCCGGAGAAGAAGAAGCCATCGCAGCAGGCGAGCCTCGGCAACGGCGGCAATGCCGAAGCGGACAGGGCGGCGAGCAAGAAATCGGCTGGCGGCGCCGGCAAGAAAAATGACGGCGGCAGCGCCGCGGCGAGCAAGTACCCCGGCCTGGTGCAGGCCAAGGTCACCCGCGCCGCCAAGTACCCCTCGAAGGCGCGGGGCGATGCCGGCGAAGCTTTGGTGAGCTTTACCGTCGGCGCCAGTGGTACAGTGACGAAAGTCGCGCTGGCCCGCAGTTCGGGGAATGCTGCGCTCGACACTGCCGCGCTGGCGGCCGTCGACCGCGCCGCGCCCTTCCCCCCGATTCCCGAGGCCGCGGGGCGATCGAGCTGGTCGTTCACCGTGCCGGTCTATTTCAAGAAGTGAGTCTTGCAGATGGATGAAAAGAAGGACGTGCTGATCGAGACCACCGCCGATGCGGTGCGCGAGGCCAAGACGCTGATCCGCTCGGCGCGCTCGGGTGCGATCGCAACGATCGAGCCGGGTACCGGTTGGCCGATCGCCACCCGCGTCGGGGTCTCGACCGATTATGACGGTGCGCCGATTATCCTGATTTCAAAGCTCGCCGCCCATACCGGCGCCCTGCTCGCCGATCCACGCTGCTCGCTGCTGATCGGCTATCCGGGCAAGGGCGATCCGCTGGCGCATGCCCGCGTCAGCATCGCCGCGGAAGCGCGCGAAGTGGAGCGCGACAGCGCGGAGCACCAGCGGCTCGACACGCGCTACCTGATCCACCAGCAGAAGGCCAAGCTCTATTCGAGCCTCGGCGACTTTCGGTACTTCCGGCTGGAGCCCAGGAGCGCCTCGTTCAATGCCGGGTTCGGGCGCGCCTATGCCCTGACCCGCGACAACCTCCTCAACGCCAACCCGGCCAATCCGGAACTGGCGGCAAGCGAGCCCGATGCCATCGAGCACATGAACGACGACCACGGCGAGGCGGTTGGGCTCTATGCCGAGCACTTCGCCAAGGCAGCGCCGGGCAAGTGGCGGCTGATCGGCGTCGATGCCGAAGGCATGGACCTCGCCGACGGCGACGACATCCGCCGCATCTGGTTCGAGAGTGAGCTGACCTCGTCCAAGGACATGCACATGACGCTGGTAAAGATGGCCGGCGAAGCCCGCCGGGCGCTCAACCGGCCGCTGAAGGACGCGAGGGTCGCGTCATGAGGTCTCGGTCCCCTTAGCCCAAAGCGCAATTGCCGCTCTGGGCGAGATATTATAATAGCACTGGTGCGGGGCTGGAGGAGTCGTGCCAATGCAGGTGGAGTTGAACGGGCGGGTGGCCCTGGTCACCGGCGCGGCGGGGGCGATCGGCCGCGCCATCGCACGACGGCTGAGCGACAATGGCGCCAGCGTCGTGGTCGCCGATATCAACCGTGAAGGGGCCGAGGCCTACGCCGCGACGCTCCCCGGTGCCATGGCGGCGACGATCGATATCTCGAGCCGCGATTCGGCCGAGGCCGGTGTGGCCGAGACCATCGCCCGCTATGGCAGGATCGACATCCTGGTCAACAATGCCGGGGTCAACAGCTTCGTCCATCGGGTGAACATCGATACGTTCCCGCTCGAGGAATGGGAGCGCATCACCCGCATCGACCTCGACGGGCTCTACCTGATGAGCCATGCGGCGCTGCAGCCGATGGTCAGGCAGGGGGAAGGCGGACGGATCATCAATATTGCCTCGGTGGTGGGGCTGGCGGCGATGCGGCTGCAGAGCCCGTTCGTTGCGGCCAAGGCCGGCATCATCCACATGACCCGCTCGATGGCGCTGGAACTGGGCCCGCAGGGCATCCTCACCAACGCCATCGCGCCGGGTTCGATCATGACCGAGGGAACGCGCTCGCTGTTCTACGGCGCCGACGGCAAGTTCGCCGGACGCACCGCGGAATTCATGCAGCATTTGCCGCTCGGACGCCCCGGCACGCCGGAGGAAATCGCCGAGGCGGTGCTGTTTCTGAGCTCGCCCGGCGCCGGCTACATCAACGGCCAGGTGCTGGCCGTCGATGGCGGCTGGACCGCCGGCTACATGATGTGAGGCGGCAGATGCGGATCGAACTCCAGAACACATTCGTCGAGTTGCGCGGCGAGCAGAACCCGGTCGCCAGTGCGGTGCTCGATGCGCTGAGGAGCAATGGCGCAACCGTTGGCGCAGTGGCGCCGGTGCCGGACATCCTGATCGTCTCGCTGCCGCTGCTGCCGGTTGCCGGTTACGATCCGGCGACGCAGCTGCAGTCGGCCATGGCCACAGGCGAGGCGATGTTCGCGCGCGGCAGCGGACGCGTGCTGTTTCTCGTCTCGGCCGCGGCGGGAATGCCGATGCGGCGGCATGCCGAGTTCTCGGTGGCGATGGCCGGGGTGCTGGCGACGGTGCGCACCATGGCGATGCAGCTCGGGCCGAAGGTGCTGGTCAACGCGCTTGGCGTCGGCGCCATCGGCGAAAAGGTGGTGGCAGGCGATGCCGCAATGCTCGGGCATGCCTCAGTGAAGCGGCCGGGCACGGTGGCCGAGGTTGCAGACACGGCGCTGTTCTTCTGCGACCCGCTCAACAGCTACACCACCGGTCAGATGCTGTCGGTCGACGGGGGATGGAGTGCCGGCTATGGCCGCAATTTCTGAGCATCTCGAACTGCGCGCCGGCCTGCTGGCAGTCGATCTCGCGCCTGATATCGGCGGCAGCATCGCGCGCTTCCGGATTGACGGCATCGACGTGATGCGGCCGCTCTCGGACGCTAACCGCGGCGCCGGCAACGTGCTGGGCGTCGCGTCGTTCCCGATGATCCCGTTCGCCAACCGGATCGGCAGCAATGCCTTCACTTTCGAAGGGCGGCGCAATGACTTTGCGGCCAACAACCCACCAGAAATCTATCACGTGCACGGCACCGCCTGGCATCGGCCATGGAGCGCCGAACAGGCCGGACCGGGCAGCGCAGTGCTGACGCTGGAGGTGGCCGACCCCTCATCCTATTCCTATCGCGCCGAGCAACGGTTCATCCTCACCGATACCGGGCTAGAGCTGATAACGCGGGTGAGCAATACCGGCGAACGCCGGATGCCGTTCGGCTTCGGGCATCACCCGTGGTTCGACCGGGATGCGGATACGACGCTGCAGTTCGGCGCCACGAGCTTTCACCTCAACGAGCCGGAAGGGATGATCGGGCAGCGGGTATCGCTGCCGCCGGAGGTGTCCTTCAACACGGCGGCGCCACTGCCGATCTACTGGCGCTGCAGCGACTATGGCGGCTGGGATGGCAGCGCGACGCTGCGCTTCCCGGGTCGCGGCGCCGGGATCACCATGAAGGGCGATACACCCTACAAGCATGTGATGTTCTACGCCGATCCGGCGCTGAACGTGTTCTGCGTCGAACCGCAGACCAACGCGTCGGGGGCATTCAACCGGCCGGAGGGGTTTGGTGACAGGGAGGATGGGGTGATCGTGCTGGCGCCCGGCGAGAGCACCGAGGGGACGCGGACGCGCGCGAAGCGGTGGAAGGAGCGCGAAGAGGGCGAGAGCAGCGGGCGAAAGAAGGATGAAGCGAGGGCCAAGGGGGGCGAGGAGCAGGGGAGGAGCGGGCGCAGCTCGGGCGACGGGCCACCGTAGGGCGGAGAGAGCCGGAAGGACACCGCGGGCAGCACCCGGCCAGAGGACGACGACGAGAGCGGGCCGCTGGCGAAGGCGGACAAAGACGGGAGGGGCGACGCGGAAGGCAACGCAAAGAGAGAGAAGGGGAGGGGG
>NZ_LAJE02000235.1 GCF_000970465.2 Devosia insulae DS-56
GGGACAGGGGTGGGGGTCCACAGCTACCAGCTCCAGTTTGTTTCTCTTTTGTTCCCATGCTACAATCGCCGGCGAACAAGGAAACTTCCCATGGCCAATCGAGGCGGGAGCGCCGATCTGCCCTTGCATGGCGGGCGGGTGCCGAAATGGTTGAGCGAGCGCATGGCGCGGCTCGGGGCGGTGATCTGCCAGGCCATCGTCTTGGAGTATGGCCGCGACGAGCTGCTGAGCCGGCTGGCCCATCCCGTTCTGGTTCCAGTCGTTCGGTGCGGTGATGGGGATGGATTGGCACTCCTCCGGCATCACCACCAGCGTCATCGGCGCGCTGAAGGGCGGCCTCCGGCCGCTGGAGCGCGAGCTGGGCCTGCATGTCTGCGGCGGACGCGGCCGGCATTCACGCAAGACCCCGGACGAACTGGTGGCGATCGGCAACCGGGTCGGCTTCGATGGCGCAGCGCTGGCCAGGGCCAGCCGGCTGGTGGCGAAGGTCGATAGCGCCGCGGTGCAGGACGGGTTCGAGCTTTATCTCCACGGTTTCATCGTCGCCGATGACGGCCATTGGGTGGTGGTGCAGCAGGGGATGAAGGGCGATGCCAAAACCGCGCGACGCTACCACTGGCGCTCGGAGGGGTTGCGCAGTTTTGTCGAGCAGCCGCACGCCGCGATCGAGGGCGTCGGGCAGGGGACGATCGTCAACCTGACCGATGTTCGGGCGGCGCGCTCGCGCAGCTCGCAGGTCGATATTTTGGGCCGCATGGGACCGGACGCCATCGTGCGCGAGGTCGGTCGCATCGAGGGGATCGTCGAACCGGCGCCGGTGGAAGACGACCAGCTGATGCTGCCGCATCTGGTGATGCCGGAGCACCACGATATCCGCCCCAAGGACGTGATGCTGCGCCGCCTGCACGGCAGCCTCGCCGCGGCGGCCGACCGGGCGCCCACCGATTTCACCGAATTGCTGCTGGTGCCGGGGGTTGGCGCCCGCACCGTGCGGGCGCTGGCCCAGGTGGCCGAAGTCGTGCATGGCGCGCCGCACCGCTTCGCCGATCCGGCCCGCTTCGCCATGGCGCATGGCGGCAAGGATGCGCATCCGTTCCCGGTGCCGCTGAAAGTCTACGACGAGACCATCCGGGTGCTGAAATCGGCGGTCGGCAAAGCCAAGCTCGGTCGCGACGAGGAGCTCGACGCGATCAAACGGCTCGACCGGCAATCGCGCCAGCTCGAGGCCGGCGCCACCGGCCCGAGCTTTAACGAGTTCATCGCCGAGGAACGGCGCCGGGCCCCCGAGTATGGCGGGCGCACCGTATTCGATGACCTGCCCAGCGCTTATGCTCGGGCGAAGATGCGGGTGTAATCCGGGAATCACATGGCTGTCGCCGAGGATCAGTTTGCCATCGTCTCGGCCGAACAGCGGCCGGACCTGGTGCCGGCATTCGCCGCGCTGGCTGCGCCGGTCTGGCCGGCTTTCATCGATGGCGATACCGTCGTCATCGACCATTGGGATCGCCTCTTCGAGGCTGCCCTGTCGCGGTTCCAGTTCGTCGTGCTGCGTACCGCGCCCTCCGGGGCCGAGCAGGTGGTGGCAACCTCCAACAGCATTCCCTTCGCCTGGGCCCAGCCCGAGGACGACAGCTCGCTGCCCGATGCTGGCTGGGATGCGGCCCTTGCGGCCGGCGTCGATGCCATTGCCTCCGGCGCCAAGCCCAATGCGCTCTCAGCGCTGTCGATCGTCGTGGCGCCCGAGTTGCGCGGCTCCGACCTGGCCGAGCGGTTGCTACGCAACATGAAGGCCTGCGCCAACCTGAACGGCCTCGGTGCGCTGGTGGCGCCGGTCCGTCCGACGCGCAAGCCGGCCTATCCGCTGACCTCGTTCGAGGACTACCTGAGCTGGACGACCCATGACGGTGCGCCGTTCGATCCCTGGGTGCGCAAGCACTGGCAGCTCGGAGCCCGCATCGTGAAGGTGGCCCCCCGCTCGATGACCGTCGTGGCGCCGCTGTCCCAGTGGACGGAGTGGACCGGCCTCCGCTTTCCAGTGTCAGGCCGCTATCATCTGCCCGGCGGTCTGGCGCCGCTCGTCGCCGACCGCCTCGCCGGGACCGGGCTCTACGAAGAGCCCAATGTCTGGATGCGGCATCCGCTGTAGTCGCGAACTACGGCGCCTCGTTCAGCGGCTCTGCTGCACGGCGACAAGGCGCCTCTGATGAAACACCGGCGGTGCCTCTCGCGTCCCCTCGCCCCTCTGGGGAGAGGGTCAGGGTGAGGGGCGCCAAGCACACGGTGCGGAAGACTAAGCGAACTCGGTGTAAAGGGCTTCCACCTCCACTCGCTTGGCGCCCCCTCACCCCAGCCCTCTCCCCAGAGGGGCGAGGGGCGCCGCGGCGCGACCTCAGCCAGCCCCCACCAACCCAGTCGATCCCCGAACCTTCAGCTCCACCGGCAGCTCGATGTGCTGCGGCGGGCCGCCGGAGAACAGCATCCTTGTCGCAAGGCGCGCCGTTTCGGCCACCGGGGCGGCGATCACTGTCAGCGGCGGGTCGCTCAGCGCCGCCTCGGGCGGATCGTCGAAGCCGGCGACTGAGAGCTCGCTGGGAACGGCGATGCCGCGGCGCTTCGCTTCGGCAACGACGCCGACGGCCAACTCGCCGCCGAGCACTATCACCGCCGTGGCGCCGTTCAACTCGTCGAGCACCAGGCCGGCCGCGTCCCCATAGAGCCGGGTTTCTTCTTCGCTGCCACAGGCCTCGACAATCGGCATGTCGTTGAGCGACAAGCCGGTTTCGGCTAGCGCCTCGGCCACGCCGGCGAGGCGCTGCTCGTCGATCTCATAGGTCGAGATCAGCCGGCGCGGCGCGCCGGTGGCGCGGTGGAGGATCGGCGCGACGTAGCTGCGCCCCAGCGTCGTCACCATGAAGCGACGGTGCCCGAGTTCGAGCAGGTGGCGCGCCAGCGCATAGGCGCCGCCGCGATCATCGATGCTGACCGAGCTGACATCGGCATCCTCGATCCGGTCCATCACCACGATCGGCATCTTGGCGCGCAGCGCCGGATCGACTGCCCGCACCTGGTCGGCGGTATGGAGGATCAACCCATCGACGATGGTCCGCCGGATGGTCTCGGCTCCCGCCTCGCCATAGCCGTCGATCAGCTGGATAGCGGTGCGGTGCGCCTGGCACTCCTCGGCGACGCCGGCGAGGAAGCGCCGCATATAGGGGTTGTCGAACACCCAGGTGATGCCTTCGCCCGAGGGCACCACGCCGATGACATTGGCCTTGCCACTGCTGAGCAGACGCCCGCGCGGATCCGGCCCGGCGAAGCCCAGTTCGCGCGCCACCTGCTCGATCCGGGCCCGCACTTCCGGCCGCACCCGCTCGGGGTGGTTGAAGACGTTGGCCACCGTGGATTTCGAGACCTGGGCAGCCTGAGCGACGTCCAGCAGCGTGACGGGCGATTTCATGGCGCCACCGTAGCAGAGACTTGCACCGGTGCAAAATACTGCTTGACTCTTTCCTCCGAGAAGCGCATTTGCCGCGCCAAGGGGAAATTGCACCGGTGCAAAAGCGCTGCAGACGCTCGTTGCACATAAAGGAGAATGCGCAATGTTGCGCCATGTCGAAGACTACACTGCCCGGCGGATGCCGGATCGCAACGGCACCATCCGTGTCGCCGTCTCAACCGCTCTCGCCGTGCTGGTGCTGCTCGCCGGCCCGGCAACTGCTCATAGCGGGCACGCCGAAGCCGGCGTCACCATGCCGTCGAGTTACGTCCCGTACCAGGGCAATCTCGGCGACCCGGCGGGCCTCACCAGTTCTGCGCCGCGCCAGCGCGGCAAGGCGATGCTCGTCGCCCATGCGGCTCATGCCGGGGTGGAGGCGGAGAATCCGCTCGCCGGCAAGGTACGCGAGGCGAATGCCCGCTTCACCGATGTCGGTGTGGCGACGGCCGAAGGCTATGCCCCGATCCCCTGCGTCTCGGGTGTCGAGGGTGGAGCCATGGGCATCCACTACGTCAACGGCGCCCTGATCGAGGACGGCGTCGTCGATATCGGTAAGCCCGAAGCGGTGATGTACGAGCCGCAGGCCGATGGCAGCCTCGAGCTGGTGGCGGTCGAGTACATCACCACCACGGGCCCGGCCAATCTCGACGGGCACCTGTTCAGCTTCACCAACGCGCCCAACCGCTACGGCCTGCCGCCCTTCTATGAGCTGCATGTCTGGGCCTGGCGCGCCAACCCCACCGGCACCTTTGCCGACATGAACCCCAACGTCTCCTGCGACGCGACCGTCGCAGCCAGCAACTGAGAAGGACAAACCCAAATGAAACGCTATGTGATTGAACGCATGATCCCCGGTGTCGGCAAGCTGTCGGCTGAGGAATATCGCGACGCGGCGGCCGTCTCGAACGAGGCGCTGGCCAAGCTCGCGCCCAAGGTGCAGTGGGTGCACTCCTACTTCGCCGACGACATGACCTATTGCGTCTATCTCGCCGAGGACCCCGAGGACATCCGGCGCCACGCCGAGCTCAGCGGCTTTCCGGCCAACAAGATCACCCAGATCAAGGTGGTGGTCGATCCGGCCACGGCCGAAGCGGCATAAAGCAACGGGCCGGGCGGTGGAAGCCGCCCGGCCCGAATGTCATCTCGGCAACGCTCAGTCGAAGAAGCCGGCGTCCTCTTCCTTGAGGTAGCGCTTGGCTGCCTTGGCATCGATATCGAGGCCGAGGCCCGGTCCGGGCAGCAGGTCGACATGGCTGTCGACGACGATCGGGCCGGAGGGCAGGCCCGTGACGATCTCGTTCCAGAACTCGTCGGAGGCTGACGGGTACTCGAAGGCAATGTAATTGGCCGGCAGCGTGGCGCAGACATTGATCAGCGCGCCGAGCCCAAGCAGGCCGTTCGCGGTGCCGTGCGGCGCCATCATGATCGAGTGCATATAGGCGTGCTCGGCCACCCACTTGAGCTCGGCAATGCCGCCGATATCGGCCGGGTCGGGGCCGACGACGCGCACTGCCTGGGTCTCGATCAGTTCCTTGAAATTGTGGCGCAGGTAGATCTGCTCGCCGGTATGGATCGGCGTGGTGGTCGAGTTGGTCAGCTCACGATAGGCCTGCGGGTTGACCCACGGCACGTAGTCGCCGGTGAGCATGTCCTCGAGCCACATGATGTTATACTTCTCGACCGCATTGGCGAACTTGATGGCGTCGTTGAGGAACCAGCCCGGGCCGCAGTCGAGCGCCAGGCTCACCTTGTCGCCCAGCGCTTCCTTCATCGCGATGACGCAGTCGAGCAGGTAGTTGAAGCCGTGCTCGGAGATCTGCCCCTGATCCATGGCGCCGTGGTAGCCGGACTTCTTGGCCGTAGGTCCGTAGTGGAAATCGGGGTAGCTGTCCTTCTGGGATGAGTGGAAGCTCAGCCCCTGCTTGACCATGAAGAAGTTCTGCGGCTGCTCGGCCATCCACTTGACGTCGGCGGCAAAGTCCTCGGGCCGGTCGCCCGAGCGCTTGCGGCGCACCGAACCGTTATAGACGCGCACCTTGTCGCGCACCTTGCCGCCGAGCAGCTTATAGGCCGGGACACCGGCGGCCTTGCCGGCAATGTCCCACAGTGCATGCTCGATCACCGATACCGCCGCGCCATAGGGCTTGAAGCTGCCGCGCTGGCGGATCTTCATCATGCAGCGCTCGACATCGGTCGGGTCCTCACCGATCAGGGCGTCGCGGAAATGCAGGATGAACGGCTTCAGGTAGGTCTTGGTATACTCCACCTCGCCGATGCCATAGATGCCCTCGTCGGTGACGATGCGGACGATCGGATGCTTGCCGATGACGGCAACGCGCAGGTCGGTGATCTTCATGATAACTCCTCGTGCCTGCCGGGCGGCAGGCGTCTCCCAGTCTGGCCGCCGGGGAGGCAGCCCCTCAAATAACTTTCGGCCGGCGGGACGGACCTCCCGCTGGCCCCAACACCCTATCGGCGCAGGCTCCTCTGGGCGACGCCCATCTGCTCGATGATGTGGCGCCCCGAGCCCTCGACGTGGCGGGCAACGACTGCGGCGGCGCCGTCGGCATCCTGCGCCCGGATCCGGTCGATCAGGTCGCGATGCTCGCGCAGCACCGATTGGCGACGGCTCAGCGAGGTCGGAAAGCGCCGGCTGATGGCGCGCAGGATCTCGCGATGCTTCCACCACAATTCGGCGGCGTGGCGGTTGTAATGGCGGTCATAGATGAACTGGTGAAAGCGCGTGTCGAGCCGGCCATGCAGCATCGGATCGGCAAAGTTCAGCGCCTCGATCTCGGCCTGGATGCGTTCCAGCTCGAGGATGTCGGCGTCCGAGACGATCGACACGAACCAGCGGGTCAGCGCCGGCTCGATCAGCATCTCGATCTCGATGATGTCGCGCACGAAATCGGCATCGATCGGCCGCACCCGCGCCCCGCGGTTGGGCTCGATCAGCACGAAGCCCTCGCCGCGCAGCTGCTGCAGCGCCTCGCGCACCGGGTTGGTCGAAGTCTGGTAGTGCTCGGCGAGGTCGGCGACCTTCAGCCGCTCATTGGGCCCCAACCGTCCCGAAACGATGTCCTCACGGATCATTTCGTAGACGGAGGCCTGCTGCTCGAGGGTCTCCTCGGGCTGGTCCGACTTGACGGTCACCTCGCTCATCGGTTCTGTTTATGCAGCTTTTTTGGGCAAGCCAAGCCCCGTTCGCACGCAAAGCGCGCAAAATAATGTACGACTTTGGTGATGTTGACATACAGGTCGTTTGCTGGAAATCTGCCATACCAGTTGGGAAAAGCCGGCCTCAAGCCCGGCTCCCGAGGCGAGAACAGCGCACGCTGTAACGGGCTTTGCCACGGCCATGGGCCGGGCGCGGTCCTGATTTGAGGAGGAGGATTTCTCAATGCATACGAACACCGGCCGGCGTCTGCTTGGCCTTTCGATGGCGGTGCTGAGCGCTGCCACCATGCTGACCACGGCAACCACCGCGTCCTACGCCCAGAGCGTGGACCTGTCGAAGTGGTCGCCGGAATACGTCAAGTCGATCGCCGGCACCAAGCAATTCGACGCGGCCAAGGATTGTGGCGCGGTCGTCCCGAACGACTACACCGGTTCGGTCAGCTACTGGTACACCGGCCCGTTCGAAGCCGACCCGCAGATCGCGCACGACCAGGACAAGGCGTTCTGGGAGGCGTTCAAGGCCGCCTATCCGAACATCACCACCGAAGTCCAGTCGATCACCTATAACGAGCTGCTCGACAAGTTCCGCACCTCGCTGCTCGGCAATTCGGCGCCGGCCGTCATCCGCCTGCAGATCCTGGGTGGCGTCGAGTTCGCCGCCAAGGGCTACCTGCAGCCGCTGAAGCCGGAAGATATCGGCCTGACCGCTGCCGATTTCTGGCCCGGCGCGCTGAAGTCGGTGACCTATGAGGGCGTCACCTACGGCCTGCCGACCAACAACGAGACCATGGCGCTGATCTGGAACGCCAAGGTGTTCAAGGATGCCGGCCTCGATCCGGAGAATCCGCCGGCCACCTGGGACGATGTCGTCGCCTATTCCAAGACCATCCACGAAAAGCTCGGCATTCCGGGCTACGGCCTCGTCGCCAAGCAGAACGCCGGCAACACCCCGTTCCGCTTCATGCCGCAGCTCTGGGCCTACGGCGGCGGCGCCCTCGACGAAGCCTCGGCCGAGCCGGGCTACAAGGATGTCTGGATCAACAACGAAGGCTCGAAGAAAGCGCTGCAGGCGGCTTACCAGATGTACGCCGTCGACAAGTCGGTCCCGACTTCGGCGCTGACCAACACGCAGGGTGAAAACCAGGCGCCGTTCATCGCCGGCAAGCTCGGCATGATGATCGCCCACCCGGCCGAATACGCCAAGATGAACGACCTCGCGTCCAAGGCGACCGGCACCGATAAGACGGTGGCCGACGAAGTGGTCGCCAACATGCGCTACGGCCTGATCCCGACCGGTCCGGACGGCAAGCGCGCCGTGGTGTTCGGCGGCTCCAACATCCACGTGGTGAAGCCCGAGTTCGTGCAGGGCGGCAAGGTGGACGAGCAGGCCGTCAAGGCGCTGATCTGCTTCTGGGACAGCCCGGAATGGTCGACCAAGCTCGCCTGGGTCGGCTCCAACCCCGGTAACGTCAATGGCTTCCTCACCGATGCCATGAAGGAACGCCTCGACACCATCAAGTTCCTCGACGTCACCACCTCGATGCTGCCCAACGGTATCCCGTTCCCGGTGATCCCGCAGGCTCCGGAAATCATGAACATCATCGTTCCGGATATGCTGCAGAACGCCCTTACCGGCAGCATGACCGTCGACCAGGCGGTCGAGGATGCGGCCACCAAGGTGAAGGCCATCGTCGACGGCGGCGGCGGCATCTGATCGGCTGACTGAGACACGCTCGGACCGGCGGCGCGCGCCGCCGGTCTCTTATCTTCACAACCAGGGTTATGCGCTGTGAGCACTGTTCCGGGACAAGCCATCTTTCGCGACGTACCCGAGCCCAGGCGCGTCGGCCTGAGCCAGAAGGTGTGGAACAGCCGCTTCGATTATCTCTATGTGGCGCCCGCGCTGATCGTGATGCTGATCGTCATCGGCTATCCGATCTACTACACCATCGAGCTGAGCTTCTTTAACACCCCCGCCAGCCTGGCGCTCAGCGCCAAGCAGTTCAACGGCCTCGACAATTACGTCACCATCCTGACCAGCCCGGTGTTCTGGAAGGTCACCTGGCAGACCGTGTTGTGGACGGTGCTGTCCACCTGCTTCGCCTTCATGATCGGGCTCGGCGCCGCGCTGGCGCTGCATCGCGAGTTCGCCGGCCGCGGGGTGCTGCGGGCATTGCTGCTCATTCCGTGGGTGGTGAGCGCCGTGGCCGCCTCCTATGTGTGGAAGTGGCTCTATCACTCCGATTTCGGCGCTATCAGCGCCATGCTCACCCAGGTCGGGCTGATCGACAAGCCGATCAACTTCGTCGACAACACCAACACCTCGCTCTACGCGCTGATCGTCGTGAACGTGTGGAAGGAATTCTCCTTCGCCATGATCATGCTGATGGCCGGCCTGCAGACCGTGCCCGACACCCTGCTGCGCGCCGCGCAGGTCGATGGCGCGAGCCCGTGGCAGCGCTTCTGGCACGTCACCTTCCCGCACCTGCAGGGTGTGTCGATGGTCACCCTGCTGCTGCTCGCGGTGCAGAACTTCAACTCCTTCATCATCCCCTGGATCATGACCGGCGGCGGCCCGGCCGGCTCGTCGGATATCTGGATCACCCACATCTACCAGCTCGCTTTCGGGCGGCAGCGCTGGGGCGTCGCCTCGGCTTATGCGGTGATCCTGTTCCTCGTGATGATGGTGCTCGGCTACTTCTACGTCCGCGCATTGACCAAGGGCGATGACGCGAGGGCCGGAGCATGACCGCCATGGAAATGAGTGCCGGCGCCGCCAAGCGTCGTGGTGCCGGGGGCTGGCGCTGGAGCGGGCGCATCTTCCTCCTGCTGCTGCTCGGCTTCACCGTGATGCCGATGATCTGGATGTTCATCACCTCGCTGAAGACCGGCTTTGCCGCCATGCAGTACCCGCCGCAATGGTGGCCGGCCGAGCCGACGCTGGAGAACTACTGGCGGCTGATCGACCCCTCGGGCAATGTCGGTCGCGACTTCATCCAGTATTTCTGGAACAGCATCTGGGTCTCGACCCTCACCACCATTCTCGCGGTGGTGGTAGCGGTGCCGGCGGCCTACGCCTTTTCGCGCTTCCGCTTCCCCGGCCGCAACTTCCTGTTCTTCGCCGTGCTGCTCCGCAACATGTTCCCCGCCGTGGTGTTCCTCGTGCCGCTGTTCATCCTGATGAAGGCGCTTGGCCTGGTGAACACCCATGGCTCGCTGATCCTAACCTATCTGACCTTCGGCCTGCCGCTCGCCATCTGGCTGCTCAAGGGGTTCTACGACAACATCCCGGTGCAGCTCGAACAGGCGGCCCGCATCGATGGCGCGACGCGCTTCCAGGCGTTCCTGCTGATCGTCATGCCGCTGTCGACGCCGGGCATCATCGCCACCTCGATCTACAGCTTCATCGGCGCCTGGAACGAGTACATCTACGCCTACACCTTCCTCACCCGGCACGATCAGATGACCCTGCCGGTCGGCATCCAGCGCTTCTTCTCGGAGAATGCGACGGATTGGCCGGGGCTGATGGCCGCCACTTTCATGATGAGCATCCCCGTCGTGGTGCTGTTCCTCGTCCTGCAACGCTACTTCGTGCGCGCCCTGACCGAGGGCGCCGTGAAGCACTAACGGAAAGCTCAAGGAAAACCCATATGGCTCAGGTTATCCTCAAGGACGTGGTCAAGAATTACGGCGATGTCTACGCCGTGAACCACGTGTCGCTGACCGTCGAGGACGGGGAGTTCGTCGCCCTGGTTGGCCCCTCCGGTTGCGGCAAGACCACGACGCTCAACCTCGTCGCCGGCCTCATCCCGATGTCGGGCGGCACTGTCAGCATCGGCGACCGCGACGTCACCGATCTCGACCCCAAGGACCGGGACATCGCCATGGTGTTCCAGAACTATGCGCTCTACCCGCAGAAGTCGGTCTACAAGAACCTCGCCTTCCCGCTGCAGATGCGCAAACTTCCCAAAGAGGAGATCGACAAGCGCGTCCAGGCCGCCGCCAAGACCCTCGATATCGTCCACCTCCTGGAGCGCAAGCCGCGCGAACTGTCGGGCGGCCAGCAGCAGCGCGTGGCGCTGGGCCGGGCGCTGGTACGCGAGCCGCGTGCCTTCCTGATGGATGAGCCGCTCTCCAACCTCGACGCCAAGCTGCGCGTGCAGATGCGCTCCGAGATCAAGCGTTTCCACCAGGATCTCAACGCCACCATCATCTACGTGACGCACGACCAGCTCGAGGCCGTCACCATGTCCGACAAGATGGCAGTGATGAATGGCGGGTTCCTGCAGCAATATGACAGCCCGGCCAACGTCTTCGCCAACCCGGTGAATATGTTTGTCGCGAGCTTCGTCGGCTCGCCCGCCATGAGTCTCGTGCCGCTGACCGCTGCATCGAAGGATGGCCGGGTGGTGCTCACCGGCCCCGAGGGCTGGGAGATGCCGCTCTCCGACGCCAATGGCCGGAAGGCGCTGAGCGCCAAATCCAGCAAGGTGGTGCTGGGCGGCCGCCACTCGACCATCAAGGTACACAAGTCTCAGGTGCCGGGCTCGGTGCCGGGCAAGGTCTATACCGTGGAGCCGACCGGCGACGTTACCTTCGCCCAGGTCTTCGTCTCTGGCGCCGTGGTCAATGTCAGCGTCGCCCCGACCTTCCAGCTCAGGCCCGACGAGCCGGTATTCCTCGAGTTCGATCAGGACCGCATGCATCTGTTCGACGGCGAAACCGAAATGGCGCTCAGGCTCCAGTAGCGCCGCCAGCCGATTTGTCCTTCCATCGGGCGGCCCGGTAGCGACCGCTCCCCAGCCGAGGCCTCACCCCAATGACTTCGAACCCTGCCGAAGACGCGCTTAACCGCGTCAACACCAGTTCCCGCCCGTCAGAGCTCCGGATCACCGATATCCGGGTCGCCGAGATCACCGGCGCGCCGTTCCGCTCGGCGCTGCTGAAGATCTATACCAACCAGGGCATCGTCGGCTTAGGCGAAGTGCGCGACGGCGCCAGCGCCACCTATGCGCTGATGCTGAAATCCCGCCTGCTCGGCGAGAACCCCTGCGATGTCGATCGGCTGTTCCGTCGCATCAAGCAGTTCGGCGGCCACGGCCGGCAGGGCGGCGGCGTTTCCGCCATCGAGATCGCGCTCTGGGATCTCGCCGGCAAGGCCTATGGCGCACCGATCTACCAGATGCTGGGCGGCAAGTTCCGCGACAAGGTCCGCTGCTATTGCGATACCGACGCCGATCGTCCGAGCGGCACCGAGATGGGCAAGCGCTTGAAGGAGCGCATGGACAAGGGGTTCACCTTCCTCAAGATGGACCTGGGCCTGATGGAAATCGCCCACATCCCCGGCGCCGTCGTCGGCCCGGCGGGCGTACTCGAAGGCTTCAAGCAGCACGCCGGCGGCATTCGCGCCAGCAACAATGAGGAGCGCAAGGCGCGCAACCTCGTCTACGACGCGCAGAACGTCATGCACCCGTTCACTGGCCTGCATTTCTCCGAAAAGGGCCTCGACCTGCTCGAGCAGTACATTGCCGAAGTGCGCGAGGTGATCGGGCCGGAAGTCCCGCTGGCCATCGACCATCTCGGCCATATCTCGCTGCAGGACGGTATCCGGCTGGCACAGCGCATCGAGAAATACACCCCGGCCTGGCTCGAGGACGTGATCCCCTGGCAGCATGCGGAGAGCTATCGCCGGCTGCAGGAAGCGACCTCCGTGCCGATCTGCACCGGCGAGGACATTTACCTCAAGGAAGGTTTTGAGCCGCTGTTCAACGCCGGCATCTCGGTCATCCACCCCGATATCCTCACCACCGGCGGCATCCTCGAAACCAAGAAGATCGGCGACGCGGCGCAGGACCACGGCATCGCCATGGCCATCCACATGGCCGAGAGCCCGATCGCCGCCATTGCCGCCGCCCACATCGCCACCGCCACCGAGAACTTCCTGGCGCTCGAATATCACTCGGTCGACGTGCCGTGGTGGGATGACATCGTCACCGGCTTTGACGGTCCGATCGTCAGGAACGGCTTCATCGAGCTCAGCGACAAGCCGGGCCTCGGCATCGACGACGTCAACGACGAACTGCTGCGGCAGCACCTGCAGCCGGGTGTCACCGACATCTGGCAGCCGACCGACCAGTGGGACAATGACATGTCCTGGGACCGGACCTGGTCCTGATACGCGTGGAGCTGAGCGTCAAATGAAGATCAAGGAAATCAAGGTCATCGTCTGCTCGCCCGGGCGGAACTTCACCACCGTGAAGATCATCACCGACGAGGGCGTCTACGGCATCGGCGACGGCACGGTGAACGGCCGCGAGCTGTCGGTCGCGAGCTACCTCGAGGATCATGTCGCCCCGGCGCTGATCGGTATGGATCCGCTGCGCACCGAGGATATCTGGCAGTATCTCTACAAGGGCGCCTACTGGCGTCGTGGCCCGATCACCATGGCGGCGATTTCGGCCATCGACATGGCGCTGTGGGACATCAAGGCCAAAGTCGCCGGCCTGCCGCTCTACCAGCTGCTCGGCGGCCGCTCGCGCGACAAGGTGATGGTCTACCGCCACGCCTCCGGCCTCGAGATCTCCGAGGTGGTCGAGCGCGTTCTCGCCATCAAGGAAACCGGCGTCGAGGCGATCCGCGCCCAGGTCGCCATCCCCGGCCTGCCGCCGATCTACGGCACCGGCGATTCCACCGATACGGCGGCGCTGAAGGGCCGCGGCGCCATCGTGCCGCACGAGGAAGTCTGGGCGACGCACAAGTACCTGCCACTGGTGCCAAAGCTGTTCGAGAAAGTGCGCGACGCGGTGGGCTGGGACGTGCACCTGTTGCACGATGTGCATCACCGCCTGACCCCGATCGAAGCCGCCCGCCTCGGCAAGGACCTCGAACCCTACCGGCTGTTCTGGCTTGAGGACGCCATCCCGGCCGAACTGCAGGAGGGCTTCCGCATTATCCGCCAGCACACCACACAACCGCTCGCGGTGGGCGAGGTGTTCAATTCGATCTATGACACCCACACGCTGATCACCGAGCAACTGATCGATTATGCGCGCGTCACCTCGACCCATGCGGGCGGTGTCACCGGCATCAAGAAGATCTTCGACCTCGCGGCGATCTACCACGTGAAGTCAGCCTGCCACGGTCCGCAGGACGTCTCGCCCATCGCCATGGGCTGCAACATCCATCTCGACGTGGCGATCCCGAATTTCGGCATCCAGGAATTCGCCAGCTACACCGAGCAAATGTTCGACGTGTTCAAATGCGCCTGGTCGTATGACCGTGGCTACCTGCAGCCGGGCGAAGTACCGGGTCACGGCGTCGATTTCGACGAAAGTCTCGCTGCCAAATACCCCTACAAGCAGGCTTACCTGCCGATCGCCCGTCTCGAAGACGGCGCCATGACCAGCTGGTGAGGAACCAACAGTGAAGATCACCGCCATCAAGCCGTTCCCGGTCTGGGTCGGCCATCGCAACCAGCTGATCGTCAAGATCGAAACCGATGCGGGCATTTTCGGCTGGGGCGAAAGCGGGCTCAGTGGCCGCGAGAAGGCGGTGGTCGGGGCGCTTGAACACTACGCGCAGTTCCTCGTCGGGCGCGACCCGATGCAGATCGGCGCGCTGTGGCAGGAAATGTACCGCAGCCAGTACTTTGAGGGCGGGCGGGTGCTCACCGCGGCGCAGTCGGCGCTCGACATCGCGCTCTACGACATCAAGGGCAAGGCGCTCGGCGTGCCGGTCTACGAACTCCTCGGCGGCAAGCACCGCAACGTCATCCCGACCTTCGCCTCGACCGGTTCGATCAGCGGCGACGAGACCATCGAGGACGCGAAAAAGCTGATGGCCCGCGGCTGGTCCACCATCCGCTTCTTCCCCGCCGAATGGAACGACGCGCAAGGGATTTTCGAGCCGCGCGAGTCGATCGGCAAGACCGCGAAATTCCTGGTGAAGGCGCGCGAGGCGCTGGGCGAAGACGTGGTGCTGGGCATCGATTACCACCACCGGCTGAGCGTCGCCGAGACCGCGAGCTTCTGCCAGAAAATGCCTTCCGGCACCCTCGATTTCCTCGAGGAGCCGATCCGCGACGAGACCCCGGAGGCTTATGAGAACCTCCGGAAACTCACCGACGTGCCCTTCGCCATCGGCGAGGAATTCTCCTCAAAGTGGCAGTTTCTGCCCTATATCGAGCGCGGCATCCATCAGTATAACCGGCTCGACCTCTGCAATGTCGGCGGCTTCACCGAGGCGATGAAGGTCGCCGGCTGGTCCGAGGCGCATTATGTCGACCTGATGCCGCACAACCCGCTCGGCCCGATCTGCACCGCGGCGACCATTCACTTCTCGGCGGCGACGCCGAACTTCTTCGCGCTCGAAGTACGCGCCAACGCCACCGACCTCTATGCCGGCACGCCCACAGGGGAGCTGTTCCCCACCATGCCGCTGCTCGATGGCGCGGTATTCCGGGTGCCGGACGCGCCGGGGC
Source organism: Devosia insulae DS-56 (assembly GCF_000970465.2). Lineage (GTDB taxonomy): Bacteria > Pseudomonadota > Alphaproteobacteria > Rhizobiales > Devosiaceae > Devosia_A > Devosia_A insulae. The sequence continues at coordinate 15,153 of NZ_LAJE02000235.1, forward strand.
TCGGCATCGAGATCAACGAAAAGCTGCTCGACAAGGACAGCTTCAAGTTCTGGGAGGCGCCCCACCTGAAGCGCCGCGACGGTTCGGTTACGAACTGGTAGACCCGAAACTCATCTGGAGGAGATATTTATGGTCCACATCATGCAAAGCCCGATCCCGGCGTTCAAGCGTCCGAGCAAGGACGTCATCGCCGCGCTGAAGGATATCGGCACCGCCACCGTCGCCGGCTCGCTCGGCCATTCCGGCTTCCGCAACCCGCACATGGTCGGCCCGGTCAGCCAGTATAAGGGCAAGTCCATCGTCGGCACGGCGCTGACGCTGCAGTTCATGCCGCAGCGCCCGGATCTGTTCAGCGAAGGCGAATACTCGGACCCCGAAAAGCAGCTGCATCGCCACGTCCTCTATGAGGTCGAAGAGAACGACGTGGTCGTGGTCGATGCCCGCGGCGACCTGAGCTCGGGCGTCTTCGGCGACATGATGTCGACCTACTTCAAGGGCCGCAAAGGCGCCGGCATCGTCATCGATGGCGTGATGCGCGACAAGCCCAACGTCGACAAGCTCGATCTCGCCATCTGGATGCGCGGCTGGACCCCGAACTATCACGTCCAGGTCTCGATCTGGCCGGCGGCAGTCAACGTGCCGATCTCCTGCGGTGGCGTCATGGTGATCCCGGGCGACATCATCATGGCCGATGACGATGGCGTCGTGGTGTTGCCGCAGTCGATGGCCGAAAAGGTCATCGAGGATTCCAAGAAACACGCCGAGTGGGAAGTGTTCAGCCGCGAAAAGCTCACCGCCGGTGAATCGCTCCGCCGCTACTACCCGCTGCACCCCGATGCCGAAGAAGAATACCAGGCCTGGCGCAAGGCCAAGGGCCTGCCGCCGAGCCCCAGCCACTGAGGCCCGCGACTGGTCGAAACGAGAAGGGCGCCCATGTGGCGCCCTTTTGGTATGGCTGCCCAACCAAGCCAAGAAGACCGGCGAGAACCTTACTTACCCCGGTGGTAGGGACTACGGCACGACGATCGGCCGGCCCAAGAAGACGTATGGCGTCATGTCGAACGTGTCGCTGAGACCTTTCTTGTCGAAGATCGTGACTGTCGGCTCTGAGAGAGCATTAGTGACCATGGCGAGTCGCCAAGCTGGGTCAGCTTGGTATCCGGCGGCATGCTCATTACGGGTTAGGAAGAAGCTTGGGTTATTGCTCGATGTGCCTTTTACCTCGACGTGCAACGCTTCAGTTCCATTGCGAAAAACGAAGTCGTGCCCGCACTTGATCTTCGTTTTGTCCTCGAAATGCCTATACCCTCTGTCGCGGTAGTAGGCGACTACCGCCTCCTCGGCCGCCTTCTCGACTTTCTTGCGATGCTCGGGTGTCCCGAATCCCTTGAGCGGGTCGACGGCATCGAGTTCTGGGTCAGGCTCTCGCTCTTCACTTGGATTGTGAACAGCTACGCCGCGTAACTTTGCTAGTCGCTCCTCCAGCATCGCTAGAACGCGAGCCTTACGCGAAGTCGTCTCAACGGAGGGCCCTGAAAGGAAGGAGAACTTGCCCTGCCTAATGGAAGGGTCGGAGAACGGGAGCGTCCTATCCGATGGCGGAATGAAGAAGGCAGACTTACTTCGGATGCAGTAGGACCACTCATACGCGGAGGTCGCGCCGCCGACGTCGTCTGAATGGTTGCCCGGCGGCTTCTGCCATTGACCTAGAAGCGTAGCGTTCTCGTACCAGCCGACTATGTGTATGCCGGCGTACCGAGGGTTCTTGGCTAGGCAAATGACGGTCCAACCCTCGTTGTCCTCGTTCCACGGTGCATATTCTTTCGTTTGAGGCGGTACATAGCAATAGTAGGTGCCGTCGAAAGGCATGAAATTGAAGGCCTCGTGTCCTCGCCCTTCGGAGCTGCTTCCCTTCGCCTCCTTCAGCCAGCCAAAATTCCCGTCAACCACACCGCCGCGATAATAATCCGACCAACCGAATTTGACCCAAACGACCTTCTTCATCCCAACCCCCCGACAGTCTTTGCCGCGTAACTGGTAAGCCACTTTTCGACCGCCCACCATATGGTCAGCACCTCTTCCAGCCCTGGCCGCCGCGGGATCGCAGGTGAAGCTGGTTCCTAGCGGGCCGCATAGGTGCGACTTCCACCCATTGAACAGACCGCCGCACCGCACTACTGGTATACTAGGCCAACAAGCATGGTACGCCGATGCAGCTCAAGGAAATCCTGATTCTTCATCACAGCCACCTCGACGTCGGTTATACCCATACCCAGCCGGTGGTGTGGGAGCTGCATCGGGAATATATCGACCAGGCGCTCGACCTGTTGGAAGAGACGGCTGACTGGCCGGAAGCGCAGCGCCCCAAATGGACCTGCGAGGTCACCGCGCCGGTTACCCGCTGGCTCGAGACCGCCAGTGATAGTGACCAGCAGCGTTTTCATCGCTTCGTCCGCGCTGGGCGGCTCGCCATCGGGGCGCTGCAATACAACCTGACGCCGCTCAACTCGGCCGAGCAGCTGCGGCGGCAGCTCGCGCCGGTCGCGGCGTTACGGCAGCGTTTCGGGGCACGCATCAACACCGCGCTGCAGCACGACGTCACCGGTGTCCCCTGGCCGCTGGCCGACCTGCTGCTCGACCATGGCGTCGAGCTGTTCATCATGGCGGTCAACCGGCACCTGGGCGGAATCGTCACGCCGCGTCCGGGCGTGTTTCGCTGGCAGTCACCGAGCGGACGCGAATTGAGGGTGATGAACGGCAATCACTACACCATGTTCGACCAGATCCTCCTCACTTGGGAGCGCTCGCTCGACGCCATGCAGCGTGGGCTCGGCCAGTATCTCGAACATCTCGAGAGCATCGGCTACCCGCACGATTTCCTCTATCTCACCACCACGGCGCCCCCTGAGATGTGGGACAACGCCCCGCCCAATCCGGCGGTCGCGAAACTGATCCGGCAGTGGAACGAGGCGGGGAGCGAGCCGCCGATCCGCTACGTCACCAGCGAGGACCTGGCCGAGCGCATCAAGGCGATCCCCGCCGCCGAACTGCCATTGCTGTCGGGCGACTGGACCGACTACTGGAACTTTGGCGCCGCCAGTACGGCCGCCGCCGTCTCCCGTTCGCGCCGTGCCAAGCACATGTTGGCGACGGCAGCACGACTGCGGAGCTCGCCGCCGGCGCCATCAGTGCAACGCGTGGAGACGCGCGCCCGCGAGCTGCTCGATCTGTTCGACGAGCACACCTGGGGCTATTGGGACACCCTCGGGCAGACCGAGCCCGGCGCCATTCAGGACCAGCTCAAAGCTGCGCCGGTGGTCGAGGCCGGCGAGCTGGCGCGGTACCTGCTGGTCGACCAGCTCGATGCCACAGCCGGCAACCCGGCCCATTCCGATGTCGCGCCGGATCACGTGGTCTTCGTCAACCCGTCGCCACTGCTGCGCCGCGAGTATGTCGAGGTGCCGAGGGACTGGCGGCGACCCGGCCCGCGCCTCAGGGCGGAACGGTTGAAGTCGGAACCATCAGGGGCGGTGGATGTCTGCGGCCCGCTCGAGCTGCCGCCGCATGGTGTACTGCGCGTGCCATTGTCTGAGCTGCTGCCGGCCGCCGATCATCCAGGCCTGATGCACGAGGATCATCGTGAGGCCGAGACGGTGCAGGCGTTCAACAACGCGCTGCTCTCCACCGCCCGCAGCGGCGACGCGGTGATCGAGTCCCCCACGCACCGGCTGACCTACGATCCCAGCAATGGGCGGATCCTCGGTTTGTTCGACATGAAGTTTGGTTGGGACGTGGTGCCCGCCGGCGGCGAGTACGAGCTGTTCGATTTCGTGCGCGAGCGCCCGGACGCCCTGATCGATGGCAGTCGCAATGCCTATTACGAGCGCAACCTTGACCATGAAAAGGTCGACCGCACCTGCTGGAAACCGTGGCGGGCGGTGCGTGAGCGGGCGACGCAGCCGCTCGGCTGCAGCGTCACCCGCACCGCCGGTAACATGACGCTGGAACGGCGCTTCGCGGCGCCGGGCACCAACGGGCTGACCCAGCGCATCACGCTCAGGGCGGATACGCCGGTCATCGCCATCGAATGCGAGATCGACAAGCTCGCTTATGCCGAACCCGAGGGCATCTATTTTGTCGTGCCGCTAAGCCTTGCCGCCGGCTGGTGCTGCCATTTCGACACCGCCGGCCTGCCGGTCGAACTCGACGCCGAGCAACTGCCTGGCGCCTGCCGCAACTGGTTCACGGCGGAATCGTTCATGACCATCCACAACGGCAACCGCAGCGCCACGCTGTTCTGCCCGGACGCGCCGCTGGGCATGGCCGGTGATTTCCATTTCGGCCCACCGCTCGAGACGATCCCGCGAAGTGCAGATCCGCTGCTGCTCGCCTGGCCGATGAACAACTACTGGAACACCAACTTCCCCCTGGTGCAGCCGGGCCGGCACCGTTTCCGCTATGGGCTGATGACGCACACAGCGTTCGACGCGCGGCGGGCGCTCGACATGGCGACGGCCTTCGCCAACCCGATCATCGGTCATCCGGGGTTTTCGCGGGCCGGGCAGTAGGCGAGAGGTGACGGCCTTGTCACAGCGCCCGCTTCGCACCCCCTCCGAGCTGCGCTAGCTCGCTTCGCTCCCAAGCTTCGCTTGCCTTGTAACTTGGACTCATCCGCATCTGGTAAAGTTCCAGGTGCGGTGAGCCGCAGCAGTACGACGCTTACCTGGGTGTTGGAGCCCGTGGGGGAGCGGGTTTCGCTGCGGCTCGATCCCCCGTCCAGGGGGAGGTGGGGCCGGCGCTTTTGGCTTGGACGTGCCCGATACACCGCCCGGCACCTGCCCCTTGACGGGGGAGGTTGGGAGGGGGGGCGAAGCGCGCTCGATGTCGAGACGGCCGGTGGGCCTTACGCCTTGCCCAAAAACTCCGCCATCCGGATCAAGCCCTGCATGTAGCCGATGGCGTGCGAGCGGCCGCGGTGGTTCCAGTCGCTGTCGCCGTCCATCTTGGGCACGTGGTCGTCGAGCAGGAAGCCATCGAAGCCGTTCTTGGCGAGCAGCACGATGACTTCGGCCGGGTCGAAATTGCCGTCGCCGATGAAGCACTCGACGAAGTTCGGTACCGAACCCTTCACGTCGCGGAAGTGGATGTAGGAGATCCGGCCCTTGGGCGCGAAATACTCGATCATCTCGTTGACGTTGGCTTTGCCGCCTTCCATCTCCGAGCAGCAGCCGAGGCAGAGATCGAGCGACCAGGCGTCCGAGCGGCCGACCAGGTCATAGGCGCGTCTGAAATTCTCCGGCTTGTAGAACAGCCGCGCCACACCGCCCAGCATCGGCACCGGCGGATCGTCGGGGTGCAGCGCCAGCTTCAGGCCTTCCTCTTCGGCCACCGGCAGCACCGCCTTCATGAAGTACTCGTAGTTGCTCCACATCTGGTCTTCGGTGATCAGCGGGCCGTCCTTGCCGAACAGCGGCATCGAGGAGGCACGGCCGAGCGTCGTCGGCATGAACGAGCGCAGCAGCTCGAGATTGTCGATATTGGCTTCGACTACCGCCATGTCGAACTGGCGGGCCACGGCGCCGCCGCGGGTCGCGGCGTCGCGCTTCGTCGTCCACACCGAGTTGGGCATGAAATGCAGCCCCAGCACCGGGATGCCGGCGCGCGCCACGGCGCGGATCGTCGCCTGATAATTCTCGATCTGCTCGTCGCGGCCTTCAAGCCCCATCATCGCCTTGTGGTAGAAATGCGTGGGGACGTTCTCGATCGCTTCGAACTTCAGGCCGGCTGCTTCCACCTGGTCGACCAGCGCCCTGACGTCCTTTTGCTCCCAGCGATTGTCGCCCGGCAGCGTCGGGTTGTTCATCTGCAACCCGGTGGCGCCGATCTGCGCCGCGAAGCGGAGCCTTTCCTCGCTCAGTTCGTGGAACTGGCCGACCGCAACTCTGATACCCATCGTGTTCTTTCCGTTCTGAACTTCAGTTCGTGACTATCACCGGGTCATCCCCGCGAAAGCGGGGATCTCCGTTTTCTTTGCTCGCGATCCCGCTCGTAGCGCCAAACAGAGTTTCCCGCTTTCGCGGGAATGACCCTGTGGTGGTGGCAAGTTTGTCGCGTTCATCCTTTGACCGATCCCTCGGTCATGCCCGCCACCATGAAGCGTTGGGCAACGAAATAGAGGATCATCAGCGGCACCGACGAGATGGCCGCACCGGCCATCAGCGGCCCCCAGGGCAAGACGTCGGAGGTGATGAGATAGTTGAGGGCGAGCGGCGCGGTGCGCACGCTTTCCGAGGTGGTCAGCACCAGCGCGAACAACAGCTCGTTCCAGGCCCCGGTGAAGGTGAAGATGGCGACCGCCGCGAGGCCAGGCGCCGACAGCGGCAGGGTGATGCGTAACAGTGCACCGAAGCGAGTCAGCCCATCGATCATCCCCTGTTCCTCGAGCTCCCGCGGCACGCCGCGGAAATAGCCCTGCAGCAGCCAGGTAGAGAGCGGCAGCGAGAAGGTGAGGTAGACGAGGATCAGGCCCTGCAGCGAGTTGCCGAGCTTCAGCTGCGCCATGACGATCGACAGCGGAATGAACAGCAGCGAGCCCGGCGTCAGATAGGCGAACAGGATCAACCGGCCGATGACGCCACGGAAGCGGTAGCGGAATCGCACCATCGAATAGGCGGCGAACGACGAGATGATCACCGAAATGACAGTGACGGTCGAGGCGACGATGAAGCTGTTGCGGATCGACAGCAGGAACTGCCCGTCGGCGAGGAGCTTCTCGAAGTTGGCGAGGCTGAAGCGGGACGGCCATAGCGATGGCACACGCAGGATGTCGCGTGGCAGTTTGAGCGACGTCGCCAGCATCCAGTAAACCGGGAACAGCACAAGGATGACCGCGACGATCAACGCGGCATAGCTCAGCAGCCGGGCGATCAGGAACCGGCGACGCGCCGAGGCGCCGGCATTGGTCGGCGCCGCACTGGCGATTTCGGCGAGACTGGCCATTATTCCTCCCTCCGCATCATCAGCGAAGTGGCAAAGATCACGAGGATGGCCAGCACCGGCAGCATGTAGACCGACACCGCCGCCGCCTCGCCGATGCGCTGCGTCTGCATGCCGAAAAAGGCCAGCACCGGGAACACCATGGTGGCGTCCGACGGGCCACCGGCGGTCAACAGCCAGACGTGCTCGAAGCCATTGGCGGTCCAGATCGAGCTCAGCAGTGTGGTGACGATGATTACCGGCAGGATCGATGGAATGGTGACGTTCCAGAAGCGCTGCCAGGTATTGGCGCCATCGACGATCGCCGCTTCGTACAGTTCTTTCGGCACCGATTGCAGTGCCGCGAGGATCGAGATGAACCAGAACGGAAAACCGCGCCACACCGAGGCGATGATCACCGAAGCCATGGCGGTATTGCGGGTGCCGAGCCAGTCGACGGTGCCGGCGTAGAGCCCGGTCTGATTGAGGATCAGATTAATGCCGCCGCCGATCGGCTGGTACAGCACGCGCCAGGTGAGGAAGGCGACGAACGCCGGCATGGCCCAGGGCAGCATCAGGAACGAACGGAAGATGCCGCGGCCAGGCAGGTTCTGGTGCACCAGCAGCGCGAGGCCGAGGCCGATCAGGAGCTTCAACACGTCCGAGACGAGGACGATGGTGATCGTGTTGCGGATCGCCGCCCAGAAGGTCGCCGTGCCCGCCAGATACTCGAAATTCTTGAAGCCGATAAAGTTGCCGGTGCTGCCGATCACCATGTCGGTGAACGACACCCAGATGGCGAACAGGAACGGGTAGGCGACGAGCCCGAGAATGAGCAACACCACCGGTGCGACCAGCGCATAGGCGAACAGCTTGAGCTTGAAGCCACCACCGAAGCGGCGGCGGGGGGCTGAATTTTGGGTGGCAATGGTCATGGTCGGTGCCAAGCGCGCGGATCGTTCAATCAAAACATCCTTCCAAAAACATCCGCGGATGGCCCCGGGAGGAACCATCCGCGGCAGGGAGGAACTTGGGATCAGTACTTGTCGTAGATCGCCTGGCCCTGGGTCTGCGCTTCGGCGATCGCCTTGTCGAAGTCCCAGCCATCCACCACCACGCGCTGGGCGAGCTTGGGGATCAGGAAGTTGGAGCCGAGATCGGCGAACGCGGCATTGTTGACATCCGGGTAAGCCGGGGCCGTGCCGTTCTTGGCGAGGCCGAGCAGGCCGACAAGGATGGTGTTGGTGCCGTCGAACGCCTGCAGCTTTTCCTGGTTTGCCAGCACCGGGCCGTAGATCGCCACGTTGAAATAGGCGTTCATGTACTCGGGGCTCGAGAGGTGCTCGAGCAGCGCCTTGGCCTCGTCCTGCACCGGGCTTGCCTTGGTGATGGCGCGCACCTGCACGTCAATCGGCGAGATGATGCCCTTGGGTCCGCCCGGCAGCGGCGAGAAGGCGCTGGCTTCGAACAGCTCCGGATCGTCTTTCCGCGCCGCGATACCGACCGAACCGGTGTTGGCGATGAAGCCGGCCTGGCCCGAGAGATAGGCCTGGTTGTCGCCAGCGCCGTCCCAGGTGGTATTGCCGGGCGAGAACAGGCCCTTGTCCCAGGCGTTCTTCAGCCAGGTGAGCCACAGCCGCGTTTCGGGCGAGTCGATCGTTACTTTCTTGCCCGCGTCATCGGCGATGCGGCCGCCGAACGACTGCAGCACCGCGACCTGCAGGTTGGCGTCGCCGACATTGGAGAGGGCGAGGCCGAGCCCGGAAACCGGGGCCTTGTTGATGGCTTCGGCCTGCGTCACCAGTTCGTCCCAGGTCTTGGGCGCCTCGGTGAAGCCGGCCGGCTCGAGCAGGTCCTTGCGCCGCAGCAGCAGGTTGCCGTTGACGCCGAACGGAATGCCGACACGCGCGATGCCGCCATCGGCGGTGAGGTCGGTTGCCGTATCGGGGCCGGAGAACCAGCCGCCCTGCGCGTCGCCGATCTTCTTGTAGAGATCGCCGACATCGGAGAACTGGCTCTGCCGGGCCAGCAGCCGGGCGAGGCCGAGGCCCATGTCGAGGGCATCGGGCATGGTGTTGGACGAGACCGCCGCCGAGACCTTCTGAGTGGTCTCGTTCTGGTTGATCATCACCACTTCGGTGGCGACGCCATTGGCCGCGCCCCAGGCGTTGATAGTGTCGGTCAGCAGCTTATTGGCGTCGTCCGAGAAGATCAGGCCACCCCAGTAGGTGAGCTTCTTGCCCTGCGCGATGGCGGGCATCGGGAAGCTGCTGGCGGCAGCCAGCGCCAGGCCGCTCGCCGCGGTCTTCAGCACGCGGCGGCGCGACCAGCCGGTCGGCTTCTGGGTGTCGGATGATTTGGTCATGGGCTCTCCTCCAAGATGAGCTCGTTTGCGGCTTGGCGATTGCAGCGACGTGCCGGACTGATCGCCCGGGGCGATCAAACCTTCGGTGTCGCCGCCTCCCCGCGGGTCCCGATTGAGTCGGAGCGAGAAGAGCCCAGACGGCCCGGTCGCTCACAGTTTTCTCGCAGCGCTGGCTTTTAAATATATTTATTAGCGCTATTAAGAGCGTATTATGGGGCTCGAACAGCTGTCAATGCGCCATTGGTTAGGAGAAAAGGATGAGGGGTGAAATCGAGAATGCCGGTTACGCCGCGTTCTTTGACGCTCTCATCGACGGCCGGCTGAAGCTCGGCCAGACCCTGACGCAGGATGAGCTGTGCAAGGTGCTGGGCCTGTCGCTGTCGCCGATGCGCGAAACGACGACGCTGCTCGAGGCTGAGGGGCTGATCACCGTCCGCCGCAAGGTGGGGATCACCATCTTCTATCCGGATGTGAAGTTCGTCGGGAACTGCTTCCAGTTCCGCGGCCTGCTCGAGCGCGAGGGCTTGCGAAAATTCGCGCAGACCGTGACCCCGGCCTGGATCGACGCTATGCGCGCGGAGCATCTTGGGATCATCGATTTCGTCCGCCAGACCAACGACATGGAACGCTACCGCGTGCCGGTAAAACTGCTCGAGCGGAAGTTCCACGACACCTTCGTCGCCGCCTTCGACAATGACCAGATCAGGGTCAACTATGCGCGGCTGACCCAGAAAATGTACCTGTTGCGCCTGCACAACCTCAACGCGGTCGGCCCGGCCAACACAGTGACCTCGATGGAGGAGCATGTGGTGATCATCGACGCGCTGAAGGCCGGCGACGTCGAAGCCGCCTGCGACGGGCTTGACCGGCACCTGCAGGGCGTGTTGCACCGGGTGCTGACGACGTAGCACCGTCGAGCGAGTTGCGAATAGCGAGTAGCGAATAGGGGTGGAAGGAATAGCGGGAACGTCCGCTACTCCCTACTCGCGATTCGCCATTCGCTATTTGCCTCGTGATCGTGCAGCACCACCAGCACCGAGGCGATCAGCCCGGCGAACAGGCCTGCCAGCAATCCGATCATCATGCTGTCCGTGATACCCATCAGCTGGCCGATGCTGCTGGTGGCGAGGCCGGCCGCGACGGCGGTGACGAAGGCGCCGACCCAGACCGAGAGCGGCGCATGGCGTTCGCGGTTGGATAGGAAGAATTGCGGCAACGCCTCGCCAAGATAACGCCGGACGACGATCTCGACCGCTACCGCACAGAACGCGGCGACGATGCCGACCGAGGCGCGGCCGGCGTCGTTATCGGCAAACATGGCGCCGACCACTGCGCCGACCAGCGTGGCGATGACAACGGCAGCAATAATGTAGGCTGTGACTTCGTAGCGCGCATTGGACGGACTGGGCATCTTACACTCCAGCTCACTCGCTCACCCACTCCGATGCTAGCGCCAACCTGACGGCCGGACAACTCCACGGCTGTCATGCCTCATCCGCAAGTCGAATCCCGCGCCCCGTTGACAACCACCGGCACCGGCGCTTAGCTGTCCCTAATATGAAACGCCCGTTCCAGATACGGAACGTACGACGGGCGATCGGGAGGAAGCTCATGAGTGACGAGGCGCTCTCGCCTGTCCTTGAGGCACGCAACATTTCGCGGCATTTCGGTGCAGTGGTGGCGCTCGCCGATGCGTCACTGAGCTTGAGGCCGCGCGAAGTCGTGGGGCTGGTGGGCGACAACGGCGCCGGCAAGTCGACGCTCCTGAAAATCCTCTCCGGCATCGTCACGCCGTCGGGCGGCGATATCGTCATCGATGGTAAGCCGGTGGTGCTGAAGCGCGCCCAGGACGCCATGGATGCGGGGATCGAGACGGTCTACCAGGACCTGGCGCTGGTCGACACCATGTCGGCCTACCAGAACGTCTATCTCGGCCGCGAGGAGCTTTCGAAGAACCCGCTGGCCCGGCTGTTCAACCTCGTCGACGACCGCCGGATGCGTGAGCGGGCCCGCGAAGTGCTGGACATGCTCAAGGTAAAAATCCCCTCGATCAACGTCTCGGTGAAGGGCATGTCGGGCGGCCAGCGTCAGTGCCTCGCCATTGCCCGGGCGCTGCTCTGGGGCCGCCGCATCGTCATCCTCGACGAGCCGACCGCGGCGCTCGGGGTGCGCGAGACCGGCCAGGTGCTCGAGGTGATCCGCGACCTGCGCCAGCACGACGTCTCGGTGATCATCGTCAGCCACAACATGCAGCAGCTGATGAGCGTTGCCGATCGCATCACGGTGATGCGGCTCGGCCGTTCCATCGCCACCCGCACCGTCAAGGACACCGAGGTCAGCGAGATCGTCGGTTTGATTACCGGCGCCATTCCGGGCGACTCGCCCGAAGCGCGCGCCGCAGAGGTTGCGGCCTGAGGCAAAGCCTCGAGGCCATCAGACTACGTTCGCAAAGGGAGGAGACCTATCTTGCGCAACTCAGTACGTGCATTCGCCTTGATGGCGCTATCGGTTCCCGTGCTCATCGGCCTCGCCGGTGTCGCGGAAGCCCAGGACAAGTTCAAGCTCGGCATGATGGTGGGTGGCAACACCTGCTGTGAATGGATGAAGGCCCAGGGCGACGTCGCCCGGGCGCTGGCCGAGAAAATGGGCTGGGACTATGTCGAGCTCTCCAACAACAATGATCCGGCGACGGCGCTGAAGAACGCCCAGATCATGGTGCAGGAAGGCGTCGACGCTGCGATCCAGTTCAACGGCCAGCCCTCGACCAATCCGGCCATCAGCGCCGTGATGAAAGCCGCCAACATCCCCATCGTCACCTACGACATCGCCGACCCCGGCATGTACTTCGTCGGCATCGACAACCTTGCAGCAGGCATCGCGGGTGGCGAGCAGCTCGGCAAGATCATGAAGGAAAAGTGGAACTGCGAACCCGACCTGGTGATCTCGTCTGAAGGTGCCGGCGCCGGCATCGTCAACGAGTGGCGCACCGGCGGCATGCGGACCGGCGTCAAGAACATCTGCCCCGACATTCCGGCGGAAAAGTACATCTCATTCGAGGGCAGCGGTGACGCCGCCGTCGCACTGCCGGCCGCCCGCGACCTGCTTGCTGCAAACCCCAATGCCGTGAAGATGGCGGTGGTCGGCATCAACGACGGCGGCGTGCTCGGCCTGATCAATGCCGCCGAGCAGCTTGGTCGTGCCGATGAAGTCATCGGCTGGGGCCAGGACGGCGCCTTCATCACCGGTGACAACGTCAACCCGCATCTTGCCGGTTCGGTGTTCTACTTCCTTGAAGGCTACGCCGTGTACGCCATCAAGGACGTGATCGGGCCGATCGCCGAAGGCAAGGAAGTTGCCCTCAAGGCCGATGCTGGCGATCCGGCATCGAAGGTCCAGCCGTGCCCGGTCTCGGCCGAGCAGGCCAAGGCCGTGCCGGACATGCCGGAACGCGTCGCGCAACTGCTCGCGGCTCCTGCGGGGACGACGGAATACGACCTGTTCTGCCTCAACAAGTAAGTTTGATCTGAGCGGCAGCCGGCGATCCCAGATTGCCGGCTGTTTGCCTTGATCTGTCAGCCGCCCTCAGGAAGCGCCCATGTCCACGGACCAAGCCATCGATGCTACGCCCACCGCGACCCCGCTCGCGGTCCGCTTCCAGGGCTGGGGGACTGCGATCACGCTGGTGGCTGTATGGGCGTTGCTGATCGCTGCCACCGGTCTCTACCGGCCGGATTTCTTCGCACACCAGACCGTGCTCGCCATCGCCTTCACCATGTCGATCGTCGGCGTGCTGGCCATCGGCCAGGGCATTATCGGCATCTCTGGAGGCTTCATCGATCTGAGCCAGCCCGCTTGCCTTATCCTCACCAGCCTCATTGCAGTCCGCCTGTCGGAAGCCGGCCTGCCGCTACCACTGGTGTTTGTCGGCGCGGTGCTGGTCGGCATGGTATGGGGCGCGTTCAACGCCACCATCGTCGTCCTCGCCAAGCTCAACCCGGTGATCGTGACGCTGGCCACCAATTTCATCGGCCTCGCGGCACTTTACCTCGTCTTCCAGCTCGCGCAGGTGCCCAACGGCAGCGAAATCTACCACATGGGCCGCGCCAGCTTCCTGGGCTTGCCGGTGATCTGGTGGCCGATGCTGGTGCTGATCATCATCGTCGGGTTCCTGATGCGCTACACCCGCTACGGGCGCCGCATCACCGCCGTTGGCGGCAACCGGTTCGCTGCGCAAGCGCGCGGCATCTCGCTGAAGAAAACCCGTTTCGCCACCTTCATGGCGGCCGGTGGCTTCGTCGGCTTCGCCGCGGTGCTGTTCGCCTCGGCGGCGGGCCCGTTCAATCCCAGTTCCGCGAGCACCATGCAGCTCAACGTCATCGCCGCCGTCATCCTCGCCGGGATCTCGCTTGCCGGCGGGCGTGGCAGTTTCTGGATGTTGCTCCTCAGTGTCGGGTTCTTGTCGACGATCCCGACTTCGCTGGTCTTCTTCGGGCTCTCGTCCGACACCCAATCCATCTTCCAGGGCATTCTGCTGATGATCGCCGTGGCCATCGACGGCTATCGGGCGCGGAGGGGCACGCCATGACCGATACCACTGCCGCGAGCCGCACGCTGCCCGGACACTTGCCGCATCATCCCCTCCGCGCCGCCCTGACCGGTTCGGTAGCGAGCATCGCCTTCACCTTCATCGCGGTGATCGCCGTCGGGCTGATCTGGATCGGGCCGAAGTTCGTCTCCTTTGGCAACGTCTCGATCATCGGCAGCTTCCTCATCGTGCCGCTGATCGTCGGAGCGTTCTCGGGCTTCGCCCTGCTGGCCGGCGTGGTCGACCTGTCGATCGGCTCGATCGTCGGGATTTCGGCGGCGATCTTTGCCTGGCTCATCACCCATGGCTGGGGCCTCTGGCCAGCCGCGGGTGCCACGCTGTCAATCTGCCTGGTGATCGGTGGCCTCAATGCCCTGGCGATCGTCCGGTTCGGTGCCGACCCGATCGCGGCGACGCTCGGCATGCTCACCGCGCTGCGCGGCATCACCTGGGTATTGTGCGGCAACCAGCGAATGATCCCGGCTTTCGACATCGATTTCTTCACCCTGATCAACCAGCAGCTGTTCGGCCTGCCGCTGTTCTTCCTCCTCGCCATCGTGCTGACCCTGATTGCCGCGGTCGTCGTCACCAAGACGCGGGTCGGCCGGCATGTGCAGGCGGTGGGCGGCGACGACCGTGCGGCGGCACGCGCGGGGATTTCGGTCAGGGGCGTCCGCACCGCGGCCCTGCTGCTGAGTGCGGTCGGCGGCGGGCTGGGTGGCATGATTTATGTCGGCCAGCTCGGCAGCGCCGCCGGCGCGACGGGCCTGGGGCTCGAGTTCCAGGTCTATGCGGCGCTGATGATCGGCGGCTATTCGATCCTGCGCGGCGGCGTCGGCAACCCGGTCGGTGGAGCGCTTGGCCTGCTTGCGGTGGCGGGCGTCGCCAACATTCTCGATCTGGGGCGCATCAGCCCCTACTACGTAAACATCATTGTCGGCCTGCTGCTGCTCGCCGCAGTCCTGCTCGATCGCCTGCGTGGCGGCGACGCCTACGAATGAAACCAGTTATCACCCGACCCAAGGAATTTGTGCCGTGAAGATCTCGGACATCACCATCAAGACGTTCCGCACCTATGCCGACCGCTGGGATGTCGGCCACGCGCTGCCTTTGCCCAACACGCAGATGATGCAGACGGTGCTCACCATCCATACCGACGAAGGCGTCGTCGGGCACTATTTCGGTGGCGGTTCGCACGGCGACAATGAGGGCCTCAACGTCGTCGACCAGCAGCAGATCCTTTGGCGCATCAAGGATCTGCTGGTCGGGCAGGATCCGATGGATCGCGAGATGATCTGGAAGTGGATGTGGGTCGCCAACGTCCAGGAGAATGTCGCCTCGGTGATCGACAACGCGCTGTGGGACCTTGCCGGCCGCTATGCCAACCTGCCGGTCTACAAGCTGATGGGCGGCGCCGGGCGCGAGAAGGTGAAGGCCTATGCCTCGACCTACCCCAATATCGGCAAGCCGCACGTCTATGCCGAGCATGCGCTGGCCTGCAAGAACGAGGGCTACATCGCCTACAAGATCCACCCGCACTATTTCTGGAACCCGGAGACCGGCCAGCCGACCCCCGGCCGCCCGTCCAACATCAAGGCCGATATCGAAACCTGCCACCTGGTGCGCGAGGCAGTGGGGCCGGATTACGTGCTGATGTTCGACCCGTGGGGCACCTACATGACCATGGAAGAGGCGATCCAGGTCGGCCGCGAGCTCGAAAAGCTCAACTTCTACTGGTACGAGCACCCGATGCCGGAATACCGCACCGAGAGCTATGTGCGGCTGAGCCGGGAACTCTCGATCCCGATCCTCTCCCCCGAGATCATTGCCGGTGGCGTGTTCAGCCGGGCCGAGTGGATCCTCCGCGGTGCCGGCGATATGAGCCGCATCGACGTGGTGCGCGGCGGTATTACCGGGGCGAGGAAGACCGCCATCGTCGCCGAGGCCTATGGGCTGCGCTGCGAGATGCACATGGCGGGCTGGGGCAACCTGCAGGTGATCGGCGCCACCTCCGAGGATACCTCGGAGTATTACGAGAAGGGCCTGCTCGCACCGGGCGTCGATTACGACGCGCCGCACCCCTACCTCAAGAACACTGTCGATAAGATCGACTCCGAGGGCTTTGTGCACATGCCCAAAGGCCCCGGCATGGGCTACGAAATCGAGTGGGACTATATCGACGACAACCTGATCGAACCCAACGCCACGACCAAGAAGACCCACTGGTGATCATGTTTGGGAGCGAAAGCTGGATATCCGGTGCGGGCTGACCCCCACCCC
>NZ_LAJE02000236.1 GCF_000970465.2 Devosia insulae DS-56
GTTGACAGATGCCAGCACTTACAGCGGGTCTGTCCCTCGCCATCCGACGCGCCGAAACGCCCAATGACGGGCGTTTGGGGTTTTGTGGCAGGATGGCACGGGACGGGGCTGAACGCCCGCTGGCGGAGCGTTGCTGGCGCCTGCGAGCCGACCGGCTTTGCTGCGTCACCGGCCCAGTTTAGAATGGACAGCTTTGGCTGCTCTAGCGGACACACCAACCCCCGCCCCGTAGTGCGGGTGTGGTGGAGCGGTCGCCGCGCCATTGACCTTTAGTTCTTCGGCGCGCAAATCACCCCAACAATGCTCATGGCCCAAGGAGGGGTTCGATGTCGTCGTTCGGCGAAGCCACAAGGCTATTACAGCCACGAAGGAAGGTACCGGCTGGCGTTTGACGGTCAACCGCAACGGAACTCCGATCACAATCCAATCCCTGTACACGTCACAGTCTGCTGCGCTGCAGGCTGGTGAAAAATCTATGCCGCGTGGGAGCGAACGGGGCAGCCCCCGCGCTAGGATGATCTGGGGCGTTGGGGTCGGCTTGTGGGCTGATCCGACAGCTATCAATGATCGCTGCTGCTCACATCTGAGCGGCGGGCGCGTTCGTCACTCAATTTCAGGTTAACAGGCTGCGACATGGCGTAACGCCAGCCGCTAGACAGCAGTTTAGAAAGCTGTAGAAAGCGGTAGAGCAACAGCGATCTAGCATCTTGGCTAACTTACTGAAATACATAGATTGTTGCCTTCCGGTCCCGGGCACCACTCCCCCCTACATCGTAGACCCGTGCAGCGTCCCGATGACATCGTGCGCGAGCGGCGGAAGACCTTGAAATGCCTCGAGGGGCGGAACATGGTCGCCATGGGACGCCGCAGCGCCCCGAGGACCTGCCGATGCGACGCACCACAGCATGACCGACTACCAAGCCAAGCCACCGCTGGGGATCGACGACGCCGGCGCCTCCGAGGAAGGCGCCAGCGTCTATGAGCTGATCCGCGACGACATCATCTCCGGCCGGCTCAAGGCCAATGCGCGCCTGGTCGTCGCCGACCTCGCGGCGCGGCACCGTTCGTCATCCAACCCGGTACGCGAGGCGCTGCAGCTGCTGCGCGGCCAGGGGTTTGTCACCTTCGTCCCCAATCGCGGGGCACGGGTGCGGGCCATCGACCAGGATTTCGTGCGCGACATCTATGAGATCGGCGTGGCGCTCGAGCCGCGCTTCACCCGCTGGTTCGTCCAGATGGCGACCCCGGCCGATATTGCCGGGCTCGAGCGGCTGCAGCAGGCGATGGAAGCCAATGACTTCGCCGATCCGGTGCTGCACAGCGATCTCGACACCGAGTTCCACACGCTGATGTATGAGCGCCACTACAACCGGCTCGCCACCGAAATCTGGTGGAAGAACCGCGAGGTGCTGCGCGCCGTCACCCGCAGCTACAATTTCACCCTCGCCCGCCGAGCCCAGCTGATGCGCGAGCACCGCCGACTGATCGAGCTGATCAAGCAGGGCGACGCCGACGGCGCTGCCGCACTGATGGAGCAACATGTGGAAGGCGCCGGCCAACACGTGCTGCAGCAGCTGCGCGCCTCAACGGCGGCCTGGGCGAGCTGAGGGAGGCACTCTCCCTAGCGGAATTTACACCCGGTCGCCGATGGCCCTATGGTCCCACCCCTCACCCGTCTCGGCCTGCGGCCGATCCACCCTCTCCCCGACGGGGAGAGGAATACCGACTGCGCAGTCGGCACCCTGTTCTTCTCCCCGTCGGGGAGAAGGTGGCGCGTGAGCGCCGGATGAGGGGAGTGGGCACGCTGCCGTGCCCCATCCGCTCGTCCTACACCCGCACCCGCCGCCCATCGGCCCGCTCTTCCAGTCGGCTGGCATCCGCCCGGCTGAGCCGGTCGTTGCTGAACTGCAGCAGCTCGTTGGCCGGCTTGAGGTTGCCGGCGCCGGCATCGTCGGCCGAGAGCACCGAGGCCTTGAGCAGTTGCGAGTACGGGTGTTCGGGGTTGTCGAGCACGGCACGCGCCGGGCCCATTTCCACCACCCTGCCCTTCTGCATGATGATCAGCCGATCCGAGATGTAATAGGCGGTGGCGAGGTCGTGGGTGATGTAGATCACCGAGACGCCGAAATCGTCGCGCAGCGCTTTCAGGAGATTGACGATCGCCATGCGCAGCGACGCGTCGACCATCGACACCGGTTCGTCGGCAATCAGCAGCGGCGGATTGGGGATCAGCGCCCGGGCGATGGCGACGCGCTGCAGCTGTCCGCCCGACAACTCGTGCGGGAAACGGCCGGCAATTTCGGCGAGGCTCAGCCCCACTTTCTGCAGCGCCCCATCCATGGCGGCCTCGATCGCCGCCTTGTCGCGCGCCCCGAGATAGCGCCGCGCCGTCGACTGCAGGTAGCGGTCGACCCGCTTCAACGGGTTGAAGGCCTCGAACGGGTTCTGGAACACCGGCTGCACATTGGCCATGAACTTCAGCCGATCGGCTTTGTTCTCATGGTGCACCGGCTCGCCCCGGAACAGGATGCGGCCGCTGCTCGGCCGCTCGAGCCCCAGGATCATCCGCGCCAGGGTGGTCTTGCCCGAACCGCTCTCGCCGATAATGGTGAAGATCTCGGGCTTGTCGGCGGCGATGGCGAAACTGACCTCGTCAACGGCGCGAACCTCCTGGCGACCGAGAATGCCGCCCATCTGGAAGCGCTTGCCGACATCTGCGACTTCAAGCAGCGCGCTCATGCGGTAACTCCCACGCGGCCGTGACCTGGCACCAGCGGCTCGACATCGGCGGCGCGCCAGCAGGCGCTGCGGTGATCGGGGCCGACGGCAAGCAGCGGCGGGGCCTCGGTCTTGCATTTATCGATGGCCAGCGGACAGCGCGGATGAAAGCGGCAGCCGGCCGGCGGCGCCGCAAGGCTGGGCGGCCGCCCCTCCAGCGCCGGGCGCTGCGTGGTATCGCCGATGCGCGGCAGGCTGGCGACGAGATGCGCCGAATAGGGGTGCTTTGGCGCGGTGAACAGCGCGCGGGTTGGCGCTTCTTCGACCAGGCGGCCGGCATAGATGATGCCGATGCGGTCGGCGATATTGGCGTGAACGCTCATATCGTGGGTGACGAAGACGATCGAGGACCCCATCTCGGTCTGGAGGTTCTTGATCAGCGACAGCACATCCTTCTGCACCACCACATCGAGCGCCGTGGTGGGTTCGTCCGCGATGATGAAATCGGGCTTGCCCACCGTCGCGAGGCCGATGGTGACGCGCTGCCGCATGCCGCCCGAGAGCTCATGCGGATAGGCATTGAGCACGCTCGGCGGGAGCTTCAAATGCCCCAGGTGCTCGACCACGCGCTGGCGGAAGGCGCTGCCCGAGAGACCCAGCGGCCGGGCGGCGAAATCCTCGAAGATGCGGCCGATGCGGCGCACCGGGTTCAGCGTGCTCATCGAGCCCTGCATGATGTAGCTCAGGTGCCGCCAGCGGATGGCATCGATCTCGGCCGGCGTCGCCACGGTGACGTCGGTCGGCTTGCCGCCGAAATCGTAGGTGGCGCTGCCGGCTATGACGCGCAGCGGCGGGCGAATGGCGGCGGCCAGCACCTTGATGAAGCTGGTCTTGCCCGATGAGCTCTCGCCGGCAATGCCGTAGACCTCGCGGCGCTTGACGTTCATGGTGATGCCGTCGACGGCGCGGACCTCGCGGTTCACCCCGAAATAGCTCATCTGGTAGTAGGCCTTGAGCGCCTCGACTTCGAGAATGTTGTCGCCCATGGCGTCAGGCTCCCATGCGGCGCAGCCGGCTGCGCGGATCGATATATTCGTTCATGCTGACGGCGAGCAGGAACAGGCCGACAAAGGTGATGACGATCAGGATCACCGGGATCAACACCCACCACCAGACGCCCACCACCATGGCCGAGTGCGAGTTGGCCCAGTAGAGCACCGTGCCGATGGTGGGGTTGTTGATGTTGGTGAAGCCCAGCACCGCCAGGGTCACCTCCATGCCGATCGACCACAGCATGTTGTTCATGAAGGTCGAGAAGACGATCGGCATCACGTAAGGCAGATGTTCCTCGAGCAGCACCTTGCGGGTGCTCATGCCGGCGAACACCGCGTGACGGGTGAACTCGCGGTGCTTTAACCCGAGCGCCACCGAGCGGATCAGCCGCGCATCGAACGGCCAGCCGAAGCAGGCCATGATCAGCGCCATGGTGAAGCTGTCCATGTGGTTGCGCAGCACGAAATAGAACAGCACCAGGATCGGGAAGATCGGCACGGCGACGAAGATGTCGTTGATGAACATCAGCACCCGGTCGACCCAGCCGCCGAGGTAACCCGCCGCGAGCCCGACCGCGATCGAGATGATGCGGCTCAGCACCGCCACGGTGATGCCGAAGATCAAGCTGTTCTTGAACGCCGCCGAGAGCTGCCAGAACAGATCCTGGCCACGCGAATTGGTACCGAACCAATATTGCGCCGAGGGCGGCTGGTCGGGAATGGCGAGGTAGATCTGGGTGGGATCGACCGGCGAGAAGAAGCTGAGGGCAGCAAAGATCGCCACGATGCCGACGAGGATCAACCCGATGGTGAATTCGGCATTGTAGCGGATGAGGTCGCGGAGGACGGCAAACATCTGGGCTTACTCCGCCCGAACGCGGGGATCGAGCAGCGGGTGCAGCAGATCGACGATGAAAATGGCGAGGGCGACCGCGGCGATCGAGATGGTGCAGACCGCCAGCACGGTCGAGTAATCGCCGGCATTGACCGCATCGACGAGGAGCGAGCCCATCCCCGGATAGTTGAACACCTGCTCGGTGATGACCGTGCCGGAGAACACGCCGCCGATCACCATGGCGAGCGCCGTGACCTGCGGCACCAGGGCGTTGCGGATCACGTAGTCGCCGACAATGGTATCGCGCCGCACCCCGGCGAGCTCGGCATAGGTCACATAGTCCTCGGTGACGATGTTGGAGACCAGCGCCCGCATGCCGATGAACCAGCCGCCCAGCCCCACCAGCACCAGCGACAAAGCCGGCAGCAGCGAGTGCTGCAGCACCGAGAGGATAAAGGGCAGCGTCCAGCCCGGTCGCACGTCCATGGCGAAGCCGCCCGAGATCGGCAGGACCGGCCAGAGGTAGCCGAAGACGATCAGGATGATGAAGGCGACGATGTAATAGGGGATCGGCTGCAGCCCCATGGTGACGATGCCGAAGGCCTTGAGCAGGCGGCTGTTCTGGAAGTAGCCGGCAAGCCCGCCGGCGAGATTGCCGACGACGAAGGTGATGGCGGTCGAAGTGAGCAGCAGCCCCAGCGTCCAGGGCATCGCCCGCAGCACCAGTTCCATGGCCGGCGTCGGGAAGGCCATCAGTGACGCGCCGAGGTCGCCGCGCAGCAGGCGGCTCCAGAAGTTGACATACTGGGTGAGCACCGGCTGGTCGGTACCGAACATCTCGGTCAGCGCCAGGCGGGTGGCGGCAATTGCCTCAGGCGACAGGTTCGAGCGGGCGGACAACCGACCGAGCACCTGTTCGACGGGATCGATCGGCGACAGGTAGGTCACCACGAACATGGCCGACACGCCGAAGAATATCACCGCCAATAGCTGGATGAACCGTTTGGCGGCGAACCATAGATAGCCTTGCATATGCACTCCTCCGGAGCGGCCTCTTGGCCGGCTCCACCGGGGCGGCTTCTCAGCCGTCCCACAACGCGGCGGCCTCTTGGCCGTCCGCACGCTGCCAGCGGTCATCCCTGCTGCCGCGCTCTGCCGGCGCCTCGCGGGTCGCAAGGGGCCAGCAGAAGGCGGAAGGGAGCGCGGGAAAAAATTCCCCCGCGCCCCCCTTTCACCGTGGGAGATCGATCAGCCGGCGACCGGCGAAATCTGGGTGAAGATGTAGCGCCCGTTCGACCAGTTGGTGACCGGGTTGGCATACGGGTTCTCGGCATTGGGCCAGCCGGTCCAGAAGCGGTTCGACTGGATGGAGAACACGTTGTAGGCCATGATCGGAATGTTCGGCATCTCTTCGAGGTGCAGCTTGACGAACTCGTGGCCGTACTCGATGCCCTTGGGATCGTTGAAGTCGATCTTGCGGATATTCTCGATGATGGTGTCGAGGCGCGGATCGGTCCAGCGCATCCAGTTACGGTCGGGCTGGGACTCGCCCGGCTTGGCGACGTAGGCCGAGTGGTAGCTGTCGAGGAAGAAGCTGAGATCGGGGTGACCGCCCCAGGTTTCCACCGCCCAGGCGATATTGGTCTCGTAGTTGCCGACACGCTGCCGGCCCCACGGATCGCTGTCCACCTGTGCAGTTGCCTGCACGCCCGCCTGCGACCACATCTGCGCGATCATCACACCGAGCCGGTTGATCACGCCTTCCTGCGGCACCATCAGCTCGAAGGCGAACGGTTCGCCATTGGGCATCATCCACTGGTTGCCGTTCTTGGTGAAACCGGCGGCCGTCAGCAGCTCTTCGGCCGCCGCCACATCCTGCTTCCACCAGCCGTAACCAAAGGCGTTGCGCACGGCCGCTTCATCGGTCGGCACGGCGTCGCCGAACTGCGGACGCACCATGTCGGCGATCTGCAGGCCGATATTGGGGTCGTACGGCTTGATCTTGCGGGTGCCGGTGTCGACCTCGTAGTTGATCAGGAAATCCTGCAGCGGCGCATGATAGTCGCGCGGATGGGTGCCGGTCGGCGGCACCGAAATGGCCGAGAGGGTCGCCGCACCGCGATACGACGCCATCGACATGGCGCGCGCATCGAGCATCAGCGCCAGGGCCCAGCGCACGCGCTTGTCCTGGAACTTCTCGTTCTGGTGGTTGAAGATGATCATCGGCAGGGTCGGATCGGGATGGGCATAGGGGAAGCCCGGGAACCAGCCCTGGATCTGCGGATCGTCCTTGACCACCGCGAAGGTGCCTTCCGGGGTCAGGTCATGCACCATGTCGAGGTTGCCGTTGCGGATCTCGATCAGGCGGTTATCGGTGGTGATGTTGTTGCGGTAGATGACGAATTTCGGCTTGGGCTCGGCGATCATGCCGAGCGCGGTGCGTTGCCAGTCCTCACGCTTCTGCCAGATGTACCAGGTGCCGTTCGGATCGAACGAGTGCAGGGTATAGGGCCCGATGCTGACCGGCGGGTTGGCGTCATAGGTGAGGATGTCCTCGACCTTTTCGTAGACGTGCTTGGGCATGATCCAGGCCGCCGTCCAGCGCACCGAGAACAGCGCGTGGAAGCGCGAGTTCGGCGCGTTGAGCTTGAAATGGACGCTGTATTTGTCGGGCGCCGTGACTTCGGCGACCTGCGCACTGAAGGCGCCGTTATAGGGCGTGCCCGGCGTCGCCTTCTGTTTTTCGACCGTGAACACCACGTCGTCGGCGGTGAACTCGACACCGTCGCTCCAGAAGATGCCCTGTTTGAGCTTGACGCTCATTTCGGTGAAGTCGGCATTGTATTGCCAGAGATCGTCGGCCAGTGAGTTGTAGACCGCGTTCTCGCTGGCCCCTTCGATGCCCGCATCGGGATCGATGAACCAAAGGGTGTCGGTGGTCAGGTTGTGCAGCCCGTTGCTGGTGCCGTTGCCGGCACCGACGGCCCACAGGTTGAACCAGCTCGGATTGCGGATGATCCCTTCGGGATTGTGAACGATGACCGTCTCGTTGCGCGGGAACTGAGCCAGATCCGGAGCAGTGCCCCCGGCATCCTGCGCAAATGCCAAGCCATTGGCGGCAACGGTTAGGGCGCCGACAGCGGTGCCCAGCAAAAAGCTGCGTCTATCCATTTTTGTTTTTCCTCCCCACGGCGGCAGCGCCTCTCGCGCTCCCATCCCGAAAGCGCTCCACCGCTTTCGGGCGCCATCCTATCCGCGAAGCCTCCCTTGTCAACTTGTGTTTCGATGTACATCGGATATTCTAATATGAACTGCAGCCGCAATGAGGTACGTACGTCGCGTCATCCAGAGGCGTCAGTTTCGACCGCGAAAGCCAGTCAAATTGTGCAATATGTATGTTATTGATCAATATGTTAATGGCATAGACCGAATTCGGCCAGCATCCCTGTCAGCGCACCAATGCGCCGATCAGCCGTGACCACCAGTCGCAGGTGTCATCCTAAGATGAAAATTGATCTATACCAGATATTACGGTTGTTAGCAGTTTGCGTACCAACCTGCCCGGTTCACTCCACGGTGCTCAGGCGCATGACGATTTCCTGGTCATGATGCCCGAAGCCGCGGCCGAATATGTTCACCCCGCCCGGATGGCTGGCGTTGGCGGCGACGCCGATACGCAGTCGAATCGGTTGTGCCGGCTCGAGCTGCAGGTCGGCCAGCGACACCGAAGAGATCCTGACGCCATCGAGGAAGGTGCCGGCGCGGGTGACGCGCCAGTTGGTGAGCTCGCCATGATCCGAGCCATAGCGGCCCCAGCTGTCGCGCGGCTCGACCTGGCGGAAACCGCTGGATTTCAGGGTCCAGCTGCCGATTTCGACCTCATTGACACTGACCGAAATCTCGCTTGGCCAGTCCGGCGAGGTCCCCGGCGCGTCGGAGCCGAGCTCCATCGAGAATTCCAGCGCCGCGAGCGGCGCTCCGTTTCGATAGGGAAAGCGGTACTCGACGAAACCGCCGGTGAACCAGAGCAGCCCAGCCTTGACCCGTGCCGGATCGAGAAACGTATCGGGGATGTCGAGCAGGCCAATCACGCCGTCGACAGAACGGAGGCCACACGGCGCGCTAACGCTGAAGCTCGTATAGAGCCCCAACGGCACCGACGCCTGAAACAGCCCACCCGTTTCCACCCGGTAAACCTCGTTCGCGACCAGCCTGACGGCGACACTATCACCAAAAGCATGGGCCAGACCACGGATTGCGTACAATCTGATCGAAGATCTACGCGATTTTTCGCGATCCCGAACAAGTATGCGATCCATATCAACTATTGAGGTATAGAGCGGCGGCGCTGCTTGAGCCCCTTCTCGCCACGGAACTCCTTTTGATGACACCGGCAAAACCAACCTGGACCGCAGACAATGGTGATGGGACGTTCACCAACCCGCTGTTCTACGAAGAGTTTTCGGACCCCGATATCATCCGGGTCGGCGACGCCTACTACATGACGGGCACCACCATGCATTGCATGCCCGGGCTGCCGGTGCTGCGCTCCACCGATCTCGTGAACTGGACGCTCATCTGCTACGCCTTCGACCGGCTCGATCTCGGCCCGGCCTTCCGGCTCGAGGGCAGCGAGATTTACGGCCAGGGCATCTGGGCGCCGTGCATCCGCTATCGCGACGGCACCTTCTACATCTTCTCCAATGTCAACGGGCAGAAGACCCAGATCTTCACCGCCACCGATCCGGCAGGCCCGTGGACACGCAGCGAGGCCGAGTACAATTGCCACGACCTGACGGTGTTCTTCGACGATGACGGGCGCGCCTATGTGGTTTGGGGTTATCGCAACCTCAGGATCGCCGAACTCGACCAGAGCCTCCGCCGGGTGATCCCCGGCACCGAACGCGACCTCACCCCACCCGACAGCCTGATGGGCGAAGGCGCGCATTTCTACAAGGTCGACGGCAAATACCTGATCACCAGCGCCTGGTTCGCCGGGCCGATGCGCATGCCCTGCGCCCGCGCCGACAGCCTCGATGGCCCCTGGGAAATCAACCCGGCGATCTCGATCGACGAGGATTTCGGGCTCGTCGAAGGCTACAAGATCAAGGGCGCCGGCATCCCCTTCACCCTCGATCCGCCGTTCGAGCTGGTGCCGCCCAACCCCGCGGCCAATGGCCGGCTCAACCTGCACCAGGGCGGCATCGTCGACACCCCTGATGGCGAGTGGTGGGGCTGGTCGATGATGGATTACAACTCGCTCGGCCGGCTCACCTGCCTGTCGCCGATCACCTGGCAGGATGGCTGGCCGTATTTCGGGCTTCCCGGCAATCTCGGCCGCACCCCGCGCACCTGGGTCAAACCCTCCAGCCGCGGTGAGGGCCCCTCGCCCATCGCCCGGCCCTGGCCCGAACGCGGCGACGACTTCGATGGGCCGGCGCTCAATCCGCTCTGGCAGTGGAACCACGTGCCGGTCGATGCCAAGTGGTCGCTCGACGAACGGCCCGGCCACTTGAGGCTCCACACCCTGCCGGCCAGCGATTTCTGGTGGGCGAAGAACACCCTGACGCAGCGTGCCGTCGGGCCGCGCTCGACGGTTACCACGCTGCTCGATGGAGCGGGGCTCGCCCCGGGCGACGTGGCCGGCCTCGGGTTATTCGGCATGCCCTGGCGCTGGGTCGGCCTCGCCCGCACCGATAGCGGTTACGAGATCCGCGCCTTCGACTACCAGACCGGCCGGACCATCACGGCGCCGGCAGCGACTTCGCGCGTCTGGCTGCGCGCCGAGTGCGACTTCCTGACCGAGCTGGCGCAGCTCAGCTTCTCGACCGACGGCGAAAGCTTCACGGCCATCGGCGAGCCGATGATCATGGTGTTCCAGCTCGAGACCTTCCAGGGCATTCGCTATGCGCTGTTCGCCTATAACGAAGCCGGACGAGACGGCGGTCATGCCGATTTCGACAGCGTGAGCGTCGATGAGCCGCATCCGCGCGGCCTGATGCAGGCGATCCCGGCCGGCGAAACCGGCACGCTGGTCCTCACCAACGCCCCCGAACTCGGACTCGCCACCGCGCTTAGCACAGTCATCGGCCGTCAGCCCGAGCCGTTCATGGTCGAGCCGGTTGGCCTCGGCCGCGTCGCCTTGCGCCATGCCGGCGGCCTCGTGTCAGTGACGGCGGGGGGCGTGGTCACCGTCGGCGGCATCACCGGCGCCGCCACCCACTGGCAATGGATGGAAACCCCGACCGGCGAAGTGACCCTGATGTCCCTCACCACCCACCGCTTCCTCCGCATCGCCCCGGATGGCACGGTCAGGGCGGACAGCCCCGGCCCGACACCAGACGGCAAGGACGGCACGCGGTTTCGGTTTGCTGGAGTGGAATAACTCTTTGGGCCGGCAATCGGCGTCATCAACCAGAAATGCTGTACCCCACCCCCGCCTGCCCATCCCAGGCGAGACGCTGCCGGCCGGCCGTGGCGCCGCCAGCTGGGCGTGCCGGCATTGGACCGGATGGGCCTGTTACCCTCACCGGACCTTCCGGCAGGTCGACAAAGATCTCGCCATCGCGTCCAGCGAGAATGCCTGCCGAAACGAGCCTTCCCTCCTGCCAGGTGACGCTCGCCTGGTGCCCGCCGCGGCAGCGGATGTCGCGGATGCTGCCTGCCGTCCAGCTTGGCGGCAGTGTCTTCAACAGGCTGATGGCGCCTTCGTGGCTTTGCAGCACCAGTTCGGTCAGCCCGGCGACGGCGCCGAAATTGCCGTCGATCTGGAACACGTTGCCTTCGGGCCAGCCGTCATGCGGGTGGAGGACAAGCAGGGCGCGTGAGGTCAGATGGTCGAGCAGCCCGCCGATCGCGCGCTCGGCGAGAGCGCCGTCGCGCAGGCGCGCCGCGAGGCAGAGCACCCAGGCCTGGCTCCAGCCGGTATAGCCGGTGCCGTTGTCGAGCCGGAGCGCCAGAGCCCGTCGCACGGCTTCGAACGTCTCGGGCGTGCCGGCCTCGGTGATGCGGATGCCGGGATAGAGGCCATAGAGGTGGGAGAGGTGGCGATGCCCGAGCTCGTCCGGGGTCTTGTCGTCGTCCCATTCGAGCAGGTTGCCGGCCGCGCCGATCAGCGGCAGCCGCAGCCGGCCGAGCGCCGCGCGGGCCCGCACCGCGAGCGGATCGGCGGGGTCGGTGAGCCCGACAAAGCTTTCGAGCGTCTCGCCGATCAGTTCCTGGTCCATCGCCGTGCCCGCGGTAATGGCGACCTTGGCGTCCCCGACCACAAAGCTGTGCTCGGGCGAGGTCGAGGGGCTGGCGACCAGCTCGCCCTGCGTGTCCTCGACCAGCATGTCGAGGGCGAACTCGGTCGCGGCGCGGAACACCGGCAGGGCGGTCTCCGCCGCAAACCCATCGGCGGCGCTGCCGTGGTCGAGGTGATGCTGCAGGTGGGCGGCCATCCAGTAGAGGCCGGCCGGCCAGTTGGACCATTGCGGGATGCCGGGCACCGGCGCGGTGAAGCGCCAGAGGTCGGTATTGTGGTGGGCCGTGGCGCCGGCCGCGCCGTAGTAGTGCCGCGCCGTTGCGGCGCCGGCTTCGGCAATCTCACGAGTGAGCTTGAACATCGGGGTATGGAGGTCAGCGAGACCGGTGGCCTCGGCCGGCCAATAGTTCATCTGGGTGTTGATATTGATGGTGTAGTTGCTCGACCAGGCGGGGCGCACATCGACGTTCCAGATGCCCTGCAGGTTGCTGGCTTCGGTGCCTTCGCGCGAACTCGCGATCATCAGGTAGCGGCCGAAATGGAACAGCAGCTCGGCGCGCTCGGCTGCCGGGCCGGAGGCGCTGAGGTTGAGGTCGACGCGCTCGAAGAAGCCGTTGTAGTCGTTGCGGTGGCGCTGCCGGAGATCGTTCGTACCGATCTCGAGGGCCGCCGCGACCCGGCCCTGCGCCTCGCGCACCAGGGCGTCGAAATCGGCGCTGGGGCGCTGATCGTGGCCGCGATAGCCTGAGGCGGCGGAGGCGACCAGGCGGAGGCCGCCAGTTTCGCTGTCGCGCTCGACGGCGGCGACGACGGCATAGCCCATGCCGGTGGCGACGGTGCCATCAGGCTCAGGCGCCGTCGCGTCGTAGCGGATCGGCTCCTCACTCGGCACGTAATTGGGAACGACATGCGCAGCCACCCGGGCAGTGGCCACCAGCCACCTGACGCCATGCTCCTCGGACAGCGAGATGTGCGTGTCGGGGTGTGGCGAAACGAACGCCATGCCCACCCTGTCGAGCGTCAGCACCCCCGGCCCGGTGGCGGCCGCCACCAGCACGCCATCAGGATTGGAGACGAAGCTATCGAGCCGAACCGTGCCGTGGCTGGTGAGGGCCACGGCCTCGGCCAGATCGAGGCGGCGGGTGTAGCCGGCGCTATCGGCATCGGCATAGGTGAGTTCGATGGCGCCGAGCGGCTGATAGGACTGGGTCCAGGTCTTGCCCTGCAGCGCCCGGCCGAGTTCGTCGGCCCGAAGATAGTCGCGGCGGCGGATCGCCTCGCGCAGTTCGGGTATCAGGTGGGACGGACCCTCGTCGGCTGCAGGCTGCAGCGGCCCGCCGGACCAGACCGTATCGAGGTTGAGGGCGAACCGTTCGGTGCCGATGCCGCCGCCGAGCGTCGCCCCGAGCCAGCCATTACCGATGAGGAAGCTGTCGATGAACCCGGCCGCGGGGGTATCGAGGTCAAGGCAGTAACGGGGCATGGTCGGATCCTGGAATGGCGAGGCTTCAGCGGGAGCCGAGAGCCTGTGGCGTGATCAGGCGGCGGGTCGAGCCGCGGAGGATAATGTCGCAGTTGAGCGTGATGGTATGCGGCGCGTGGCTGAGGCCGCGATCCGACAGGCGCGAGGCCATGATGGAGGTGATGGTTTCAGCGATCTTGGCCACCGGCTGGGCCACCGCGGTGATGCCGGTGTCATGCAGCTGGAACAGCGGCACGTCGTCGAAGCTGACCAGCGAGATGTCGTCCGGGACCTTCAGCCCGTGCTCACGCAACAGCCGCAGCGCGCCGACCGCCATGTTGTAGTTGCAGCAATAGAGGGCGGTGGGAGGCTCGGGGAGCGAGAGCAGGCGCAGCATGCCGGAATAGGCTTCGGTCTCGTACCAATGCGAGTCGAGCACATAGTCGGGGTTGATCTCGATGCCGCGACCGAGCAGTGCCTGGCGATAACCCTCAAAGCGCTCGCCACCGGTCCAGTCGCCGATATTGCCGGTGAGGACCGCGATGCGGGAATGGCCGATATCGAGCAGGTGGGTGACAGCGCGAAAACTTGCGGCGCGGTTTTCGACCAGCACCCGATCCACCGGCAGGCCCGGCCAGCCATTGTCGTAAAAGATCACCGGCGTGCCATTGCCGATGAGCTCGAGGATACGCTCATCGACATCGTTGCGGCCGTCCATGATCAGGCAATCGACCCGATGGGTAACGAAGAAATCGAGCGCATCGGCAATCGATGCCGGGTTGGCATCGTGGCAATAGGTGAGCAGTGCCCGGCCGACCCGGCGCATCGCCCGGCTCAAATGCTCGAGCACCGGGGCGTGGAACTCCGACAGCGAGGGCACCATGAAGCCGACCGTATTGGTGAGGTCGGCCTTCATGGCGGCGGCGATGGCGTTGCGGCGATAGCCGAGTTGGCCAATCGCCTGTTCGATCTGCTCGCGATTGCCGCGGCGCACCGGGTGGCCGTTGAGGTAGCGCGACACCGTGCCGATAGCGACACCGGCGCGGTCGGCGACCTCGACGATGGTCGCATGGCGCCGCCGGCCGCTCTCGGTATCGTCGCTGTCGCTCAAACCGTTCCCTCAAAGACCAGCGCGGCGTGGATGCGTAGGCTCGGGAGCCGCACTTCCACGCGATCGCCACCATTGGTGAACGGCACGTCTTCCCCCGTCAGAGCGTCATAGACACGGGCTGGCGTGCGCGGCAAGCGCACCGAGGCCGTCACCGGCCCCAGCGTCGGGATATCCTCGATCATTTCCATGACGCGGGTAGTGCCCTCGCCGGCCGGTACCGCCTTGCCTCGGATCTGCGGCGCGCCATAGAGCAGGTGGAGGACGTGGCGCTGCTGCGCCGACTGCTGCGTCAGCGTCGCCCGGCCGGACGACGGCAGGTCGGTGACGATGGCGCGGCTGGGGAGCAGCCGGTCGATCAGCCCGCGCACCAGGTACTTGTAAAGCGGCTGACCCATGGCGTGGTACATCTCAAAGATCGGGTAGGCTATGTAGCCGATACCGCCCTTTACGGTCACCGCTGCCCCCAGCGCGGCCGCCGCCGGATCATCGGGAGCGTGCTGGTGCGAGCTGAAATGCTTGTAGCTGCGGTTGAAATAAGAAGGGCCGATTTCAGCCAGCACCTCGGCGCCCTCGGCAGTGATCGCCTGCCCTGCTCCGTACATGACGAAGGGCGAGGCGGTGAGCCCGGCATCGAGCCCGGAGGCGGCGCGGACATAAGACGGCTCGAACGCCACCTGGCCGGCGCTGCGGATGCCGGCGTCGACGGCAAAGCTGCCATCGGGGTTGATCGCCGACCTGCCGCTGAGGATCAGCTTGCCGCCCCTGTCGGTATAGGCCTTGAGCGCGGCCGCGAGCCTGGCATCAACCGGGATCTCGTCGGGGAGGATGATCAGCTTGTAATTCTCGAACGGCGTCGCCGGATCGATCACGTCGAAGGGGAGTTTCAGTTCCTGCAGCATCTGCGCGGCGCCATCGTCGCTCAGGTTGTTGCGGGCGCCGACCGGGTGGAAATACTCGGCGGTGAGGATTGCCACATCCGAAACCTGGCGGGCGCCCTCGAGATAAGGCTCGAGCTTTTCGATCCGCGCATAGGCCGGGCCGATCGAGGCATAGGTGTCCGGGTTGATCGAGCCATCGGGGTGCAACTGATCGCCGACGAGGCACTTCACACCCAGCGCCACCATCTGCGCCGCCTCGAACTCCAGCGCATCGGGATGCTTGAAGCCGCCGAACTCGCCCCAGCTGGTGTGGAACTTGCCGGTATGGGCTACCATGTCGAGCCCGAGCGTTGCCGCGTAACGGGCGCTCGAGGGGAAATGGTCATAACCCCAGCCGCCGGTCGGCAGGCTTTCGAGCTCGAGATGGGTGTAGGTGGAAAAACGCTGCGGCCCCTGCTTGTGGATATGGCCGCAATTGTAGAAGACGCGCAGCCCGGGGAACTCGGCGTTGAGCGCCGCGCTGGTCTCGGCGCGGAACCGCTCGTTGACGGCCTCATCGTTCTTCAATCGGTCCGCCGGGTTCTCGGGGTCGAGCCCGTGCTCGGCCATGCGGGCGAGGCATTCGGCACAGACGCAGTCGGGGGTGAGCACGATGTCGAAGAACAGGCCCGGCGTCTCGTATTTGCGGGCCACTTCGCGCGCCTGCTCGAGCAGTTCGGCGCGATAGGCCGGGTGGTTGAGGCAGAGCGTGTGCCAGCCGGCGGTCAGCTGGTCGGGGTCGAAGCGGTTCTTTGTGGCGCTGCGGGCCCGCCATTCGGGGTGGATGCGGGCGTTGCGCTCGTCCCACTGCACCGAGATGTAGATCGGCGCTTCGATATCGGCGGCGGTCAGCGCCTTGACCATTTCGCCCATCAGGTCGGGGCGCATCAGGTTCGGGTGCGGTGCGCCGACCTTGGTGGGGTAGTACGACCAGCCATGGTGGCACTTGGCAAAGATGGTGATCGAGTTGACGTGCGCTGCCTTGAGCGTCGCCACGAAATCCTCGGGGTCGAAGGCCGAGCCGATCCCCGGAATGTGCTCCGAAGTGTGGAAATCGAGGTGGATCTGGCGGTAGCGGAGCGGCTTGTTCGTGGCGGGCATGACTAATCCTTGGCGCCGGTCCGGGTTTCAGCCCCGGCGGCGAATTGACGTTGGAAGATGAGGAAGACGACGAGGGGGACCACGGTGGTGACGATGGCCGCTACCGATTGCAGGTCCCAGTTGAGTTCATAGGTGCCGTTGACGCGAGCGAGGATCACCGGCAGCGGCACGTTGGTCCTCAGATAGAGCAAGGGCAGCAGCAGGGCGTTCCAGGTCCACAGGAACTGCAGGATGCCGGTGGCAAAGACCGAGCTGAGGCTGTTGGGCAGGACGATGTACCAGAAGGTCTGCAGCGGCCCGGCGCCATCGATGCGCGAGGCCTCGACGACCTCGGTCGGAAAATCCTCGAGGAAGTTCTTTACGAGGAAGATCGACCAGGCAAAGCTCAGCCCGATGTAAGGGATGAGCACGGCGAGGAAATTGTCGATCAGCCCCAGTTCGCGCCACAGCTGGAACAGCGGGATGATCACCACCTGCTGGGGCAGCACGAAGGCGTTGATGATGATGATCAACAGCAGCCGGCGAAACGGGAACTTGAGGAAGTGGAAGGCGTAGGCCGCGGCGGGCGTCAGCAGCATGGTCCCGACGGTGGCGAGCGCCGCCAGGATAGCCGTGGTGACGAAGGCGGGGGCGAGCGGATAGGCCTCCCACACCCGCTGCCAGGCGCTGAGCGTGAGGGTGAAGCTGTCGATGCGCCACCAGCCGCGTGACGTCTCGGCCAGGGGGCGGATCGAGGTCATCACGATGCCGATGATCGGAATGATCCAGATGAAGCCGAAGATACCAAGCACGATAGTGGGCCAGCGGGGCGCGCGTCCGATCATCTTGCACCT
This sequence comes from Devosia insulae DS-56, assembly GCF_000970465.2. Classification (GTDB taxonomy): domain Bacteria; phylum Pseudomonadota; class Alphaproteobacteria; order Rhizobiales; family Devosiaceae; genus Devosia_A; species Devosia_A insulae. The sequence continues at coordinate 17,276 of NZ_LAJE02000236.1, forward strand.
GCCGTTCTCTGGATGATGGCGGGAATGGAAACGACCAAAACCGCGACCAGCAGCACCACGGTCGCCGCCGCGCCGTAGCCGAGTTTGAACTGGGTCATCGACTCCCGGTACATGAAGTAGCCAACCGTTTCGGTGCTGCGCACCGGACCACCGCCGGTCAGGATGTAGATGATGTCGAAGGCCCGCAGCGCGCCGAGCAGGTTGATGAACACCGCAACCCGCACGCCAGGCAGCGACAGCGGCATCATGATGTTGCGCATCACCTGCCAATGGTTGGCGCCATCGATATAAGCCGCCTCGAACAGGGTCTTGGGGATCGACTGCACCGAGGCAAAGCAGAGCATCAGCGGCAGGCCGACGCCGCCCCAGGATGCGGCGATGATGAGCACCCAGAGCGCAGTGCGCGGGTCACCCAGCCAGGGCTGCGCAAATCCGGGTTGGACGAGGCCGATCACCGCATTGAGCAGGCCGCCGGCGTCGGGGCGCAGGATGCCGATCCACATGTAGCCGGCCACCGCCTCGGAAATTCCGAATGCCGCGAAGATCATCACCCGGAAGGGCAGCGTCTGGCGCGGCGCGAAGGCGCTCACCATGGCCAGCATCCAGCCCAGCCCCACCGAAATGATGGTGGTCGAGATGGTGAAGGTCAGGGTGGTCAAGAGCGTGTTGCGAAACGCCGGATCGGTGAACAACTTCACGTAGTTGCCCACGCCGATGAACTTCGGCTTGGCGAGCCCCTTGATGTCGAAAAAGCTCAGCCGGATCGTATCGATCAGCGGGAATACCACGGCGATCCCGAACAGGATCAGCACCGGGGTGATCAGCAGCCAGGCTGCCGGCCAGTCCCCCATCCGCAGCCTGGTGGCGAGCCGATTGCTCTGCTCGCCACCAGACCGGGCGGGGCTGCCAGGACGCGCGTCCACCGTCCGGCTCGCCACCGTTTCCTGCATCTCAGTAGAGTTCCTGCGCCTTGGCTTCGATCGCCGCGGTTACCGCGTCGATCGTCGCATCGGACGGATCCTGCAGGAACTTCTGCAGCTGGACGCGATACTCATCGACGAGGTCGCCGGGAAGCAGGTCACCAAGGACGAACTGCACCTTGGACTGCGCCACGGCCGCGGTCGCGACCTGCTGCACCGGACCGAGCAGCGACGGGTCGGCATTCTTGCTGGGCGAGGCATAGCCATAGGAGGCGAGGATATCGGCAGCGTCCTTGCTGACCATGTAGACAGCAAAGGCATCGGCCGCCGCCGGGTTGGCGCCATTGGCGGTCACGGCCACTTCCTTGGCATCGACGCTTGAGGTGTCGTCATGCCCGAGGCCGAGCGCGGGGAACTGGAAGATCGAGTAGTCGACGCCTTCGTTGAGCTTGTAGTCGTTGCGGGCACGGGAGTTCATCCACATGCCGATCATCAGGTAGTTGGAGGCATCGGCAGTGAAGATCTGGTCGGCCGAGTAGTCCCAGTCGCCGGCGAACATCTGCTCGGGGGTGCCGCAGCAGCCGGCCTTGAGCAGCTCGGCATACTTCTTGAGCGTGGTCTTGACGATATCGTCGGTCCACGGGATCTCGTGGGCCGCGAGCTTCGACGCAGCCTCGACGCCACCGGTGCGCAGCAGCAGGGTTTCAAACCACTCGCCATGCGCCCAGTACTTGGCCGGCATGGCGATCGGCGCGGCAAAGCCGGCGGCCTTGAGCTTGTCGAGCGAGGCGAGGAACTCTTCCCAGGTCTTGGGGGGCTCGACGCCGGCCTTTTCGAGATGGGCCTTCTTGTACCAGATGGCCGAGCGGTCGCCGTAGGTGTAGTTCACCCCGTAGGTGACGCCGGCGGTAGAGCCGAGATCCTTCCAGGATGGATCGAGCACAGCGTCGAGGCCGGCCGAAGCCCACAGATCGTCGATCGGACGCAGGATGCCGGCATCGACCAACTCGGCGCGGAAAGCCGGCCAAGTGTTGATGATGATATCGACCTTTTCGCCGCCGAGCAGCGCCGTGCGCATCGGACCGCGCATGTCGCCCTGCCCCGTCACTACCAGCTCGCGGACGGCGACGCCCGGGTTCTTGGCGGTAAAATCGGCTTCGAGCTTCTGCCACATCTCGGCATCGGTGCCGCCCTGCCACTGCAGGATGACGAGCTCGCCGCTCAGGTCTTGTGCCAGCACCGGCATTGCCGCCAGCACGATGGCGAGGCTTGCCCCGGCCAGCACGGCGCGACGGCGGACTTTGGACGTGAGTTTATGCATGTTCATTGGTTCCTCCTCCTTGATTGCCGACCTTCAGGCCGTTCCTCCATCAAGTAAGTTGAAACGTTATCATCTAAGTTGCATGTCGCAACCCGATCAGGGCGATAGCAGATGAAAAATCCTTCTAACATGTCAGTGCCGCGCCCCCGCTTTGCAGCACCAAACGGGTAACGCCCCGCGGGTGCCATGACCCACGGGGTTCTACAGATCGCAGTCGCAAAGCGACCGGTGGCTAGGCGGTGATCTCGATCACCGCCTTGATAAGTCCACGCTTCTGCGTGGCCCAGAGTGCGATGTCGCGCGCCGCATCAGTCAGCGTCGTGCGATGCGTGATGAGCTTGTCGATGGGGATGCGACCGGACGCGATCGCGGCGATCACCTGTTGAAAATCTTCCGACGTGGCGTTGCGACTGCCGAGCAGTGCCATCTCCTTGCGATGAAAATCGGGGTCCTCGAAGCTGATCGAGCTCTTCACCACGCTGACGAGGACATAGGTCCCGCCATGCGCGACGAAATCGAAGCCGCCCTGCATCGAGCGGGCGTTGCCGGTCGCATCGAACACGATGTCGAAACCGTCTCCGCCGGTTTGTGCGGCGGCGGCCTCCCTGGCCCCGTCGCCCGCGACGATCGTTCGAGCCCCGACAATCGCCTCGGCGACCGCGAGTCGCGCCGGATCGAGATCCATCATGGTGACCGTAGCGCCCGAGAGCGCCGCAAAGAGCCCCACGCCAAGACCGATGGGACCCGCCCCGATCACCAAAGCGCGCTGTCCTGCCGCCGCCTTCGAGCGGCGCACGGCATGGGCCCCAATGGCGAGGAACTCGACGGTAGCGCAGGCATCGACGCTCAACCCCTCTGATTTGACCAGGTTCGCGGCAGGCAGGCTGAGCAGCGAGGCCATGCCGCCGTCGCGATGCACGCCGAGCACGGCGATCCGCACGCAGCAATTCGGCTTGCCGGCGCGGCAGGCGATGCAACTGCCGCAGGAAATGTAGGGGTTGACCACGCAGATCTCACCAGGATCGAAACCCGAGCCATCAGGCGCTTCCAGCACCTCGACCGCGAGCTCATGTCCCATGACGCGCGGATATTCGAGGAACGGGTGCTTGCCCTCGTAGATGTGGTAGTCGGTGCCGCAGATCCCCACCCGGAGCGGGCGCACCAGCGCCTCGCCTTCGCCGTGCTGTGGGGTTGGCCGGGTCTCGAGCTCGAGCACTCCGGGCTGGCGGCAGACAAGCGCATGCATACTCAAAGACTTTCGATTGACGTGGAGCGCTTTCAGGAAAAGTTGCAGACTTTTCCGGTTCGAAAGCGCGACAAACCGAAAACCTGCGTGGAAAATGCGAGAGCCGGGTCCCGGGGAGACCGAGGGCCCGGCTCTCGCGGCGCGTCACTGGAACTGAGACATGGTGTCCTTGGTCACCAGTGCGGCGCCCGAGTCGATGAGGAGTGGGACCTCATCGCCGCGGATGGCCTTGACCAGGGCATCGACGCCGAGCTCGGCCATCTTCGCCGGGAACTGCGCGACGGTCGCGTCTTCGATGCCTGCGGTCAGGGCTTCCGCTTCGCCGCAGCAGAAATCGAAGCCCACCAGGACGATCGCGTCGCTTGCGATGCCGGCGTTCTTGATGGCCTGCGCGGCGCCTGCGGCTGGAGGGCCGCAAGCAGCATAGATCGCCTTCAAATCAGGATTGGCGGTGAGCAGATCCTGGGCGACGTTAATCCCGAGTTCTTCGGTGCAGTTGGTGCCGGCACGCCCGACCACCTTGACCTCAACGCCCTTGAGGCCCTCGAGCATGCCGTTGACGCGATCGTCCAATGCCGGGACACCCGGGACGCCTTCGAGAATGCCGAGTGTATCGCCAGCCTTGAGCACCGACTTGAGGTACTGTCCGGCAATCACCCCGGCGGCATAGTTGTCGGTGGTGGCGAGTGAGGTCAGTCCCTTCCAGTCGGGGATGCTGTTGTCCATCAGGACGATCTTCACGCCCTGGGAAATCGCCTTGTCGAGCGCCGGCGCTACCGTCGGATCGACCGGGGTCAGGGCAATGCCCTGCACACCCTGGGTGACCATCGATTCGATCTGGGCGATCTGGCCCTCGATATCGGTGGCCGAGGTGCCTTGACCGTAGATGATCTCGACACCCGGATTGGCCGCCGCATAAGCCTTGGCCGCGTCTTCCATGGTGGCAAAGAACGGCACCGGGAACTTGGTGATGAACCCGAGCTTCACGTTGTCCTCTGCGACGGCAGGCCCGGCAATCGCCGCAGCGAGCGCCAACCCTCCCAGCAGTCGTTTGAGCTTCATAGTTTCCTCCCATTCCGACCGCGTTGGCGGTCGCTCTCCTCGATCCCTCTCGGAATCGATCCCCCGAGCGCTTGCACCGGCGCCCTTAGGCCTCTGCCCCGACGATGAGCGAGACCAGTTCGTGTTGATTTGCCTTGCTTGGCTTGAGCTCGCCGACCTTGCGCCCCTGCCGCAGCACCACGGCGCGGTCGGCCAGTTCGACGACATGTTCCATGTTGTGGGTGATGAGGATCACCGCGTTGCCCTCATCACGCAGCTGCGCGATGAGGTCGAGGACCTTGCGCGCCTCGCGCAGCCCGAGCGCCGCGGTCGGCTCGTCCAGCATCACCACCTTGCGGGCGAACACCGTCGCCCGCGCCACGGCGATGGCCTGGCGCTGCCCGCCCGACATCAGCGCCACCGGCGCATCGAAGCGGGGCAACCGCACCTTCAGCCGCTCGATCACCGCGGCGGCCTCCTGGTCCATCGCCCGGCGCCTCAGCAGCCGCATGCCGCGTGGCAGCCAGGAGGGGAAAGACAGCTCCCGCCCGCAGTAAAAGTTCTGCGCCGGGGTCAGGTTGTCGAACAGCGCCAGGTCCTGGTAGACGGTCTCGATGCCGGCGCTGCGCGCTGCGGCCGGATTGTGGATGGCGGTCCGCTGGCCATCGAGTTCGATCTCGCCGCCATCCAGCCCGTGGACGCCGCTGATGCATTTGACCAGTGTCGACTTGCCGGCGCCATTATCGCCAAGCAGCGCCAGCACCTCACCGCGATACGCTTCGAGGCTCACGCCCTTTAAGGCGTGCACGGCGCCGAAGCGCTTTTCGGCATTGCGCACAGCAAGGACCGGCGAGGCGGACGCGGCGGCGGTCATGACGCCCTCCCCGACTGCATGACGCGCACCCGCGCTTCCAGATGGTTGCGCAGCACGTCCGCCTCGACGGCCAGTACGATGATCGCCCCGATGGCAATCATCTGAAAGAACACATCGACATTGAGCAGGTTGAGGGCGTTGCGGATTACCCCGATCATCACGGCGCCGACCAGGGCATGCCCGATATGGCCGCGCCCGCCCAGGAAACTGGCGCCACCGATGATCACCGCCGCAATGGTGTCGAGCTCGAGCAGGTTCCCATAAAGCGGCGAGGCGGCTTCGGTGCGGCCCGCCAGCACGATGGCGCCGACGCCGGCACAGAGGCCCGAGATGACATAGACCGAGACCAGAACCCACTTGACCGGGATGCCCATCTGCACTGCTGCCTCGGGCTTACCGCCCACCGCATAGATCCAACGCCCCCACACCATGGCGCGGGCCATCAGCAGGACCAATGCCGCGACGCCGAACACCACGAAGAACGAGTTGGGAATGCCGAACGTCGCACCGCCGCCGATAAAGGCGATCTCGCTCGGCATGCCGCGCATCGTGGTGTGTCCGATGGCGAACTCCAGCGCCAGGCCACGGGCGATGCTGAGCGTCGCGAGCGTGATGATGAAGGGGTGGGGCAGCCGGCCAAACACATAGACGATACCGTTGACCGCCCCCACCAGGCCACCGGCGGTAAGCATTGCGATCATCACCAGCGGGCCGGAATCGGCGAGGCGGTAGACCAGCCCACCGATCACCGTTGCCAGCGCCAGGTTGGCGCCGACCGAGAGATCGATGCCGCGGGTCAGGATCACCAGGTGCTGGCCGATCGCGACGATGGCGATCACCGCAGACTGGGCCAGGATGTTGCCGAGATTGACCGGCTTGAGGAAGTTGGGGGTGGCGAGACTGATGCCGACCACCAGCAGGATCAGGATCAGCACCGGACCGATACCAAGCAGCTTCAGCGCCACGCCAAGCGCTGTGCCGTCCGCGAGCGACCGGGCACGTACCTCAGCCGTTTCGGTATCTGGTCCCTGTTTTGCCAGCACACGCCCCTCCCGTGTTTCTTATGTACAAAAAACTTCTATTTCCGCGCATCGTCAAATTGTTTTTTATCAGTTACAGAACAGATGAACGGAGAGCGATGTGAAGACCGATACGTTGTTCAAACGGGCATTCAACGATGCCCTGCTGTTGACCTCGCGGCTGCGCGACGGTGATCCGATACCGTCTGAGACCACGCTGGCGGCCGAGCTGGGTGTGAGCCGCACTACGGTGCGCAAGATCCTTCAGACGCTCACCGAAGAGGGCGTGGTGGCCGGTGCGGGACGGTCGCGCTTTGCGCGCGCTTCAGCCGGCGAGGTGCTGCCCTTCCCCGAAGCCGAGACGGTGCCGACCTCGGTGCAGGTCGAAAAACAGTTCATGGAATGGATGCTGCGCGGCGACGCTAAAGCCGGGGCGCTGATCAACGAGCTCGACCTGGCGCGTCAGTTCAAAGTTGCGACCACGGTGATCCGCGAATTTCTGAACAGTTTTCAGCGGTTCGGGCTGATCGAGCGGCGGCCGAGCGGCGGCTGGGTGTTGCAAGGCTTCACCCATAGCTTCGCGCTGGAGCTGTTCGAGATCCGCGAGATGTTCGAGCTGCGCTCAGCCCGGGAGTTCAGCAGCCTGCCGGAGAGCTCGCCGCTGTGGCACGAACTGCGCAGGTTGCGCCAGGAGCATCTCGACCTGCTGGGCGAGATCGAGACCCGCTTCCAGGATTTTTCCGACCTCGACAGCCGCTTTCACCGGCTGGTGAACACGGCCGTGCCGAACCGCTTCATCGACGGCTTCTTCGATATCATCACGCTGATTTTCCACTACCACTACCAGTGGAACAAGCAGGACGAGCGGGAGCGCAACGAGGTGGCGATCCGCGAGCATCTTGCCTACATCGATGCACTGCTGAGCCAATCGCGGAGCGCGGTCGCCAGCGCCTGCCGCAAGCACCTGGCTTCGGCGAGGCAAACGCTGATCCGCTCCACCAGCGATGCTGCGGCAGGCTGAGCGAGTTCGCTGCTCCGCTCAGCCCTTGGCGGCGCCGCCGGTCAGCCCCGAGATCACGTAGCGCTGGGCCAACAGGAAGAAGGCGATGGCCGGCAGGATCGACAGGGTCAGGAACGCCAGGATGCGCGGCCAGTCCGAACCGTACTGGCCCTGGAACTGCATGATCCCCAGCGGCCAGGTATAGTTGGCATCGGAGTTGAGCACGATCAGCGGCAGCAGGAAGCTATTCCAGCTGCCGACGAAATTGAACACCCCGACCGTAGCGATGATCGGCAGGCAGAGCGGCAGCGTGACGTACCAGTAGATGCGGATATAGCCGCAATTATCCATGCGCGCCGCGTCGATCAGCTCCTTGGGCAGCTCCTTGAAGAAGTTGTAGAACAGCAGCACCGAGAACGAGATGGAGAACGCCACCTGCGCGATGATGATGCCGAGGTGGCTGTCGAGCAGCCCCAGGTCGCGCATCTTGATGAACAGCGGCAGGATGGCGGTAGCCGACGGAAACAGCAGCCCCAGCATCAGGTAGCTCATCAGGAACCGGCTGCCGAAGAACTTGATATGGGCGAAGGCGAAGGCGGTCATCGAAGCGAGCAGCGTCGACAGCACCACCGAGCCCAGCGCGACGAGCAGCGAGTTGAGCAGCGAGGGCACATAGCGCGGCCCGCCGATGATCTCGGCGAAGCGCGCTGGATCCCAGCTCTGCGGCAACCCGAACGGATTGACCCGCAGCTCGCCGATCTCTTTGAAGCCGCCGAGGGCAGTGGTGTAGAACGGCACGATCACGAAGGCGGCCACCACCAGCAGGGTGATCCATTGGAAGGCCGAGATGGCCGGGCGACGTTTCCTCGATACCGTGGCCATCAGTTCTGCTCCACCCTGAAGAGAATACGCCGGTAGGCGAGCGCCACGATCACGCAGGCGATGAACAGCAGCACGCTCACCGCACCGCCAAAGCCCAGTTTCATGCGCAGGATGCCGAACTGGTAGAGGAAGGTCACGATGGTGTGGCTCGAATGCGAGGGGCCGCCATTGGTGAGCGGGATGATGATGTCGAACAGCTGCAGCGCGCCGGTGATGGCGAAGAACACCGACACCACAATGGCCGAGCGGATCATCGGGATCTTGATGTGGCGCACGATTTGCCACTTCTTGACGCCATCGAGCCGCGCCGCCTCGACCACCTCGTTGGGGATCGACTGCAGGCCGGCGATGAAGATCATCATGTGAAAGCCGAAATACTTCCAGGTGATGACCAGCATGATGGCCGGGATCACCCAGAACTTGTCGGCCAAAACGAACGGCATCTTGGTGCCGAGCGCATCGCCGATGATCGGCAAGAGCCCGTAATTGCCGTCATAGACGAACTTCCAGATCAGCCCCGCCGCCACCTCGGCCAGCATGAAGGGCAAAAAGAAGATCGTCCGCAGAATGTTGATGCTGACCGAGCGCTCGGACAGGGCAATGGCGCACCACATGGCGAGCGGCAGCTGGATCAGCAGCGATACGGCCACCACGATCAGGCTGTTGCGCACCGCAGTGCCGAAATTGCGATGGTTGATCACGTCGGCATAGTTTTCGAAGCCGACGAAATTGGTGATCGGCCCGTAGCCGTTCCACTGGAAGAACGAGAAGGTTCCCGCATCGACCATTGGCAGGACGACGAACACGGTGAACAGGATCAGCGAGGGCGGCAGGAAGATCAGCAGCGGGACCAGGCTCTTGCGATCCATGTAGCGGCGCCGGCGGACGGCGACACCTCTGCCCGCGGCAACTGCGGTCGTAATGCTTGCCATACTCGCTTCCCTTCGAGGCAGATGCGATCGGCGGGGCAATCGTTGCCCCGCCGACCTCAGGCCAAACGCCTTAGTTGGCCGCGTCGTCCACGGCTTCCTTGACCTGCAAGGCGGCGTCTTCGGCGCTGATCGCGTTGGCGGCGAGATCCGCCGACACATCGTTCACCACACCACCGACCGCCGGCCCGAGGGCCTGATCGAAGAACAGCGCATGCCAGTGGGCCTTGTTGATATCCTGCGCCACCAGCACCTTGAACGGGTTGGTCATGCCGTCGGCCGCCCCGTTGACGATCGGGATGTAGTAGCCGGCATTGGCGAAGCGGGACTGCACCGGCTTGGCGTTGTACCACTCGATGAACTTGACCGCGTCGTCGGAGGCGTTCTTGGAGAACAGGTAGCCGGACAGGCCGCCCAGCGTATCGGTTGGGTCGCCCTTGCCCCCGTCAATGGTCGGGAACGGCAGGATGCCGAGCTGGTCATCCGGGATACCCTGCTTGGTCGCCGAGTTGTCCTTCATGGCGCCGTAGTCCCAGTCGCCCATCAGGTGCATCGCGGCCTTGCCGTCGCCGAAATAGCCCGAGGCATCGCCATAGGTGGCGGCCTGGAAGCCCTCCTGCCACGGATCGAGTTGAGCCAGTTGCAGGAAGAACTGACCGGCCTTGACGAAGTCCTCGCCGGCAAAGCCGTCGCCCTCGCCGCGCGCCGCGGCGTTGAAGCCGTCCTGCCCGGCCAGACGCACCACCAGCTTGCTCCACCAGAAGTGCGCCGGCCACTTGTCCTTGCCACCCATCGCCAGCGGGGTGATGCCGGCATCCTTGAACTTCTGCACGGCAGCGAGGAACCCGTCCCAGGTCTTGAGGCTCTCGGGGTCGACGCCGGCCTGGGTGAACAGTGCCTTGTTGTACCACAGCACCACTTCGGCCACGTCGCGGGCGATACCGTAGATATGGCCGTCAGGCGCGGTGAAGGCCGCAACGCCTGCCGTACCCTGGGCATCCTTGGCTTCCTGCGACAGGACGCCCTCGATCGGCCGCAGCACACCGGCCTTGGCCTGCTCGTAGAACACCCCACCGCCCCATGAGTGGAACACATCGGGCGCATCGGCAGACTGCAGCAGCGTGGTCAGCTTGGCCTTGAACGCCTCGTTCTCGAGGAACGGCAGCTCGACCTTCACGCCCGGATTGGCGGCCTCGTACTCGGCCACCGCCTCAGTCATCAGCTTCACCTCATCCGGGATGGACGCGATGTTCAGATACTTCACCACTGTTTGAGCCTGCACCGGCGCGAGCGCCATCAGGCCGAGCATTGCGGCAAGCGCAATTCGCTTCATGGGTTTCCTCCTCCTTTGGGCAGCCGGGGGGGCGCTCTCTGGCGCAGTCGGCCGCAGCGGCAGACGCGGTCCCTACCGCAATCACCACTTGCTACTTTCTAAGCATCCCTTATTAAAGGAAGCAAGAGGCACGTACCTCAGCTCTGCAGAAACAGCTCAATCTGCGGATAGACGCTTGAGGACCGCCTGTTTTTCGGTACTCTGCCGCTGAGTGCCGGCTATTCGACGATCGTGCTATCAGCGCCTTTTGTACGGGTTACAAAGCAATTGACTGACCAGATGCCCGGGGCGAGTTCGTGGCCGTAAAGATCGCTGATCCGCTGCTGATGCGGGAAATCAACAAGTACCATGTGCTGGAGACGATCCGGTGCCATGGCCAGATTTCGCGGGTCGAGATCTCCGAACGCACCCTGCTCAGCGGCACCACGGTATCGGCGATCACCGGCGCGCTGATCGAGGAAGGGCTGATCGAGGCCATCCACACCACGCCGACCAACGAGACGCTGCGCGGCCGCCCACGGGTGCTGCTCGGGCTGGTGCGTGACGCGGCGTTCGTCATCGGCGTGCGCATCTCGCAGGCGCTGACCACCGCAACCCTGATCGATTTCCGCGGCGAAACAGTTGCCTCGGTGCAACTGCCGGTGCGGCTGGCCCGCCAGCCCGCCGAGGTGATCGTCGACCTGATCGAAGACGCCATGGAGGAGTGCATCGGCAAATCCGGGGTGGATCGGAGCCGCATCAAGGGCATCGGCATAGGCATCCCTGGCATCGTCGACCCGCGCTCCGGCCGCAGCTATGCGAGCTCAGTGTTCGGTGAGCGGGAAATCCCCATCGGGACGCTCCTGGCCGAGCGCACCGGCCTGCCGGTGAAACTCGAAAAGCCGGCAAACCTCCTCGCCTTGGCCGAGAGCTGGTTCGGCTACGCGCAGAGCGTCCGCAGCTTTGGCGTGGTGGTGCTGGACCAAACGGCGAGCCTCGGGCTGTGGCTCGAGGACGATCTGCAGCGCGGCTCCAGCAAGCTGGGGCCGGCCTTCGGCCACATCAAGGTCGGCAATGAGGGGATGGTTTGCGAATGCGGCCAGCACGATTGCCTCAACGCCCATGTGGGCGACGCCGCCATGCGCCGGCAGGCGCGACAGGAGTTGGGCGAAGCGCTGGACGCTGCCGCCTCGTATGACCTGCTCGACCACCTCGCCGGGCTCGCTCAGGCGGGCGATGCAAGGGGCCAGCGTCTCATCCAGCGGCAGGCCGAAAAGCTTGGTGTTGGGCTCTCCCACATCATCAACCTGGTCAACCCGGCCAAGATCATCGTCGCGGTTGAGTCGCAACGCTATGGCGAAGTGATTGCGCCGACGGTGCGCGCCGCGGCGCAGGCCAACAGCTTTCTCACTCACTTCAATTCCACCGAGCTGATCTTCCACACCCTGGATGACCAGCTCTGGGCACGGGGGGCCGCGGCGCTGATGCTGCGCGACATCTACAGCGCCCCGTGGAACGCAGCATAACTGGAGGAAACATTTCCATGAGCAAGTCAGCGCTGATCGTGTGGGGAGGCTGGGATGGCCATACGCCGGAGCAGAGCGCGCAGCTCGTCAGCGGCATGCTCGAGAGCCATGGCTTCGCGGTCACCCTCGAGAACACCACCGAGGCGTTTGCCGATGACGGCCTGAGCCAGTTCGACCTGATCGTGCCGGTCATCACCATGTCGCGGATCGAGCGCGAGGAACTGACGAACCTCCTCGCCGCCGTGCGCGGCGGCACCGGCCTTGCCGGGTTTCACGGGCTGATGTGCGACAGCTTCCGCAACGAGCCGGACTATCAGTTCATGACCGGCGGCCAGTGGGTGGCCCACCCCGGCAACATCATCGACTACACCGTGAACGTCACGCGCGGCGACGACCCGATCATGGCCGGCATCGGCGATTTTCCCTACCGGTCGGAGCAATATTACATGCACTTCGACCCCAGCGTGGAGGTGCTCGCCACCACCACCTTCTCGGGCGAGCAGTTCGAGGAGATCGACGGCGTGGTGATGCCGGTGGTGTGGAAGCGCCGCTTCGGCAAGGGCCGGGTGTTCTATTCGTCGCTCGGCCATGTGGTGGGAGAATTCGAGGTGCCGCAGATGCGCACCATCTTCGAGCGCGGCGCCCTCTGGGCAGCGCGCTAGCAGGCAGGCAGGGAGGGAAACCGTGGCTGAACTTCAGCTCAGAGGCATCAACAAGAGTTTCGGCGCGGTGACCGTGATCCACGACGTCGATCTCGACATCGGGGATGGCGAGTTCGTCGTCTTCGTCGGACCGTCCGGATGCGGCAAATCCACCCTGCTCCGGACCATTTCCGGCCTCGAGGAACCGAGCTCCGGCCAGGTGCTGATCGGCGGCGAGGACGTCACCGATTTCGACCCCTCCGAGCGTGGTGTGGCCATGGTGTTCCAGAGCTACGCGCTTTATCCGCACATGACGGTGGAACAGAACCTCGGCTTCGGCCTCAGGATGGGCGGCATGCCCGCCGACCAGGTCGCCCAGCGTGTCGCCAGTGCCGCCGGTACGCTGGAGCTGACCGAGCTGCTGCAGCGCAAGCCGCGTCAGCTCTCGGGCGGCCAGCGCCAGCGCGTCGCCATCGGCCGTGCCATCGTGCGCCAGCCGAAAGCCTTCCTGTTCGACGAGCCGCTATCCAACCTCGACGCCGAACTGCGCGTGCAGATGCGCATCGAGATCGCGAAGCTCCATCAGCAGCTCGGCGCCACCATGGTCTATGTGACGCATGACCAGGTCGAGGCGATGACCCTGGCCGACCGCATCGTGGTGCTGCGGGCCGGCAAGATCGAGCAGCAGGGCACGCCGATCGAGCTCTATGACGATCCCGACAACCTGTTCGTCGCCGGCTTCATCGGCTCACCGCGCATGAACTTTCTCGGGGGCACGGTAACCGGCAGCAACGATCGTGGCGTGACGGTTTCCCTGACCGCGTTCGACGCTCCGGAACTGCAGGTCCGTTGCCGTGGCAAAGGCGTCAGCGTCGGCCAGACGGTCAGCGTCGGAATCCGGCCCGAGCACTTTACCGAGGCCCGTCCGGAGGGCGGCGCGCTGACCGCGACGGCGCAGGTGGTCGAGCAGCTTGGCGGCGTCTCCTATGTCTATGCCGTCGGCCGGGACGGCGAGACCAAAGTGACGATCCAGCAGAAGGGTCACGCCCGGATCGCCACCGGCACGCCGATCAGCGTCGGCATCGAGCTCGACGCCGCGCTGGCGTTCGACGCCCACGGGCTGCGCCTCTAGCACAGATCGCTTCGAGTTCGACGAAGGGGCACCGATCCAGCAGGAACGGTGCCCTTCGACTAGCGATAGCGGACCTGGTTCCAGCGGTGCCCGAGCAGCGACAGGATGATGATCAGCCCGTAGAAGAACTGCACATAGAAGCCGGAGAGGCCCGCTCCCACAACGCCAGACTGAATGAACGACACAGTGAAGCTGCCGATGGCGCTCCCGATGATCGTGCCGATGCCGCCCCAGGGCGCCGTGCCTCCGACGAACACCGAGGCGAGCGCGGGAAGCAGGTAGCCATCACCGGAGGTCGGCCACCAGGTGTAATTGATCATCACGGCGGCGACACCCGCCAGCGCCGCGCCAAGGCCGACGAAGGCGAAGGTCTTCAGCCGCACCAGCTTGACGTTGATGCCCATCTGCTGCGCCGCGTCGGGGTTGTCGCCGACCATGTGCACATGCACGCCGAAGCGGTGCCGGTTGTAGATGAACGAGCAGATCGCCACGAACAGCAAGGCCCAGAGAACCTGCACGGGAATGCCGAAGAACTGGCCACCGAAGATCTGGAAGGTCAGGGTCTTGGGCAGGCCCACCAGCGCGATCGACTTGCCCTCGGTATTGATCTGGATCAGCCCGCGCAGCATGAAGTTCATGCCCAGTGTCGCGATGAGCGACGAGAGGTTGGCATAGACCACGAGCCAGCCGACGCAGAGCCCGAGGACCAGGCCGGTCAGCACGGCTGCGATGATGCCGAGAAACGGATCATACCCCGCCTGGACCACCAGCGCGAAAACCCACCCCGCCATGCCGATGGTCGCCGGAAACGACAGGTCGATTTCGCCTACGGTCACCACGTAGACCAGCGGCACCACGACGAAGAGCACGACCGGCAGGCCGATGAGCACGGCGCGGTACATGTTCCATTGCGAGAACACTTCCGGGTTGCCCACGAAGAAGCAGGCCAGCATCACCACCAGCACGACGAACGAACCGACGGCCGGGCGATGGTCGCGGAAGAAGCGGCGAAGTCTGGAGCGGTCGGCGTGCTTACCTTCGGCAACGCGACGGACGGTGTCCGCGTCGAGGGCCTTGGCCGGCGACTGACCGTCACGATTGGCTGTATCGGTCATACTGTCCCTCCTGTGGACTGAACGCCGGCGCCGCCCGGATGGGCGAGTTCTTCCATGAAACGCACCAGGGCTTCCGCTGAGCCGAGCTCGGCTTTGCTGGCCTGCAGCGCCACGCGCCCGCGGTCGAGCACGACGAAGCGATCGGAAATATCGAACACGTGGTGGATGTTGTGACCGATGAACAGGATCGAGCGCCCCGCTGCCCGCGCCTGCCGGACGAAATGGAAAACCTTGGCGGTCTCGGTGAGCGAGAGCGCCGTGGTGGGCTCATCGAGGATAATCAGGTCGCTTTGGTTGTACATGGCGCGGGCGATGGCCACGCCCTGGCGCTCGCCGCCGGACAGCTGCCCAACAATGGAACTGGGGCCGAAGACCTTGGAGGTGAAGCCGATCTCGCGCATCAGCCGTTCGGCCTCTTCGCGCTGCTTGCGAACTTTCAGAAAGCCAAGCGGGCCCACCAGTTCGCGGCCCATGAAGATGTTCCAGATGATGGTCTGCTGAACGGCCAGCGCCCGGTCCTGGAACACCGTCTCGATGCCCGCCTCGCGCGAGCGTCCGGCGTTCCAGTTCGAAACCGGCTCGCCGCGGACCAAAATCTCACCGGTTGTCGGCCGAACCGCGCCGGCGAGAATTTTGATGAGTGTGGACTTACCGGCGCCATTGTCGCCGACCAGGCCAACCACCTCGCCCTGGTCGACGTGAAGGTCAACGCCGCCAAGGGCGTAAACCTGCCCATAGGACTTCTTGATGTCCTTGAGCTCGATAATACGATTTTGCACGATGCCCTCGCTGCAAGTGGATAGGCCGGGGCCCGGCGGGAGCCGGACCCCTGCCGCCGAGAACTCTTAGCGAAGACCTTCCTTGGCCAGGTCCGCAACCGCTCCGTAGTTCTCGGGCGTAACGAAGCCGGCGCCGGTATCGACGTTGATCGCGCCGAGGCCGTAGACGACTTGCTGGCAGAGCGACAGGATCGGCATGTAGCCCTGCAGGAACGGCTGCTGGTCGGAGGTCAGCTGGACCCAGCCGTCCTTGAACGCCTCGACGATCTGCGGGCTGGTGTCAAAACCGATATTGATGATGTCGCCGGCATTCTTGCCTGCCGCCTGCATGTAGGTCGCGGCATTGCCGAGCGGCTGGCCGCCCGGATAGGCGATCAGCTTGACGTCCGGATTGGCGGTAATGGCGGCGGTGATCACCGGAATGCCGGTGTTCGGATCGGTGCCCAGGCCCTCGGGGCTCTGCAGCTTCACGACCTTCAGCCCGGCCGCCTCGAACGCCTCCAGCGTCCCCAGTTCGCGTTCGGCACGCTCGAGCTGCGACCAGTCGCTCATGACGATGGCAACATCGCCGGCCTTGAGGCCGAAGCGGCGGATGGCTTCCTCGCCCAGAGCCTTGCCTTGCGGCTTCTGCTGGGCCCCGACATAGCCGCCGCCGAACTTTGCAGTCGCCTCGTCGACCGGCACGTTCTGGTACATCATCTTGATGCCCGCGGCAGAGGCCTCTTCGGCCAGCGGCAGGATCGCGGCATTGCCCGGGTGACCCATCATGGCGATGCCATTGGGCGCCGCGCCGATGGCCTCGCGCAGCTGCTGGATCATCTTTTCCGAGCTCCAGCCCGAGAACACATAGTCAACTTGAGCGCCCGTATCTTTGGCCGCCTGGACAGCGCCGTTGTAGACGATCGAGGCAAAGGCATCTCCCTCGGCGCCACCGGCAAAGAAGCGGATCTTGACGTCGCTGCACCAGTTGTCGCGCAGGGTTTCGGCCATGGCGACACTGGTCAGGCTGGCGATGGTGACGGTTGCAAAAGCTGCAGCCGTCAGTGCCTTCAGAGCAATCCTAGTCATAGTCACGTCCTCCCTTTCGTGCTGTGCACGGTTTGCGTGCCGGCTCCCCCGCCGGCACCACTCATCAGCTGGCGCGTCGAAGCGACGGGTCTCCGCCCTCGTATTGCGCCGTCAGATTCACGAAGTCGCCGCCGCGGCTGTGTTTGAGATAGTTGAGCGCCCGGACCTGGCCGGTCATTTCGAGGGCATCGCGATAGACCGGGTCGTGCCAGCCTTCGATGTCGATCGATCCCGACCAGCCGGCGAGGCGCAGTTCGGAGATGATGTCGGTCCAGTTGCTGTCGCCGAACCCCGGCGTGCGCATGAACACGAACTTCTGTTTGCCGAAGATGCCGTGCTCCTTGATCACGTCCCAGCGGACGGTCGCGTCCTTGCCGTGCACGTGGAAGAACTTGTGCGCCCACTTGCGGATCTGCGGCAGCGGATCGATCAGGTAAACGAGCTGGTGGCAGGGCTCCCACTCGAGCCCGATATTGTCGTCCGGCGTCTCGTTGAACATCAGCTCCCAGGCATCCGGGTTGTGGGCGATGTTCCAGTCGCCGGTCTGCCAGTTGCCATCCATGGCGCAGTTCTCAAAGGCAATGCGGACGCCCTTGTCGGCCGCGCGCCTGGCCAGTTCCGACCAGACCTTTTTGTACTGCGGCAGGCTGTCGGTGAGCGGCTTGCCGCGTACCCGGCCGGTAAAGCCGGCAACGGTGGTGGCGCCGAAGTGATGGGCGTTGTCGATGCAATCCTTCCAGCCCTCGAGCGTCTGGCGGTCCATTTCCTGGTCCTCCAGCGGATTGCCGAACATGCCGAGGGTGGAAATGGTGATGTCGCGGTTGCCGATGGCGTCGAGCGAGCGCTTGCCGAGCTCGGCGAGATCCTGTCCGTTGGTGGTCTGCCAGAAGAACGGCTCGAAGCTTTCGAAGCCGAGGTCGGCGATCTCGGCGATGCGGTTGGCGGCGTGGCCGGCGCTGGCGGAGATCATGGTGCCGATGCGGATGGCCTTGGCGGGATCGGTCAATTCGAAATCCTCAAGCTGCAATGGTGACGCGCTGCCGCGTCCTGGCGCTCTCGATGGCGGCGAACACCATGGCGAGGCTGTTGATGTTGTCGCTGCCGACAGTTTCCGGCGGCGTGCCGGTTTCGATGGCGCGGAGGAAATCGGCAATGACGCTGGCATGACCACGGGTCTGGCCCGCATCGGCCGGCTCCGGCACGGCAAGGTCCGCCAGCGGCCGGTGGAAGCCCTCGTCGCCAGCGACGACATGCGCTGCAAAGCCGTCGAGCCCATCCCAGAGCAGCGTGCCGCGGGTGCCGATGATCCGCCACTGGCTTTCCCAGCTTGTGTTGGCGCCCTCGGCAGCCCATGAGCCGCGATAGGTGAAGGTGGCGTCCCCCGCGAGCTCGAAGATGGCGTTGGCGGCGGCGCCGTGCTGGTACCACGAGCCGCGTGGGTTGCTTTCGAGGCAATAGACCGCCAGGGCATCCCTGCCCGACATGAACCGGGCGGCGTCGAAGGTGTGGATGGCCATGTCGAGTAGCAGCACGTTCTGCATGACATCGCGGAAGCCGCCGAAATGCGCCCCGATGAAGAAATCCGCATGCAGGGCGGTCAGCTCGCCGAGCGCCCCGCTGTCGATCAGTCCGCGAATGCGTCGCGCACCGGCAATGTAGCGGCGGTTCTGCACGACGGCGTGCGTCTTGCCCGCTTTCGCCGCGAGGGCCACCAGGGCACGGGCATCGGCAAGGCTGGTTGCCATCGGCTTTTCGGACAGCACGTGACAGCCGTGTTCGAGCGCGGTTGCCACCACGTCGTGCCGGGCGCCCGGGATCACCACATCGAACAGCAGATCAGGCCTGGTGCCGTTGAGCAGGGCGTCGAGATCGCTCTCGACCGCCGCCCGGCTCAGACCGAACTCCGCCGCGAGGCGATGCGCGGCATCGGGGTTGATGTCGTTGAGGCCGACAATGGTGATGCGGTCCCGCAGCGCCGGCGTCTCGGCAATGGCCTTGAGCCAACCTTTAGACATAGCTCCGCACCCGGCCAGAACGGCACGAAATGACACGTAATTACCCCTCCCAGGGAAACCTGTCGGCGCCTTTCGCAGCTCTGCGCGACAGTTTCGTAAACGTTTACGACGCTATATTCGGAGACATTTCTGTGTCAAGAGAATTGCGTAAACGTTTTCGGAAGCACCTGGCGCACCGGGAAAAGCGAGTATTATGAAGGGCATACGGAGGCTTGCCGAACATCTGAGCATCTCGATCGGTACGGTCTCGCGCGCCTTGAACGGGCGTCCTGACGTCAATGAAGCCACCCGGCGTCGGGTGCTCGATGCGGCAGCCGAACTCGGCTACGTACCCAACCAGGCGGGACGCACGCTGCGACAGGGCACAACCAATGCCGTCGGGTTCATGATGGAGGCCGGCGCCGACACCTCGGGGAACCCGGACAACTTCTTTTTTGGCGTCTTCGATGGCGTCCAGGCGGTATTGAGCCGACACCAGCTGGATCTGGTGGTGCTCCCCTGCGCCACCGACGAGGACCCCACCGAGTATCTGCGCCGCATGATCGCGCGGCGGCTGGTCGACGCGCTGATCATCTCGGCGACCCATCGCAAGGACCCGCGCGTCGAACTGCTGAACAAGGCGCACGTGCCGTTCATCGCGCTCGGCCGGACGGGCACCCCGAGCGACCATCCGTGGATTGACCTCGATTTCGAGGGCGTGGCGAACCGCGCAGTGGACCGGTTGGTCGCCAAGGGCCACCGCAGCATCGCTGTCGCTGTACCGAGCAGCGATATCAATCTCGGCGTCATTTTCCTTCAGGCCTACAAGGAGGCCCTGGCCCGGCACGGCATCGCCTTCGACCAGAGCCTGGTGATCTACACCTCGTCATCAGAACAGGGCGGGTACCAGGCGGCGCATGAGTTGATCGGCATGGCGCAGCGGCCGACGGCTATCCTGCTGGTCTACGAGCTGATGGCGATCGGCTTCTACCGGGGCCTTCGGGATGCGGGACTGAACCCGGGCCAGGACGTGGCGGTCATCGCCTTCCGGGAGTCGCCGCTGTCCCGGTTTCTGTCGCCGGCGCTCACCTGCTTCAGGGTGTCGCTGCGCGACGTGGGGATTGGTCTGGGGGAATCGCTGCTCGCCTCGATGCCGGCGTACGCCGACATCTATCCACAGGGCATCGTGCGTCGGGTCTGGCCGATGGAACTGGTTGAAGGCGACAGCGACAACGCGCGGAGCAGTTGAGCGCCGGGTTGCGGCATTTGGAACCCAACGACGGGTTCATCGTGCACATACACCTCATAGGGCCCGCAGCGAGCGGATACTTTCGCTAGCAGACGTGCCGCCCCCGTTCTTAGGTGGCCCCCCGCTCCCCAAACACCGCCGCCAGATACGCCATCGTCGCAAATGGCATCACCTCGTCGACGCGGGCCAGCCGCTCGGCCGTGTAATACCCCGCCTCGTGCAGCAGGTTGAAGGCGCCGATGGTTTGACCGCCGACCACGATGGGCAGGTTGGCGATCGACTCGCAGCCGAGCGAACCGATGAGCTGCCAGTCGGCGAAATCCACGGCGATCGCTTCGAGGCTGAGCGCGGTATAGATCTGCTGCCGGCGGATCAGCGTTTCGGTCCACTGGTTGTCCGGGATCGGCTTGAAGCCGCCGACCGCATAGGCCGTGGCGTTCTGAGTGTAGAGGCGGCGGAGCCGGCCGGCCGGCACATCGAACAGCGTGGCCGTGGTGAGCTTGCTGCCGATCGCTTCGCCGATCAGCCCGGCGACGAAATCGAACAGCGGTTCAGCCGGACCGGATTGGCGGACCAGCGCGAGAAAAGCCGGCCAGTGCTTGTCGAGGGAAGCCATCACACCGTCCAGAAATCGCGCAGTGTCGAGGGGGTGTGCATGTTGCCGTAGAGATAGGCCCAGAACTCCTTGCGGCGCTCTTTCGGCACTTTCTCCCACACCGCATGGGTCGATGTATCGCCGCACCAGTAGCCGTAAACGAACGGCGCCCTCAGGCCATGGCGGAGGAAGGCAATGCGGCTCTTCGCGGTTTCGAGATCCTGGTAGCCTGCCTCGGCGATAATCGGCGCCACCTCCTCGTGCGAGCGGCCCTCGGCATGCAGCATCCAGGCGGCGTTGCAGCGGAGCGCCGCGCGCAGCCGCTCGAGCGTCATGCCGACGACATCTTCGGGGGTGTTGATCCAGTCGAGGAAGAACCAGCCATTATCGGCAATGCCTTCGAACAGCGCACTGCTGGCGGAACTGGTCACCACCTGCGCGCCGTCGAGCGGCATCTTGCCCTCGGCGACATAGCGTTGGCGCAGCGCCATATGCACCAGGTGGCCGGGGAAAGCCTCATGGCAGGCAAGGTGCTTGATGGCTGAGCGGGTGAACGGCATGGCGAGGTTGAGCCGCATCTTGCGCTCGGGAAAATCGCAATAGGCAGTGAACGGCACGTCATCGAGCCGCACCGGCTCGAGCCATTCGTCGTTCATCAGGTACATCATCTCGCTGGTGCGGCGCTGCGCCTCGCGCGTCACCTCACTCATGGTGGCCAGCACCTGGTCGGCTGGCACCAGCGTATCGGCTTCAAACCGCCCCACATCCTCGGCGAGCGAGCCGCCGCGATAGCCCAGTTCGTCGAGGTTCTCGCGGATGGTGTGGCGATAGCCATCGAGGATTTCGTCGCTCACCAGCTGCGTGTCGACCCGCATCTGCCGGCGCAGCCGCTCGGCATAGGAGATCTGCCGGCTCTCGAAGGTATCGAGCAGCGCCAGCAGCGAATCCACCATTTCGGTAAGGTAGGCGCGGCGGAGATCGCTCTCGGCCTCGCCGGGAATCCGCGCCGCAAAGGCTTCCAGGCGGTCGCGCGCCTCGCCGTAACTGGCGAGCGCATAGGGCTCGACCTGCGCCATGGCAACCGGGATCAGCCCCTCGCGGTCGAGAAAACTCTGGGTGCGTGGCACATCGCGATAGAGCCGGTCGAGGCCGGCAGTCAGCCGCGCCAGTTCCAATCCCAGTTGCATGCTCATGGCCGCTCCTCACCCCTGATTGACATAGCAAACTAGAACACCATCGGCCGGCTCGCCGCCAGTGGCACAGATCGACTTTCGTTGCATATGTGGTGCGAACTGCGACCGGAACCGGCCCCGCTCGGCCGATAACACGCTGTTTTGCATGACATTTGAGCAGTCGACAGCTTGTGCACGAATTTTGCGCGACACCCGATTGTCATCCGCAAAGATGAGCGCTACCGTCGAGGTGTATCAGGTGGTTAGAACACATGTTCTCGATCGACGCCAACAGCATCGACAAGTCCCTGCCCGTGCCGGTCGGCACGCAGCTCTATGGCCTGTTGAGCTATGCGCTGTCGTTTGGCGGCATTGCCCACGGCACCCGCCTGCAGTCGGTCCGCCAGCTCGCCGCCGAGCTCGGCATCGCGCCGATGACGGTGGCTCAGGTGTATCAGCGGCTGCGCGACGCCGGCCTCGTCGAGATGAAGCATGGGCTGGGCGCCTTTGCCGTTTCCGACATGAAGAAGCACGGCGTCGACAACCTGCCGGTCTCCTCGCTCCGTGCCGATATCGAGGTGCTGATCGGCAAGGCCGAAAAGCTCGGCATCTCGACCCTGACGCTCAATTCGATGATCAACGCCCAATCGCTGCTGCGCCGCCCCAAGGCCGGGTTGAAGATCGTGTTCGTCGCGATCTTCGAGGGGCCGGGGCGGGATTATGTGGCGCAGCTGAAGCCGGTGCTGGCGACCAACGACCAGGTGCAACTGGTGACGCTCGACTCCCTCAGGGTTACCGAGGAGCTGCGCCGGATCAGCACCGAGGCCGATATCGTCCTCACCTTCCTCCATCGTGAAGCCGAAGTGCAGGCGCTGATCCCCGAGGCACGGGTGCTGGGCCTGCGCTTCATCCCGTCGGTGCGCACGCGGCAGGCGCTGGCCGGGCTCGACCCGCGCACCCGCATCGCCGCTGTGACCTATTTCGAGGAATACATCGCCATCATGCGGCCGAGCGTGCGCGAGTTCGCGCCGCACGTCTCCGATATCCGCGTCACCTGGCTGTCCTCGCCGGACCTTGGCGAGGTCATCGCCCAATGCGACGCGGTGATCTTTGCCTCGGGCGCCGACCATGTGGCCGACCTGGTCCAGCCGGGTGTGCCCTGTTTCGAATACCGGCATGCGCCGGATCCGGGTGCGCTCGAGGGCGTGCTCGTGCCGCACCTCGCCGACCTCCGCCGCAGCAAGATTGCCGGCAACGAGACGGGGCCCGAAAGCGACATCCCCGAAAGGGGCGTCGCCGAGGGGTGAGACCAAACCAATCCCTGGCGCCTTCGAGGGTGGAACGTGGCTGTTCCTGAAGGCGCCGGGGCAATGACTGCAACAAAGTTCACAGGGGAACGGGAATGAACAAACTACTGCTGCTGACCACCGCCATCGTGGCGCTGGGGGCGATGCCGGCGACCGTCACGCTGGCTCAGGACAAGGCGATCGTCATCGGCACCGACGTCGATGCCGGCACGCTCGATCCGCGCCTGACGCGCGACACCACCGCCTATCGCACCGCCGACCTGATCTATGCGGGCCTCGTGCACCTCACCGCCAAGCTCGAAGCGGTGCCGGATCTCGCCGAAAGCTGGGAATCGCCCGACCCGCAGACCTACATTTTCAAGCTCCGCTCGGGGCTCACCTTCTCGGACGGCTCGCCGCTCACCGCCGATGACGTGGTGTTCACCTATGAGAGCGTCATCAACCCCGATTTCAACGCCCCCGACCGGGCGCTCTACAGCCCGATCAGCAAGATCGAAGCGGTCGACCCGCAGACGGTGAAGTTCACCCTCTCGGCGCCCTATGCGCCGCTGCTCAGCTATCTCGACAAGGGGATTGTGTCGAAGGCGGCGGTCGAAGCCGGCAAGGACCCGGCCACCGATCCGGTCGGCGCCGGCCCGATGGTGCTCACTGCCTGGAACCGCGGCAGCGATATCGTGCTCAAGGCCAACCCGAGCTACTGGGGCGGCGCCCCTGAAGTGACCGATGTCACGGTGAAGATCATCGGCGACAACTCGGCCCGCGCCCAGGCCTTCGAGGCGGGCGATCTCGACGTCATCCAGTCGCCGCTGTCGCCCAACGACATCGAACGGTTGAAGGCCGATACCCGCTTCGGCAACGTCATCACCGCGGGCCTCGGCGTCACCTACATCAACTACAACGTCAAGGACCCGCTGCTTGCCGAGCCCGGCATGCGGCAGGCCTTCTCGATGCTGATCGACCAGAATTCGATCGTCAACGACATCTACCAGGGCGTCGACGAGATCGCCTCCTCGATCATCCTGCCCTCGTCCTGGGCCTATTCGGCCGATATCAAGCAGCCGACCTTCAGTGTCGAAGGCGCGGTGGCCAAGTTCAACGAACTGGGCTGGAAGGATTCTGACGCCGACGGCATCCTCGATAAGGACGGCAAGAAGCTGACGGTGACGCTCTCCACCCACAGCGAAGACCCCAACCGCGTGCAGTCGGTCGAATTGACCCAGGCGCTGATGCAGTCGGCCGGTGTCGATGCCCAGGTGCAGATAACCGACTGGCCGTCTTTCTCCACCAACTATGTGCAGAAGGGCCTGCACCAGATCGCCCTGCTCGGCTGGCTCAACATCGTCGATCCGGACCGGCTGCTGTTCGGCCAGCTGTCGACCGGCGGCTCGACCAACTGGGGCGGCTATTCCAACCCCGAGGTCGATAAGCTCTTGCAGGAAGGCCGCTCGTCGCTCGACCAGGCGGCGCGCGCCACCGCCTACCAGAAAGCGGCGACCATCCTAGCCTCCGACCTGCCCTACTTCATCATCTCCGACCAGGGCTACCAGCTGTTCTACAAGCAGCCCTTCCCGGTTGAAGTGCAGGCCACTCCCCGCGGCAATTTCCGCGGCCTGATCGGCATGGACGAATAAGTCCCTGCCCCTCCCCCGGCCGGCGTTCCCTCCCAGGCGCCGGCCGGAACTTTGGTTTGAAATTCGGAACGGACTGCCCCTCACCCTAACCCTCTCCCCAGAGGGGAGAGGGGACGAGAGGAGCACCAACAGTGCCGCAGCGCCCCCTCTCCCCTCTGGGGAGAGGGTCGGGGTGAGGGGCAGTGCGCTTCCATCACAACGTGAATGCCCGAGGAGATGACATGAGTTTCTCGCAGCGCCTTGGCGCCGATTTCTATGCTCGCGTCCATCGCGACATCCGCGCTCGCATGGCCGAGACCGGGGTGGACCTGCTGCTGCTCGATGCCAATGACGATGTCATCTACACCACGGGCTTTTCGCACTACACGACCGAGCGGCCGGTGGTCTTTGCCATCAGCCAGACCGGTGCCTGGTTGCTGCTGCCGCGGCTCGAACAGGGGCATGCGGCGCATCAGATCATCGCCGCCGAGCCGGTGATCTATTTCGAGTTTCCCGGGGTCGACAAACCCTTTGACGTACTGGCGCGGGCCCTCCCCGCCCAATCCGGCACCGTCGCCCATAGCTACGGCATTGCGTTCGGCCGGATCGCGCAGATCGCGGCGGCCTTCCCCAATGCGAAGGTCGTGCCCTCCACCATCGTCCAGCAGATGCGGCTCAGGAAGTATCCCGAGGAGATCGTGCTGCACCGCGAGGCGGCGCGGATCTCCGACGAGATGGTGCGCGCCGGCGTGGCGCTGATCGGCGAGGCCGTGCGCCAAGGCGGCGAGCTGCCGAGCGAGATCGCCATCGAGCAACACGTGTCGCGGCACGCCATGAACATCATGTATTCCGAGCATAACGAGCTGATGCTGGTGCAGGGCCTCGCCTCGGGCCTCGTCTATTCCGGCATCCGCTCGAGCTTTCCGCACGGCATGCCGACCGGCAATCCGGTCAAGCGCGGCGAAAGCCTGATCCTGTCGCTAGGCTGCCGGGTTGGCGGGCGGGCGGCCGAGAGCGAGCGCACCTTCTTCATCGGCGAGCCGACAACTGAACAGCAACGGCACTACTCGGTCGCCTATGAGGCGCAGCGTATGGCCACCGCCGCGCTGATCGCCGGCCACACCTGCGCCTCCTCGGACAACCTGGCGCTCGGTTACATCCGCGACCAGGGCATGGCCGACAATGCCCTGCACCGGGTGGGCCACGGCATGGGCATCATGTTCCACGAGTCCCCGTGGATCGAGGCGGGCGACCAGACTATCCTCGAGCCCGGCATGATCGCCTCGAGCGAGCCCTCGATCACCATCCCCGGCTTTGCCGGCTACCGCATTGCCGACACCGTGCTGGTCACCGCCGAAGGCCCAGACAGCATGACCCACTATCCGCGTAGGATCGACGAGATCGTTATCGCATGAGGTGGGGTTCCGACATGGCGGGGCTGGTGTCAACGCAGCCGACAGGCCGGCGCGCGAAGAGCACCCCCTGGCCCGTATATCCCTCTTACGCCGCCG
>NZ_LAJE02000237.1 GCF_000970465.2 Devosia insulae DS-56
TACTTAAGACTGTCGAGAGCACCCGCTACCAAAGAGATGTCGACCGTCGGCAGCGTCAGATGGGGATAAGAGACAGGGAGGGGGCCGCGATTTTACAGTCGGCTACGAATGCCGGCCCCGCAGCCTGCGGATCCCCAGAAACACCAAAAACACCACCAGCGGCGCCGAGACGGCCAGCATCTCGCCCTTGGTGAACGGCAGCACCTCATGCAGCCCTTCGAAGATGTAGCCCAGGATCCCCAGCGCGTAATACGAGATGGCGATGATCGACAGCCCCTCGACCGTCAGCTGCAGCCGGTACTGGCTGCGGCCGGTCTGGCTGATTGCATCGAGCACCGAGCGGTTCTGCGTCTGGATCGACAGGGTGATCCGCGCGTCGAGCAGCGAGATCGAGCGGCGCACCTTCTCGGTCAGGCCGCTCAGCCGCTTCTCCATTGCCTTGCAGGTGGCGAGCGCCGGATGCACCCGGTTGTTGAGGAAGCGCTCGATGGTGGTGAACTCGCCGATCGCATGTTCGCGCAGCCGCGTCAGCCGCTCCGCCAGCACCTCGCCATAGGCTTGCGTCGCGGCGAAACGGAAGCTCGTCTCCTCCACTGTGCGGCTGATATCGACGCTGAGCTTATGCAGCGCCTCGAGCGACAGCTGGTGGTCCTCGGCGGTATCGCCGCCCTGCCCCACCTGCTGCATGATCGCCCCGAGCTGGCGCTCATATGTCGCGACCCGCCCGCCCATCTCGCGCGCCAGCGGCAGCCCGATCAGCGCCATCGTCCGATAGGTCTCGATCTCGAGGAGCCGCCGGACGATCACCCCGATCCTGAGCTCGCCGCTGCGTCCCGCGGCCACCTCGAAGCGGGTGAAGCCATCGGCATCGAGATGGAAATCCGTCGCCGCCTGCGCCCCATCATCGAAGATCGACGAGTAGCAGAGGCTGAGCGGATTGAACCCGGCGAGCGCCGCGGGCTCGATCGTGTCGGTCGGCATCACGTCGATGCGGGTAGCAAACACCAGGAGCAGCTTCTCGTGCAGCTCGAGCCCGATCCCCAGGGGCTTGGCGTCCCAATCGTCCGCCGCGCCGCTCCAGGTCATGGTGGCGAACTCGTTGTGCAGCTCCCAGGTCACCTGCCGGCCATCGCGGCTGAACGCCAGCTGTCTCGCCCAGGCCGGCCCTTCCGGCAGCACGCCCGCGACCACTGCCATCTGCTCATGCAGCGCCCTCAGGTCGCTGCCACCGTCGGCGCTCATGAATGCCAGCCGCCGGATGCGGATCGGCGGGGTCATCCCCAGCACCGGCCGCGCATGCGTCTCCGCATCGATCAGCCGCCGATACGCGTGCTCATGCCACTCCGCCACTGCCGTCACCCCTTAGCTCTCGGCCACAGCCTGAACGCAGCCGCGTCGGGCAGCAATCGTCACTTTGTCGCGCCTTAGCCGCCGGCATGTTGGCATTTCCAATGCGATGCATAGGCAGAGGCGATTGGCCGGCCATGCTAGCGGTGGCAGCAACCTGAAGCATTGCGCTCCCCGTTCCGACGAGGCGAGCCGACCGGGTCTGGAGGAACGGGTCTTGGACGACGTAAAGGCGGCGGTCATTGGATCGCCCATCGAAAGGCGTGACTACAACCCGGTGCTGCGCTGGCTGATCGTCACCGTGCTCGTGGCGATTGGCCTGTTGACGCTATGGCAGCTGGGCTTTCTCGGCTCGGTGGTGCAGTCCGACCACACCCGCATTTCGCTGCTGATCTTCGCCATCTTCGTCATCACCAGCCTCCATTGCCTGGTGCAGGCGATCGACATCAGTCGCGAGCTTATTGCTGCCCGCCGCGCCCGTGCCGTGATCGAAGCCCAGAGCACCTCGGGTTTCCGGCTTGCCGGCAACAACGTCCTCACCGGCGCCGGCACTTTGCTCGAGCAGGGCGTCCTCACCACCCATGTCGGCAATCTCGTCAGGAAGGCCGAGATCCGCGGCAAGGGCCAGCTCGACCAGACGCTGTTGCTGCGCTCCGTCGCCGACAAGCTGCGGGCCCGTGAAAAGATCGGGCTCTTCGTCTCCGAGAGCCTGCTGCGCCTGGCGCTGCTCGGCACCGCCATCGGTTTCATCCTGATGCTGATCCCGATCGCCGGCCTCACCTCGTTCGAGGCCGACACTCTGCGCGGCGCGCTCAGTGGGATGACCGGCGGCATGGCCGTGGCGCTCAACGTCACCGTCGCCGGCATTGCCACGGCGCTGATCCTCAAGTTCCAGTATTTCCAGCTCGATGCCGCCATCGGCGAGCTGTTCTCCGGGATCGCCGAGGTTTCCGAGATCTACGTCGTCCCGGCGATCGAGCGGAGCCACGATGGACGGGCCTAGCCTTTTCACCGGCGCCGAGGGCGATGACGGCACCTTCGTGCCGTTCACCGACATCCTGTTCAACGTGCTGCTCGGCTTCACCATGATGGTGTTCGTCGCCTTCGCCCTGATCCGGCCGGACGCCCAGACCGGCATCATCGACACCAATGCCGAGTTCATCGTCACCACCACCTGGCCCGACGACAACGACGATGACATCGACACCTATGTGCAGGACCCGACCGGCAACGTTGTCTGGTACCACTCGATGCAGAAGGGTTTCGTCACCCTCGATCGCGACGATCGCGGCAACTATCTCGACGAGGTCACGGTCAATGGGGTCACCCACCACATCGCGCTGAACCAGGAGACCGTGTCGATCCGCGGCATCCTGCCCGGCGACTACGTCGTCAACGTCTACCACTACACCAACCCCAGCGCCGCTGCGGTGCCGGTGACGGTGAAGGTCGAAAAGATCAATCCGAAGCTTTCGGTGGTCTACTACGACACGCTGATCCTCGATCACAAAGGCGATGAGAAGACCGTGGTCCGCTTCAGCGTCGACAAGGATGGCGCGGTCAGCGACATCAACACCGTGCCGCTCTCGCTGATCCAGGCGGTCCGCAAGTGAACCCACTGGTGATCGCCGGCGCCATCGCGCTGTTCCTCCTCCTCGCGCTGCTGCTCTTGAGCCTCAACCTCACTTCGCTGTGGAAGTGGTGGATCAAGGCTGCCGCAATCGTCGTAACGCTGGGCGCGGTAATCGTCCTCTACTTCACCATGACCGGTCTCGTCGGCTGGGCCAGCCCCGGCGAGATGCCCAGGCGTTTCGGCCTCCTCGCCACGCGCATCGTCGAGCCCGACAAGCTCGCCAACCTGCCGGGCGCCATTTACCTCTGGGTCGAGGAAGTCGACGACCGCCAGATCGTCATCGCTCCGCCTCGCGCCTTCCAGGTGCCCTACAAGGTCGAGATCGCCACGGAAGTCGCCTCTGCCCAGCAGCAGATCGAAGGCGGCGGCAAGGTGCTCGGTCAGTTCACCCCTACCGGCATGGGAAAGACCGAGGCCGGCCAGACCGCGCAGAAGGAAGGCGAGGGCACTACCGACGCAGACGGTGGCGCCAACCTCCAGGCCAGCGGCGCCGGCGGCGAAGGCGCCGACAAGATCGGCGACCCCGGCGCCCTCAGCTTCTCCGAAATGCCCCCCGTCGACCTTCCCGACAAGGCGCTGATGGTCCAGATGGGCCAGTAGACGGCTGAGCTACTTGCTCAGCGCATCCGCCGCGTAGCTCAGCGCGTGCTCGACCGAGCGGATTTCCACCACCAGCGGCGCGACCTTCGGGTCCGATTCCCAGGCCGCGAAACCGCGCTGCTTGGCGAGTTCGGCCAGATCTGCCGCCCGTTGCCCGACAATCCCCGCCGCCGTTCGCGCTTCGCCCAGCGCATCGGCGCGCACTGAGTCCGGCGTCTGCGGGTTGTTGGCGAGGCTCTGCAGCCGCTTGGCGTTGATCTTCCACTGCCGCGCGAACTCTTCCGCCCGTTTCAGGCGGAACGAGATCACCGTATCGCTGAGTGCTGCCTCTCCCATGCCCCCACCATTGATTCGGGTCGTTCAGGAGTCAATTGACGCGCCGATTTTGATCGCCAGATGGCGGTGCGCGACAATTCACCAGACCGACTAGACCAGTGGCTTGAGGTCGGCCAGCAATGTCGGCACCAGCTCGCTCACTGTCGGATGCACGTGCATGGTGCGGATAATGGTGTCGACATCGACCCCCGCCGCCATCGCCTCGAGCAGCGATTGCATCACCTCGTCGCCCTCGATCCCCAGCAGCGCCACGCCGAGAATCTGCCGCGTTTCGGCATCGGCGAACACCTTCATGAACCCCAGGTTCTCCGCCCGTTCATTGGCCCGGCTGACCCGCGTCATCGGCCGCACCGCCACCAGGGCCTGCTTGCCCGAGGCCCGAACTTCCGCCTCGCTCATCCCGGCCCGCCCCAGCGGCGGATCGATATAGAGCGCATAGGCCATGACCCGGTCGCTGACCTTGCGGTCGGCGCCATCGAGCAGGTTCTGCGAGACGATCTCGAAGTCGTTGTACGAGGTGTGGGTGAAGGCGCCGCGCCCGTTCACGTCGCCCAGCGCATAGATATGCGGCTGGTTGGTCCGCAGCTTATCGTCGACCGCGATGTAGCCGTCAGCATCGAGCGCCACACCCGCCTGCTCCAGCCGGAGATCCTCGACATTGGGCACCCGGCCCAAAGCCAGCAGCAGGTGGCTGCCTTCTACCGCCTCGCTGCCGCGGCGGTAGCTGACCGCCACTCCATCGCCGCGCCGCTCCGCCGCCATGCAGCTGGCATCGGTGATCACCCGGATCCCCTCGGCTTCGAGAATCTCGCGGATGGTCGCCGAGACGTCCTTGTCTTCCTTCGAGGTGAGCCGCGAACTGCGCGCCAGCACCGTCACCTCGGCCCCGAACCGCCGATACATCTGGGCAAACTCGAGCGCGATATAGGAGCCACCGGCGACCAGCAGGTGTTTTGGCAGCGTATCGAGCTCGAGGATCGAGGTGTTAGTGAGATAGGGCACATCGGCCGCCCAATCCGGCACCACCGGCCGCGCCCCGGTATTGAGGAAGAATTGCTTCCCCTCCAGCAACTCGCCGTTCACCTCGACCGCGGTCGGCGAGACGAACGCCGCCGAGCCGCGAAACACTTCCAACCCCTCGGTCGCGCCCATCCAGTCGTCGAGCCCCTGCCGCGAGGCGAGCACTACCTTGTCCTTGCGCGCCTTGACCGCCGCCATGTCGACGCTGACCGGCCCGGTCATGACGCCGAAATCCTTGGCCCGCCGCGCCAGCCACGCCACCCGCGCGCTTGCCACCAGGGTCTTGGTCGGCTGGCAGCCATCGTTGACGCAGGTGCCGCCCATGTGCCGCCGCTCGATCAGCGCCACCGTCTGCCCGGCATCCGCCAGCCGCGCCGCGAGAAACGGCCCCGCCTGCCCACCCCCAATGACGATGGCGTCGAACGATCGGCTCATAGCTGAACTCCGCAAATTTCAGCGCCGACCTTAGCCGTCCGCCCGCAATACGGAAACTCCGCTGCCCGGAGCTTGGTTCATAGCTCGCTTGCGGTCGGGGGCCTTCGCCCCGTCATCGGACGCTGCTAGTCTCCATATGTCTGCAATAGGGTTGGCGCGCCATCCCGGTCGCGCCCCTGGCTCGGGGAATGACAATGCCCGCCAAATCGAAACCAGCCGACTCCGCCGCGATGGTCAGCGAAGACGCCGTCCGCCAGCGCGCCTATTACCTGTGGGAAGCCGACGGGCGGCCCGAAGGCAAGCACGACCACTACTGGACCCTGGCCCACCAGGAGGCCACCAAGGCCTTCGCCGAGGCCACCGCCAACGGCGTCGCCAAGGCCGGCAAGGGCAAAAGCCCCGGCGCCATCCCCGCCGCCGTGAAGTCGAAGCCGCCGAAAGAAGCCAAGCCGGTCAAGGTGAAAGCGGCGAAAGCTGCCGAGGCCAAGCCCACCAAGAAGGCCGCCACCAAGCCCCGCGCCGCGGTACCCGCTAAGAAGGCGAAGTAGCAGTTCCAGCCACCGGGTCATTCCCGCGAAAGCGGGAGCCTCCGTTTGCGATGCACGCCCCAGAAACAGAAATCCCCGCTTTCGCGGGGATGACAACTGCTCTGTCAGTGATCCTCCCCCAAGTGTCGGGGGCGGGAGAGGCCCGCAATCAGTCCTTTGCGGCCACCGCGATGATCTCGACCTTCAGCGACGGGTGCGCCAGGCGTGCTTCGATGGCGGCGCGGGCCGGCGGGTTGGCCGGGTCGATCCAGGCGTCGTAGACGGTGTTCATCGCGGCAAAATCGCCGATATTGTTGAGGATCACCTGGCAGAACAGCACCTTGGACTTGCTGGTGCCCGCCTCGGCCAGGAGCTTGTCGATCGCCGCCAGCACTTCGCCGGTCTGCTTCTCGATCGAGCCGTTGTAATCGGTCGCCACCTGCCCGGCGAGATAGACGGTGTTGCCGTGGACCACGGCCTG
Organism: Devosia insulae DS-56; assembly: GCF_000970465.2. Taxonomy (GTDB): domain Bacteria; phylum Pseudomonadota; class Alphaproteobacteria; order Rhizobiales; family Devosiaceae; genus Devosia_A; species Devosia_A insulae. The sequence goes on from NZ_LAJE02000237.1 coordinate 6,380, forward strand.
GCTCATGCGCTTGCCGGGCTGGTAACGGGTGATGCTCATCGGATGCTCCTCAAATGAATGGCGGAGCCTCTGTAGCGGCTCCGCCTCCGCGGAGAAAGCAGAACTTCCGCCTTACTCCGCCGGCACCGGCACCGCGGCCGTTGCGACCTGCCGCCGGGCCCCGGGGATCAGCAGCGACACCAGCATGGCGAGCGCCGCGACGCCGGCGAACAACAGGAAGCCGGTGACGAACCCGGCCTCCTCCGGCACGCCATTGGCGGTCTGGTGCGCTGTCACCACGGCCGTCATCACCGCCGTGCCGATTGCCCCGCCAATAGTGCGGATATTGGTGTTCATGCCGATCGCCGTACCGGTCTGGCTGGCCGGCACGTTCTGCACGATCACGCTGGTCAGCGCCGCATAGGCGAGCCCCAGCCCGATGCCATAGACGCCGCTGATCACTGCCACTTGCCAGATGCTGGCATGCAGCAGTGCCAGCGACACACAGGAGAGTGCGATCACCGCCGAGGCGCCGGCCAGTTGCAGCTTGAACGGCACCACCTGGGCCAGCCGGCCGCTGAACACGCCGGCGACCGCCATCGACACCAGCATCGGCAGCATCACCCAGCCCGCTTCGCTCACCGTCGCGCCAAAGCCGTAACCGGCCGAGCTCGGCACCTGGATCAGCTGCGGCAGGAACACCCACACCGCGAACATCGCCGCGCCGAATAAGAGCGCCACGAGATTGCTGGTCCACACGGCCGGCAGCCGCATCATCTTCATGTCGATCACCGGGTTGGACGAACGCACTTCGACCGTCACCCAGGCCGCCGCCAGCACCACCGCCAGTGCGAACAGCCCGATCACCGCCGGCGAGCTCCAGCCCCAGCGCGTCCCGAGGCTCAACGGCAGCAGCAGCGCGATCAGCCAGGCGGCGAGCAGCGCTGCCGCCAGCCAGTTGATCGTACCGCCAGCCTTGACCGGCGATTCCGGCACGAAGAACTGCGCCAGCGTCGCCGTCACCGCAACCACGGCCAGCGGCACCCAGAACAGCCCGTGCCAGCCGAACAGGTCGACGATCGGCCCGGCGAGAATGGTGCCCACGCCGCTCCCGACGGCGATCACCGCCGAGAGGACCCCCACTGCCGAGGGCACCCGCGCCGGCGGGAACTCGTCACGGATAATACCGAACGACAGCGGTACGATCGCCCCACCCAGCCCCTGCACGATGCGTCCGGCGATCACCAGCTCGATGCTGGGCGCCAGCGCCGCGACCAGGCTGCCGAGCCCGATGGCGGCCAGCGCCAGCACCAGCGTCTTCGCCTTGCCGATCATGTCGCCGACCTTGCCGAGAATCGGCGTCGCCACCGCCGCCGACAGCAGCCAGGCGATCAGCACCCAGGAGACGGCGCTCTGGCTGGTCTTGAGTTCGCTTTGCAGCGTCGGCAGCACCGGCGCCAGCAGCGATTGCAGCATCGAGAACGATGCGGCGCCGACCGCCAGCACCAGGAAGGTGAGGCTGGGCGACGACGATTTGGACGTGTTTGGCACGTTGGACATAATGATCCTGTCTCGCAGACGGCACTTCCTGCTTGGATTGTCCGCTGCGATTAGCTATGTACTGGAGGGCGCCTCCATATAAGTGGAGGGTTCCTCCGTTTAGCGGAATCGATCTGCGCTGGCAATGCCTGTCGGAAAGAAAAAGGTATGACCGAGACGACCACCTTGGCCGAGCTGGCGCTGCGGCGCCCGAGCCGCGCCGATGCCCGGCGCAATTACGACAGCCTGATCGGTGCCGCACGCAACAGCTTCGCCGAGCTGGGCACCGAGGCGCCGCTCGAGGAAATCGCCCGGCGCGCCGATGTCGGCATCGCTACGCTCTACCGCAACTTCCCCACCCGTGAGGCGCTGATCGAAAGCGTCTATCTCGAGGAGGTTCTTGCCGTCTGCAACGCAGCAGGCGAAGTCGCTCATCTCGAGCCGTGGGAAGCGCTGCTCGCCTGGCTTCGCCGGGTCGTCACTTACGTCGGCGCCAAGCGCGTGCTGGTCGAAGGCTTGAACCGCGACAGCAACACCTTCAAGGCCTGCCGCCTCGGCCTCTACGAGGCCGGCGCACCGCTGCTCGAGCGCGCCCAGGCGGCGAAGCTCGTCCGCCCCGACGTCGCCATCGATGACGTCATCAGGCTCGTTGCCGGCATTGCCGGCATCGGCTCGACCACCGAGGAACAGCGCGATCGCATCCTCGCCATCGCCCTCGATGGGCTGAAGCGAGCCGCTTAGTTCAACGCGGTTACCTCGAGCCCGGCCAGCCGGTCAGCATCGGCCAGCACCTCGATGCCGGTCACCCGCTCATCCGCCACGGTAAACCGCAGCACCCGGAACGGCGCCCCGGCGCGCAATACGACGATCGCTGGCTCGCCGCCAACCAGCGCCAACTGCGCCTCTGCCATGAAACCCGCCAGCGCCCGGCGCGCCACCACTTCGGCACCCCGCGCCACCAGCGCCATGCCCACCGGCACCGCCGACGCATCGGCCCGCAACACCACTTCGGGGTCGAGCACCGCCAACAGGGCCGCGAGATCGCCGCTCCGCGATGCCCTCAGATACGCCGTGACCACCTCGCGGTGCCGCTCGCGGCTCGGCTCAAAATTGTCGCTGCCGCCCTTCACCCGCCGCCGTGCCCGGCTGGCGAGCTGCCGCGCCGCATCGGTAGAGCGCCCGACGATCGGCGCGATTTCCTCGAACGGCAGATCGAACATGTCGTGCAGCACGAATGCCACCCGCTCCGGCGGCGGCAGCGTCTCCAGCACCACCAGCAGCGCCACCCCCAGCGAATCGGCCATCTCGAGCGCGTGCTCCGGGTCGTCCTTGTCGTCAAACGCCTCGGTCGCCGGCTGCTCCAGCGGCTCCTCACGCCGCGACTTGCGCGTCCGCAACATGTCGAGGCACACCCGCGCCACCACGGTGGTCAGCCAGCCCGAGAGATTACCTACCGCGCTGGTGTCCGACCGGCTGAGCCGCAGCCAGGCTTCCTGCACCGCGTCCTCGGCTTCCGTTGCCGAGCCGAGCATCCGGTAGGCCACCCGCTTCAGGTGCCCGCGATCCGCCTCGAACCGGCGGGCCAGAATTTTCTCGTCGTCCATCGTCACATTCCCTGATCGCGCTCCGTCATAGCACTGACGAACCACATCGGCCCGCTGTGACAGCCCGGGCCGAAAAATCCGTCAGCAGCAGAACCGGAGCTCTCGAAAATGCAATCGCGTATGACCAACCCCGCCTTCGCCGTCCCCGGCGCCATGTCGGCGCTGCAGGCGATCAGCCAGGCCGCCCAGGCCAACCCCGCTGTCTCGCACCAGCTGCATGCCCTCGTTCACCTGCGCGCCAGCCAGATCAACGGCTGCAGCGTCTGCGTCGACATGCACGCCGCCGATCTGAAGAAGCTCGGCGATACCGACCGCCGCATCATCGCCGTCTCGGCCTGGCGCGAGACCTCGTGGTTCACCGCACCCGAGCGCGCCGCACTGGCCCTGACCGAAGCCGTCACCCGGCTCAGCGACCGCTCGGACCCGGTCCCCGACGCCATCTGGGACGAAGCCCGCGGCCATTTCGACGAGCCGGCTTTGGCCTCGCTCGTCCTGTCGATCGGCATGATCAACATCTGGAACCGCCTCAACGCCGCCACCCGCCAGATCGCCGGCGCCTGGAAAGCCGCCGCCTAGGCTCGATGCCGCTTATCCTCCCCCGCGTGGCGGGGGAGGGGGACCAAGCGAAGCTTGGTGGAGGGG
>NZ_LAJE02000238.1 GCF_000970465.2 Devosia insulae DS-56
GTATCTTCCCGCACCGGCGGTCGCAGACGAAGGCGTAACAAAGACAGGTCAGTTGATGGTTGGGAGCTTGGGCCGCAAGGGCTGGAGCTCCAGGATCTGCCCTGCCGTGCAAGCGCCCGGTTTGCCGGTCAGCGGCGGGATGCAGACGCATTGACCGCGGCGCAACCGACTGTCGTCCGGACAGGCCGGGGTCTGTTCTTCGACGACATCCGCCTGGCACTTTCCGGGGCTGCCGCTGGTGCCGGGCAGGCAGACGCACTGACCACGACGCAGGCGGCTATCGTCGGGGCAACTCGGCTCCTCGATCACCTCGGGCCGGCAATTGCCGGGCTTGCCGAGCGTACCCGGCAGGCAGACGCATTCACCGCGGCGCAGCCGGCTGTCATCAGGGCAGACCGGCTCGATCACTTCGGGCCGGCAATTGCCCGGCTTGCCGAGCGTGCCCGGCAGGCAGACGCATTCACCACGGCGCAGGCGGCTGTCATCAGGGCAGATCGGCTCGACCACTTCGGGTCGGCAATTGCCCGGCTTGCCGAGCGTGCCCGGCAGGCAGACGCATTCACCACGACGCAGGCGGCTGTCGTCGGGGCAAGTCGGTTCCTCGACCACATCCGGCCGGCATTTGCCGGGGTTGCCGTGCGTGCCGGGCTTGCAGACGCACTCGCCATTGACCAGCCGGCTGTCGCGGAAATCGCAGCTTGGTGTCGACTGGTTGGGCTCGCACTCGCCCGGATCGCCATGGGTGCCCTTGTCACAGACGCAGGCGCCGGCATCGGTCAGGTGGCTGTCGGCCGGGCATTTCGGCGCGGTCGGGCGCGGCTTGGCGCATTGCTTGCCGTTCCATTGCGTGCCCGCTTCGCAGCAGCCGCCATTCGGCATCACTTGCTTGACCGGACATTGCTCGGCCTCGGGCTCGGGCTCAGCGCCAGGTCGGCAGACACTGGCCGGCAGCTGGGCGGCGGCCGAGGCGGTATACTGCACCCCCTCGTCGCTATGCAGCACGGCGGCCGAGATCGACGCATTCACCGTGTTGACGATGTTGCACTGACCCGCCACCGCCACCTCCGTTGGGATGTGGATGGTGATCGTCATCTCGGTGTACTTGCCCACCGGGATGGTCTTGAACGTCGACGAGCAGTGCATGTCGTTGTCGGTGGTCGGGACGCACGTCCAGTTGCTGGAGGAGACAAAGCTCGTGCCGTCCGGCAGCAATTCGTCGACTTCGACCGTGCCGACATAGGGGTCGGGTCCGGTCGAGGTAGCCCTGACGGTGAACGTCGCGTCATAGCCGTCACCGGCCTTGACGGTCTTGATCGCCGTCTTCGTCAGCTTGAGGCTCGGCGGGTCGCAATACACCGCGACCGGGCCAGGCCCGAGATTGATGAACAGCTGCGGCACTTTCTGGGTGGCCTGGGCCAGGTAGCCCGGGTCGCCGCCGGAAGCCGGATTGGTGATCAGCACGGTGTTGATCACGTTGCAGTCGGCCAGCGTCACGCTGTTGGGATTGACCGTCGTCGTTGCCTGGAAGGTCCAGTTCGAGAGCGACGGCAACGCCGCCGGACGGGTGCAGAGCCACTGATCGACCCCCGCGGGAACGCACGCGGCGCCCGAGAAGGTTGTCGGCTTGTCGTTGAAGTCCCGCACCTGGATCGGTCCGGGCTGCGGGCCACCGCCATAGTTGAAGACGGTGATGTCGAAGTCGCAGAGCCAGTTCTCGCTGGAGGGATCCGACGCACAGCCCGTGGCGGTCTTCTGGATGTTGAGCTTGGGCGCGCCCGGTGCGAAGCAGGCCGGGTTGGGCAGGGCCTGGCCGACCGTGTCCGAGTCGTTGCCGCCGGGATTCATCGGCGAGCCCGGATTCGGCGCGAGGATCGACAGGTTGTTGGTCACCGAGCAGACGCCCGGCCCGTCGGGAATGAAGGTGTGGAATGGCACGACGATCGGCGTGCCGGGGTTGACCCCCACTGCTCCCGGCGGCGTACAGGTGGTGACCGCCGCCCCGGTGCAGAACGGGTACATCAGGGTGAGGAAATTGGTGGTCACCCCCGCCGAACTATCAACGAAGGACAGCGGCCCCAGATAGGGATCGGTGCCGACATTGCTGATCGTCATCCGCCATTGGCAGAGATAGCCGTTCACCCCGTAGAAGAAGGGCGAGCAGCCGAGCGCGGTCTTCTGCATCTCGAGGTCGGTATTCAACGCCGGCCCGGCACAGGCTGGATCCGGGATCGGCGCGGTAACCGCGTCGAAGTCGTTGCCGGCCAATAGGTTGGTCGGCGAGCCGCCGGCGGGTGCGCTGATATTGGCCTTGTTATCGAGGCCGCAGAGCGCCGGCAGGATGCCCTTGGGGACATGCGAGGTCACGAGGAACCCCGAGGTCCAGCCGGGCGGCACGTTGACCGGTGGCGCGACGATATTGCAGGTCAGCACCGGGCCGGCCTGCACGCAGGCCCAGGGCCCGAGCGTCGTCGTCGGCGCATTGAGGCCCAGCGTGTCGGTGACGGTGATCGGCCCGGAATAGTTGCCCGGCCCGGCATTCTGCACCAGCACCACATAGGAGCAGTTCCAGGTCGCGCCGGCGTCGGCACAACTCGGCGCCGCGATCTTTTCGAGCACCAGGTCACTGCCGGTTGCCGCGAAGCAACCGGGCGCCTTGATGCCCGCCACGCCGATGTTGAAATCGTCGCTCGGATCGTCGTCATTGCCCCAGAACCAGTCGAGCTCTGCCGCGTTGGCGAGGTGGCAATAGTTGACCAGCGCCTTGGGCAGCTTCACCACCTCATGCAGCACCACCCCGTCGCCGGGATAGAGCAGAACCGGGCCGGTGACGCACTGATAGGCCGTCGGTCCGGTCGGGCCGCACGACCATGGCGGCTGCGGCCAGAAGCTCATGCTGGCGCCCGGATTGTTGGCCGGCAGGTGGTCGTCGACCACCACCGGACCCCAATAGGGCACGCTGCCGGTGTTCTCGACCCGGATGGTGAAGTTGCACCACCAGTCGGCGCCGCCATCGACGCAGAAGAACGGCTTGGCCCATTTCTCCAGCGTCAGGTTGCTGAATTCATCCGGCTCAACCGGTTCGTCCTCGTCCGGCTCATAGCTTGGCGGTAGGTAATCCGGCGGCGGGAAGGCCGGCGGCGGGACATAGGTCTCGGGCGCGCTCTCGCAGACCTGCCAGATGGCAACAGCGCCGACATGGCCCTGTGCGGTGGCCTGGTCGTCGTCAGTGTTGCCGTCGTAATCGGCAAAGAAGGACAGTGTTGGTGGGTCGTTCTGCGGCCGCACCAGCGCCGCGGCATTGCCTTGCAGGCCATGCACCTGGGTCGGCGGATCGAGCGGTGCATCAACGTTCAGGTTGTCGCGCAGCGCATCGCCGGTCGACCAGAGATAGGCGCTGCAGGCGCCGCTGAGCGTGCCGGCTTCGTCGTCGAAATCCGGACCGAGCGCAATACCGCCAGAGGCATTGATGCCCTCGGGCGCCATACCGATGGCGTAGCTGTCGGGCGTTTCCACCCAGGTGCCCGGCGTCGTCGGATCATCCGGGAACTCGCGCTCGTAGCGCACCACCGACGAGGTCAGCGGCGCGGCGAACACCGAATAGTCGTAGCTGCCCACCTGGGCGCCACGCTGGGCAAGGATCATCCGGCCCTGCGGATCGAAGACGATGCTGGCGATTTCATTGCTCGAGGGCAGGTCGGCGATATCGAGTTCCCAGCGCGCCGTGCCGAAACTGCCATCGGCATTGATGCGCACCGACCAGATTTGGGCGGCAGCGGCGTAGTAGAGCCGTCCTCCATTGATGGCGAGCCCGAACACCCGGCGCTCCGGCTGGGTGAAGCCCCATGTCGCGGGATCCTCGCTGTTGAACGCCGGATCGGTGATCGACATGGTGCTGCCGTCGTCGGCGACCGCCTCGAGCTCGTGCGTCGGTCGTCCGGCGACGCCATGGTCGAAGGTGTCGGTGATGACGCCGTCCGCCGCCAGCCGGTAGACGAGGCCGGTATCGAGGTCGGAAACGAAGAACTGCGCGCTGGCCGGGTCGAACACCAGGTTGCCGAGCCCCGCGCCGCTATTGGCCGCGATGGTGGTGAACAGCGAGATCTCGCCGGTGCTGCCATCGACTTTCCAGATGCTGCCGGGATAGCCCGCCGTTCCGCCGGCGGTGCCCCACTGGCCCGCCATGAACGCCGCCCCGGGCGCGCCGAGCTTGCTGCGCACCGGATTGCCATCGGCATCCGGCACCACGATGTTGAGGCCGAAGGCCGAGGTGGCGGCGAGGTAGATATTGGGCGCTGCGGCGCCGCTGAATTCGGGCGCATCGTCGAGCGCTACGCCGAAGGTCTGCCCGACATCGGCTGCACTCGCCGAGAATATCGGTTCGGCCGGGATCAGCTGACCGGCCGGCGGTCCGTCCGGCTGCAGCTGCTGGATCACCATCGAGCGGCCGGCGGGATCGATGAAAGTGTAGTCGAGCGGCTCGCCGCTGGCCGGGGGTGTTTCCGGCGGGATAACGCCCGAGAAGCCCGTGATCACAGGCTCGCCAGGGGCAAAGATCGCCTCGTCCGCCGCCAGGGCAAACGATGTCAGCAATGCTATGGAAACAATGACAGTCGCGACAAACGCGCCGACGAACTGACCCCGGATGGTCCGCAGACCGAAATACGACGCCATGGCCTCTCCTCGCCATTAACGCCCCTAAGCTCACGCGTCCCCTTCGCGTGCACTCCGCCCGAAACCAATACCACACCGTCGCGCCGACAGCACGGCTAATCTTGTGCCGGCGGCAAACTATGCTGCCACCGGCCTTCCGATGACTTCAGTCGCGGTGATTCTTGAAGATCTTCAGCACCACAACAACCGCCGAGAGCGCAATGGCGATGCCTATCGCCGGGTGCAGCATCGAGGACATGCTGGCCTCAGGATCGGTGCGTAGCAGGTACTGCACCAACGGGATGGCATAGAGCAGGGCAGTGAGCCCGCTCCACCAGCGCAGCGCCCGGACGCGCTTGTCGGTCCAGGTGCCCCAGAGCAGCAGCGCGATTGGCACGGCGGCGATGAAGGCCCAGCCGGTCAGCACCAGCACCGGGGCGGCGATGGCCGACCAGGTGACGTAGCGCGGCGCAAGCTTGTGCGATCTGTCCTTGCGCGGGGCGGTGAAGTTGTCGGTGGTCATATCGGGTACTCCTTGGTTGGGGGAAGGGCACCGGCGCAGCGTCGCGCCGGTGCTGGGTTTCACTTGCGGATGGCGAAGGCGGCGATCAGTGCGGCCAGCAGGGCCAGCCCGGCGGCGCCGAGATAGGCGGCCGAGTAGCCCCCGGCGAGCGCGGTGATCTCGTCCGCGCCAGGGGCGCCGAGGCTGTCCGTGAGGGTCGTCGCCAGCGTGAACAGCACGGCGAGGCCGAGCGCTCCGCCGATCTGCTGGCTGGTGTTGACCAGCCCGCTGGCGAGCCCGCTGTCGGCCTCGCTGACGCCCTGCACCGCGAGTTCGGTGCCGGCGATGAAGGCTCCGCCCAGCCCGGCGCCGATGATGATCGTCGGGCCCAACAGGTGCAGCACGAAATCCGCGCCGACCGGCGCCAGCGCCAGCCAGACGAGGCCGATTGCGAGGCCGACCAGCGACACCGCCAGCGTCGGCGCCGAACCGGCTTTCGCCATCACCGGCGGCAATGCTCCGGCGGTGACGATCAGCGCCAGCGCCAACGGCACCTGGGTCAGGCCGGTGAGCATCGCGTCATAGCCGAGGACGTTCTGCATATGCAGCGAGAGGACGAAGAACAGCCCGACCACCGCGCCGCCGATCAGCAGCACCACGAGGTTCCCCAGTGTCACCGCCCGGTTGGCAAAGATCGAGAACGACACCAGCGGGTCGCGCGAGCGGAGCTCGATCACGGTAAAGAGCCCGAGCAGCACCACACCCGCTGCCGCGAGGCCGAGAGTGATCGGCGACAGGAAGCCGACCTCGAGCACCATCGAGAACGCCGCCACCAGCGCCACCACGCCGAGCGTGATGGTGATCGCACCCCAGAGGTCGAGCCGCGCCCGGCTCTGCGCCACGTCGCGGCTCAGCAGCACCGGGATGGCGGCGAGCACCACAAGCCCCACCGGCACGTTGATGAAGAAGATCGCCGACCAGCCGATGCTGGCGGTCAGCACGCCGCCCAGCAGCACCCCGGCAACACTGCCGAGCCCGGCCACGGCGCCCCAGATGCCGAGCGCCTTGGTTCGCCCGTCGGTCACCGGAAACAGCTGCATCAGCAGTGCCAGCGCCGCCGGCGCCAGCGGTGCCGCTGACGCGCCCTGCACCGCTCGCGCCGTCAGCAGCATCGGCCCATTGATCGACAACCCGGCGAGGAGCGACGCGGCGATGAAGCCGAACACCCCGGCAAGGAACACCCGGCGGTGCCCGTAGCGATCGGCCAGCCGCCCGCCCAGCATCAGCAGCCCGCCGAACGGCAGCACGTAAGCGGTGATCACCCAGGTGAGGAGGTTATGGTCGAGCCCCAGCCCGGCCCCGAGGCTGGGCAGCGCGATGTTGACGATCGAGGCATCCAGCACCACGAGGAACTGCGCCAGCGCCAGGATGGTGAGCGCCAGCCAGCGATTGTGGCTGCGCGCGGTCGGTGGTGCTGCCTCGGCAGCGGTTGCGGTGACGGTGACGGTGGTCATTGCTGTTCTCCTGCAATAGAGTGACTAGTCACTCACTAGTTGGTTTCAAGAAATGGCGCCTTTGTCCCGCGCTTGAGCGGGTGGGGGCGCCACGATGGACGTCGTCATAAATCGCCAGCCGGGTATCCCAGCCGGATCAGATGGCCGGCACGTGCCGAATGCCGCGCGCCACCAGGCGGGCCCAGTCCTCACCGAGCTCGTCGATATCGGTGGTGGTGATCAGGTGGCAGAGCTGGCCGAAGGCGATGAAGCGCTGCACCGCCTCGTCGCTGGCGCCGGTGCGTTGCTTCACATAGGTGACGATCCGCTTGAGCCCGCCTCGCATGGTGGCGCGGATCGCCGGCACATCCGAGGCACTCTGCGCGTGCACCTGGATCATCAGGATGCTGCGGTCGGCAATCAGGCTCGCATAGCCGTCACCCATCGCATAGAGGATCGCATCGGCGTCGCCACTGCTGACCGTCCGGGCGCTCTTTTCCAGCGTCTCCTCGATGCGGGTGAAGCAGCGCTCCACCGCGGCAATGAACAGCTCCTCCTTGGTGGGGAACAGCTTGAACACGTAGGCCTGGCTGATCCCGGCCCGGACGGCGACTGCCGTCACCGGCGTCGCCTGAAACCCCGCATCCGCAAACGCCAGCAGCGCCGCCTCGACAATGGCTTCTCTACGGGTGTCCGCATCGGACAGGTTGGTACGTATGTGTTTCATGGTGAGTGAGTGACTACTCACTAGTCAGAAGCATGTCAATGGCCAAACAATCTCCGAGCCCTTGGCATCGAAACCGCCTCTCCGGCCGTTAGGCCATCTCCAAGAGGGTGCCCCCATGTCCAGCAACGACATCGCCGACCGCCTGAACCACTTCGGCAGGAATATCGAACGATGGCGCACCGAAGCCGCGCGCCTGACCCTGCTCGCCGCCCAGGCGCGGGAACAGAAGCCCGACGAAGCGCAACTGGTCCATCTCGAAGAGACGGCAACCGCCGTCTATGCCGACATCACCGAGTTTCAGCGCACCGTCGACGAAATCGCCACCACCAGCCCCGCTGCCGCCGCGCAGCTCGCGCCGGTCAGCGATGCCATCCACCTGGTGCTGCTGGAGATCACCGAGCTGGGGATCAAGCTCTACAGTTCCCACACCGAGTTGCCCGAAGTGACCTGACTTCGCCTTCAGGCGCCATCGCGGTGGACGAACATCGCGTGCGCCAGGTCATCCGAAGGCGGGGCCAGGGCGCCGACCTCGAGGAGCTGGTCGCGCACCGCCCAGATGAACTCATGCCCGTACACCACCGGCAGTTCGGCTGCTGACAGCCCCACGCCGAGACGCTCGAGTTCCGTCGCCAGTCTCGGTTGGCCGACCAGCCGGTGGGCAACGGTTGTCGCAATGTCGCGGCAGGCAGCGGCAAGCCGCGCCGGCGTCGCTGGCCCCAGCACCGGCAGGCGGATGCCGGCCAGCACCAGCTCGGCGCCGTTGCTGTCGGGCCGGTCGAGCGCCGCCCGCACCTCCGCAGTGGCAGCAAAGCCCCGCAGCGCCTCGAGGTTGTAGTCTTCCCACACCATTACCAATGTTCCGCGCTTTCCGCGCAGCTCATTGGTGCCGCCGGTCCGCTCTGGCTTGGGATAGATCGCCCAGAATGCTCCGTTCCACAACGGCCGCTCGGCGCTGAGGCTGGTGTCGGGCAATGCGGTGATCGTCCGGACGACGTCCCAGGTCAGTCCATCGAGCACGTGGCCGAAGACGACGGCATGGACGTGGCCCGCAAACCCCGCCGCAGCGAGGCCCCGGCTCACATCCCGGACCCGGGTCTCGACCTCGCGCACGATCGCGGCAGCTTCCGAGCGCGCCCGTTGCCGCAGCAGTTGCGAGGCCTCGGTCCCGAGCGTCGGAAAACTCGTCCGGATCAGCTCGCCATCCCGCCGCACCAGGCCGTAGCGCTCGAGCAGCGCCAGTCGTGCCTTGTCCACTTCCGCCGACGGCACGCCGCCGATCAGCCGATAGAGCAGCACGCCGTTGTCGCGTACCACGCGATGCGGCGTTTCCTTGGCGCCCAGGCAGAAACAGTGGAGGCTCCACTGCGCCAGGTCGTGTGGCTCGCTCACCGCCGGTTACTTGGCGGAAATCTCCGCCAGGATCCCCTTGGTCAGGCTGCCGGTCGCCGGATAGAGCGGGATCAGGCAGGCCTGCAGCGCGTGGTAGATATCGCCCTTGCCGCCGAACAGAGTGTAGCTCGGCTTCAGGTCCTCGGTCAGCTGCTCGTGCCAGCCGCCATTTTGCTCGTCGATGAACGAACTCGCGATCACGTCCCAGATGTGGCGGTACCACTCCTCGTGGAAGGCGCTCGGCCGGTGCTCGCAGAGGAACGCCGCGGCGCCAACCCCTTCGGAGGCAGGCCACCAGAGCTTGTCGCGCAGATCCGGCTTGTCGTTCCAGTCGAGGTTGTAGAAGAACCCGCCCTTCTGCTTGTCCCACCCGAGCGCGATCGACTGGGCAAACAAAGCTTCGGCCGCATCGGGCATCCAGGCGTGCTTTTTGCCGCCCAACGCCCAGAGCTGCAGCACCAGGCGCGACCATTCCAGCCAGTGGCCCGGCGTCGTGCCGGGCGGCCGGAACATCTGGTCGCCCAGATACCCCTTGTCGACCTGCCAGTTGCCATCAAAGTGCTCGGCCACGCGAAAACCGTTCTCGCCGGCCTTGCGCCGGATGATCAGGTCGGCGATCCGCTCCGCCTTGTCGAGATAGCGGCGCTCGCCTGTCGCCTCGAACGCTGCCATCAGCGCCTCGGTCAGGTGCATGTTGGAGTTCTGCCCGTGATAGGGCGCGATCACCGACCAGTCGGCATTGAACTCTTCGGCAATGGCGCCGTGCTGCTCTTCCCAGAACCTGGTCTCGAGGATTTCGGTCACGTCGGCCAGCATTTTGTCGGCCAGGGGGTGCCCGACCAGCTTGGCGCTCGATGAGGCGAGCAGCACGAAGGCATGGCCATAGCCCTGCTTCCGCCCGTCGCGCGGCCCGTTATCGTCCACCGTCCAGAAATAGCCGCCGGCCTTTGCATCGCGATGCCGCTCCCACAGGAACTTCATGCCGTGGTCGACGATCAGGTCCGAGCCCGGTCGGCCGAGCAGGCTGCCGATGGCGAAGCAATGCACCATGCGGGCCGTCGAGTGGATGCCGCGTACTGGGTTGGCGACATTCAGCGGCTTGCCGGTCGGATCGAGGTCGAAGAATCCGCCCTTCGGGTTGAAGGCCTGACTCTGGAAGAACCCGAACAGCGCGTCGGCCTGCTCCAAGAGCCAGCGCCGGTGATAGCTACGGTTGCGCCAGGGTTGGGTGGTCGTCGCCGGCATGTTCAGCTCCCTCGATTTGGTGCGCCAGTTCTACCCAGCGGGCAACGCAGCGTCGAGGGCTACCATACGAGTATCAGGCTATCGGCTAGCACCAGCAGTGAGCTCCCCTCCCCCTTGAGGGG
>NZ_LAJE02000239.1 GCF_000970465.2 Devosia insulae DS-56
GTCATGGTTTCGGCGCGCGGTGACCTTGGCAGCTACACCAGCGATGTGCTTGCCGCGCTCGGCCGCACCCGGCGGGTGCAACTCACGGTGACGCACTTCATCATCGCGCTGGCCGCCATCGCCGAGACCGACCTCATCGGCACCATCCCGCTGGTCGTCGTCGGCAGCTATGCGCGCCGCTTCGGCCTCGGCACCGCACCCGTGCCGTTCGATCAGGGCAATCCCAGCTTCGTCCACCTGGTTGCGCCGCGCGCTGGCCTGACCGACGCCGGACTGGTCTGGGTGATGGATAGCATCGAGCGGTTGGTGCTCGAGAGTCTTGGGGCCTGAGCAAAGGCCGGGACCCCTGGCGGTTTCCACTCACCGTCACCTTGACAGTTCCGAGCCGAGCATGAAGGTAGCTGCCGACATGTCAGCGGCGGCCCGGCTCCATCCACATGCGGAACTCCAAGCGGGCAGGGCGTCCGGACTGATCTGAGGTACGTGCACGTAGTGGCGGCGGAACCGCGCCGTCCAAGGGAGGTATTCTGATGCGCACCATCAAAGGGCCGGCGATTTTCCTCGCCCAGTTCGCGGGCGACAAGGCCCCGTTCGACACGCTCGACCACATCTGCGCCTGGGCGGCCGACCTCGGCTACAAGGGCGTACAGATCCCAACCTGGCTGACGCATTTCGTCGACGTCGAGAAGGCAGCGACCTCCAAAACCTATGCGGACGAAGTGAAGGGCACGGTACAGAGCCATGGGCTCGAGATCGCCGAGCTTGCCAGCCACATCATCGGCCAGCTCGTCGCCGTGCATCCGGCCTATGACACGCTGTCCGACGGCTTCGCCATCCCGGAAGTGCGCGGCAATCCCAGGGCGCGCCAGGAGTGGGCGGTCAAGCACCTCAAGGCCTGCGCCGCGGCATCGAAGAATCTCGGCCTCAAGGCGCACGCCACCTTCTCTGGTGCGCTGGCCTGGCCCTATCTCTACCCGTTCCCGCAGCGTCCGGCTGGGCTGGTCGAAGAGGCCTTCGATGAGTTGGCCCGCCGCTGGACCCCGATCCTCGACGAGTTCGACAGGCACGGCGTCGACGTCTGTTACGAGATCCATCCGAGCGAGGACCTGTTCGACGGCGCCACCTACGAGATGTTCCTCGAGCGGGTGAACAACCACCCGCGCGCCAACCTGCTCTACGATCCCAGCCACTTCGTGCTGCAGCAGCTCGACTACCTGCAGTACATCGATTTCTACCACGAGCGGATCCGGATGTTCCACGTCAAGGACGCCGAGTTCAACCCGACCGGCCGGCAGGGCGTCTATGGCGGCTTCCAGTCCTGGGTGAACCGGGCAGGGCGCTTCCGCTCGCTCGGCGATGGCCAAGTTGATTTCGCCGGCATCTTTTCCAAGCTCAGCGCCTACGGTTTTGACGGTTGGGCGGTGCTCGAATGGGAATGCGCCATCAAGTCGGCCGAGCAGGGCGCGGCAGAAGGCGCGCCGTTCATTCAGAGCCACATCATCAATGTCACCGAGAAGGCGTTCGACGACTTCGCTGCGTCAGGCACCGACAAGGCGGCCAACCGCAAGATTCTCGGTCTGAGCTAAGCACCGCTTTTCCCGCACCCACGGTGTCATCCCGGCGCAGGCCGGGATCCATCCTGAGATATCTCAAGCTGGACCCCGGCTGCGCCGGGGTGACGTCGTGAGGGGGGTAGGCCAATAGAACTGAGGGAGTAAGAAAATGGCAGAGAACGGCGCTCCGCGCATTCGCCTGGGCATGGTCGGTGGCGGCACCGGTGCTTTCATCGGCTACGTCCACCGTGTCGCCGCCCGCATCGACGGCGATTATGAACTGGTCGCCGGCGCCCTGTCGTCCAACGCGGCGACGGCGCTCGAGAGCGGCAAGAACATCGGCCTCGCCGAGGATCGCATCTACACCTCCTACGAGGAGATGGCGGCCAAGGAATCCGCCCGCAAGGACGGCATCCAGGCGGTCTCCATCGTCACGCCCAACCACGTGCATTTCGGCCCGGCCAAGGCCTTCCTCGAAGCCGGCATCCACGTCATCTGCGACAAGCCACTGACCTCGACGCTGGACGACGCGCGCGCGCTCGCCGCGATCAAGCCGAAAAAGGGCGCAAAATTCCTCCTCACCCACAACTACACCGGCTACCCGCTGGTGCGGCAGGCGCGTGAGTTGGTGAAGTCGGGCGCCCTCGGCAAGATCCGCGTCGTCCAGGTCGAGTACCCGCAGGACTGGCTGACCAACGCTGCCGACCCGGGCAACAAGCAGGCGAGCTGGCGTACCGACCCGAAGCGCTCCGGCGCCGGCGGCGCCATCGGCGATATCGGCACCCACGCCTATAACCTCGCGCGGTTCATCACCGGACTGAAGACCGAGGCGGTCAGCGCCGAGCTCACCAGCTTCGTCAAGGGGCGCAAGCTCGACGACGACGTGCAGATCAAGCTCCGGTTCCAGGGCGGCGCCAAGGGCATGCTGTGGGCCAGCCAGGTCGCAGTGGGCTCGGAGAACGGCCTGCAGCTGCGCGTCTATGGCGAGAAGGCCGGCCTCGAGTGGCGGCAGGATAACCCGAACTACATGTGGATCACCGAGTTCGGCAAACCCAAGCAACTGCTGACCCGCGGCGGCGCCATCTCCGCTCCGCCCGCCGCCTCGATGAACGTCCGCATTCCGGGCGGGCATCCCGAGGGCTATCTCGAAGCCTTCGCCACGCTCTATAGCCAGTTCGCCCAGGTGATCCGCGGCGAAGGTAAAGATGTCGCCGGGCTGCTCCCCAGCCTTGCCGATGGCGTCGAGGGCATGGAGTTCATCATGGCCTCCGTCGCTTCGTCCAAGGCCGACGGCAAGTGGACCAAGCTCAGCGAGGTCTGAGCTTGCAATGCTCCTTCCCCTCACCCTGACCCTCTCCCCGCAGGCGAGAGGGGACGCACTTTGCACCTGCAGTGCCACATCGCCCCCTCTCCCCGCTGGGGAGAGGGTCGGGGTGAGGGGCAGGACGCCTTATTGACCTACACCCAAGCCGCCACCGCACCCCAGATCAGCACAAGTCCTGACGCGGTCAGCCCGACCAGCACGACGCGCCGGAACCCCACCGTGGTCAGCCGCTTGAACACCAGCACGCCGAGGATGGCGAACGGCACCAGCACCACCCCGGTCAGCGCCAGCGCCCCGAGCATCTCGATCTCGATCGTCCCGGCAATCAGATAGACCGTCAACGTTGCCGTATGCATGGCGATGTTGAAGCCCTGCAGCACGCCGCGCTGCTCGTCCTTGCTCCAGCCGCGCAATGTCGTCCACAGCGTCGGCACCGGACCCGAGATCCCGGCCATGCCGCCCAGCACCCCGCCGATCCAGCCGCTCACCGCATCGGCCACGCGCCCGCCCCAGCTGAACTGGAGGTCAGGCTTGAGCAGCAGCATCAATGGGCAATAGGCAATGAGAAACAGCCCGAGCCCGAACTTGAACAGGTTGGGGTCAGCCGCGCCCACCAGTTGCGCCCCGATCGGCACGCCGATCAGCCCACCGATGATCAAGGGCAGCGCCGCCTTGAGGCTGAAGCCGCGCCAGACAAAGGGCAGCGTCACCAGTTGCCCGACCAGCGAGCCGAATACCGACAGCACCACGGCCAGTTTGGGATCGACGCCCCATGCCCATACCGACAGCGATACCAGCGCGAAGGCAAAGCCAGAGACACCCTGCGCGAAGCCCGCCAGCGCCGCGCCCACGGCGATCAACACCAGCACCTGATCCATGCTGTTACCGGCGCCGGCTCGGCCGACCGGCCGCACCAGGGGGCGCCACCGAATAGTCCATGCGCTCGACCTTGAAGCCGGCCTCACTGAGCAGCGTCGGCACCCCGACCGGGCCGGCGAGATGTCCCGCGCCGACGATGATCATGGCATCCTCGTTGCTCGCCAGCATCTCAGCGATCTCAGTGCTCCAGCGGCGGTTGCGGTCGGCGAGCAGACGCCGGTAAATCGGCGAGTCGATCGGCCCGAGCGCCGCGTTCATCGTGCGCGCCAGCGCCTCGACGTCACCGGCGTGCCACAGCTCGGCCAAAGCGCCCAGCGCCTGGTCGGGGCTTTCGCTGGCCGCGATGGTGCGCATCAGTGCGCTGACCTGTTCGTCATCGGGCAGTCCGGCGAGCATCCGGAACTGCGTCTCCGCCGTCTCCAGTTCGCGCCGCCGCTCCTCGGCAATCTCATCGAGCAGCACCAGCTCGACGCCGGCCTGCTGCGTCATTGCGTTTTCGCCGCCATTACCCGTCGCCAGCGTCAGGCTCATCAGCGTCAGGTCGGCCAGCCATGGCCGCATCGACTCGATCATTTCGCGCTGTAAGCCGTGGTCGTCGAGAAACGCCTGCAGTGTCTCCTGCTGCTCGCCTGTGAGGTAGTCGCTGAGCTGCCGCCCGTCCCGGTTCCTGCCGTAAAGCATCGAAAGCCGGGTGAGGGTGGCGTAGGCATCCATATCCAGCACCATCTCGAAATAGACGTGGTCGGCCTCGGCGAGCGCTGCATTGAAGCGCTGCGTCCGCCAGTCCCGGTCCTTGTCGAGAATGTGGATGGAGCCGAACAGCCAGACGGAGCTGTCGGCATCACTGACCCGCCACAGGGCAGGGGCCGCCAGCGTTGCGGCCGGAGCGAGCCCGGCCAGAAATGACAGCAGCAACAGGGCGCGGCGGAGGACAGTCCTCATCGCCGCAGTCCCCCTGGAGCAGGATTGCGCTTCATTGAACCGCACTCCAGTTCCAATCCTTGTTTGTCGCGAGATCGAACCGGAAAAGTCTGCAACTTTTCCTGATCTCGCTAATGCGTCCAGGGCGTTTTGCGATCGGCGCGGAAATTGTCCGAGTAGATGGTGCGCTTCACCGTCGGCTTGTGATCAGGCAGCACCTGGTAGGCGATGCCGTTCTTGTGCGCATAGGCTTCGGCTTCCTCGAGAGTATCGAAGGTGAGGCGAATCTGCGCCCGCGTATCGGTGCTCGAGGTGTAGCCCATCAGCGGCTCGATCTCGCGCGCCGCGGCTGGCTCATGTACCAGGATCCATTCCTTGGACTTGCCCCGGCCGGACTGCATGGCATTGGGCGCAGGCCGGTAGATTCGTGCCGTCATCGTTACTTCGAGTCCTGTTGTCCGAATTGGACTAACTCATAGGGGTTTCCGGGCGCTCTTTCGAGTCCTTCTGTTCCGCTTGGGATCGGAAGAACTGGATCAGGTAGGTCGGGGCGCCGGGCTCCGGGGTGACGGCGATGCGCTGTCCAGGCGCGATGCCCAGCAGTGCGTCGAACCGGTCGGCCACAAGCGTCTCGCCCAGCCCTTCGACCACCGTCCTGCCGCCAAAGACCAGCACCGTCTCGTCGGCCGTACCTTCGATGGACAGGCGGCCATCCGAGGGCAGCCTGCGCATAGCATGCGTGAACACCCCGCGCCGGGTCATCGCATTGAGATCGGTGGTCTCGCCTTCGAGGACCTTGGCGTGCACCGGTGCCTCGCCGGCGAACGCGAACGGTTCGCTCTCGGTGCCCAGGGAGACCGTGCGGTCCGGTAACTGCAGGGCCATGCCGCGCCCGGCGAGCATGGCAATCGTCCGATCGATCCCGGCGAAGCTCGAGAACGCGCCGTCGGCATTGACCGTGGCGATGCTGAGGCGCCACAGAAAGTCCGAACCGGCCCCGGCGTCGTGGCGGGCGGCAACCTCGCGAGTGACGCCGCCGCCATTCCGCCAGGGCGTGACCGGCAAGTCCTGGAACCGGATGAGCCGCATTACGGCCTCAGCCAAGAATGCCGGGGAGGTCGAGCCCCTTCTCGCGCGCCACGTCGAGCGCGATCTCGTAGCCGGCATCAGCATGCCGCATGACGCCGGTCGCCGGATCGTTCCACAGCACCCGCTCCAGTCGGCGCGCCGCATCGTCGGTGCCGTCGGCACAGATCACCATGCCGGCATGCTGCGAAAATCCCATGCCGACACCGCCGCCGTGATGCAGCGACACCCAGGTCGCACCGGACGCCGTGTTGAGCAGCGCGTTGAGCAGCGGCCAGTCGGAAACCGCGTCGGAGCCATCCTGCATTGCCTCGGTCTCGCGGTTCGGCGAGGCCACCGAACCCGAATCGAGGTGGTCCCGGCCGATGACCACGGGCGCCTTCAGCTCGCCGCTGCGCACCATCTCGTTGAAGGCGAGGCCCAGCCGGTGGCGGTCACCGAGACCGACCCAGCAGATGCGCGCCGGCAGCCCCTGGAACGCGATGCGCTCGCGTGCCATGTCGAGCCAGTTGTGCAGATGCGTATTGCCCGGCGTCAGCTCGCGCACCTTGGCGTCGGTCTTGTAGATATCTTCGGGGTCGCCCGAGAGCGCCGCCCAGCGGAAGGGGCCGATGCCGCGGCAGAACAGCGGACGGATATAGGCCGGCACGAAGCCCGGGAAGGCAAAGGCGTTCTCAAGTCCTTCGTCCTTGGCGACCTGGCGGATGTTGTTGCCGTAATCGAGCGTCGGAATGCCCCGGTCCCAGAAGGCCAGCATCGCCTCGACATGCTCACGCATCGAGGCGCGCGCCGCTTTCTCGACCACCTTGGGCGCACTCTCGCGCCGCTCCCGCCATTCGGCCATGCTCCAGCCCTTGGGCAGGTAACCGTTGATCGGGTCATGCGCCGAGGTCTGGTCGGTGACGAGATTGGGGCGAATGCCGCGACGCACCATTTCCGGCAGGATTTCGGCGGCATTACCGAGGAGGCCCACCGACTTCGCCTCGCCGGCTCTGGTCCAGCGCGCGATCATCTCGAGCGCCTCGTCCAGCGTTGTCGCCTTCTCGTCGAGGTAGCGGGTGCGGAGGCGGAAATCGATCGAGTCCGGGTTGCACTCGACCGCCAGACAGGAGGCGCCGGCCATGACGGCGGCCAGCGGCTGCGCTCCGCCCATCCCGCCAAGGCCGGCGGTGAGGATCCACTTGCCCTTGAGGCTGCCGCCATAGTGCTGGCGGCCGGCCTCCACAAAAGTCTCGTAGGTGCCCTGCACGATGCCCTGGGTGCCGATATAGATCCACGAGCCGGCAGTCATCTGGCCGTACATGGCCAGGCCTTTCTTATCGAGCTCGTTGAAGTGATCCCAGGTCGCCCAATGCGGCACGAGGTTGGAGTTGGCGATCAGCACGCGCGGTGCATCCGCGTGGGTACGAAACACCCCAACGGGCTTCCCCGACTGGACCAACAGGGTCTGGTCGCTCTCGAGTTCTTCCAGCGCCGCGACGATGCGATCGAAATCCTGCCAGGTGCGGGCCGCCCGGCCGATCCCGCCATAGACCACCAGTTCGTTGGGGTTCTCGGCGACATCGGGGTCGAGGTTGTTCATCAACATGCGCAGCGGCGCTTCGGTGAGCCAGCTCCTGGCCCGCAACTGGGTGCCGCGAGGCGCACGGACTTCTCTAGTGTTGTAGCGGGGATCGGTCATGGCTGTGCTTCCGCGAGAGAGGGGGCAAGCGCCTCGAGGCGCTGCAGCATTTCGCCCAAATGGGCGCGCAGGCGTTCCGACTTGCCTGGGTCGAGTGCAAAGGGCGGCGCTTCCGCGACGAGGTGCGTCGCCTGCGCCAGTTCGAGCTGGATCGTCTCTACGCCGCCGGCCTGGTTGCTGTAGTGGCGTGTCGTCCAGCCGCCCTTGAAGCGGCCGTTGAGCACGGAAGTGTAACCCTCGGCGCTTCGGGCTACGTCAAGGACGGCGGCCTCGACGGCGGGCGCACAGGACGTTCCATCGGCCGTGCCGACATTGAAATCCGGCAGCTTGCCCTGAAACAGGAACGGGATATTCGAGCGGATCGAGTGGCAATCGAACAGGATGGCGACGCCATGCGTCGCGCGGACCCGCGCGACTTCGGCGGCCAGCGCCGTGTGGTAGGGGGCGTGGAACACCGCCAGCCTACGCTGCGTCTCGGCCGCGTCGGCGTATTCGCCTTCACTCCAGATCGGCATTCCGTCGAAGTCGGTTTCGGGGACGAGGCCGGTGGTGTTCTGGCCCGGATAGAGGCTGGCGCCGGTGGGGTTGCGGCCCACGTCGATGACATAGCGGTGGTGGGTGGCGCGGATGGTCGAGGCGCCCGGCAGCAGGGCGCGATAGAGCTGGTGGATATGCCAGTCGGTGTCGGCGAGGATTTTGCCGTTGTCGTCTAGCTGATCCCAGATCGCAGGCGGCACATAGGTCCCGGTATGTGGGAAGGCCAGGATGACGGGCGAGGTGCCCCGGTGGAGCTCGAAGATCTCCATCAGTGCGCCAGCTCCGGCAGGATGCCCTGTGCGATGGCGCTGGCGAGGCCGCCATTGGCGACCAACGTCACCGCGGCGGCGATGTCGGGGGCCATGTAGCGGTCCTCCTCGAGTTCGGGAACCACCGCACGCAGCGCCGAGCGGACCTTGAGCAGCTCGGTGCCGGTCTGCAGCGGCGCCCGGCAATCGACGCCCTGCGTCGCCGTCAGCGCCTCGATGCCGATAATGCCGAACAGGTTCTCAGTCATCTGCAGCAACCGGCGCGCCCCGTGACAGGCCATCGAGACATGGTCTTCCTGGTTGGCCGAGGTCGGGGTGGAGTCGACCGACGCCGGATGGGCCATCTGCTTGTTCTCGCTCATCAGCGCCGCCGAGGTCACCTCGGCAATCATCAGGCCGGAATTGAGCCCGGGCTGCTTGGCGAGGAATGCCGGCAAGCCGTAGGAGAGAGCAGGATCGACCAGCAAGGCGATGCGGCGCTGCGCAATGGCGCCGATCTCGCACACCGCGATGGCGATCTGATCGGCCGCGAAGGCCACCGGCTCGGCGTGGAAATTGCCGCCCGACACCACGCTGCCATCGGACAGCACGAGGGGGTTGTCGGTGACGGCGTTGGCCTCGATCTCCAGCGTCTGCCCGGCGTTGCGGAGCAGGTCGAGGCAGGCGCCATCGACCTGCGGCTGGCAGCGAATGCAGTAGGGGTCCTGCACCCGTTCGTCGCCTTCGACATGGCTCTCGCGAATGGCCGAGCCGGCGAGCAGCGTGCGCAGCGCCGCCGCCGCATCGATCTGGCCGCGATGCCCCCTGAGGGTGTGGATATCGGGATGGAAGGGAGCGGAAGAGCCCATCGCGGCGTCGGTCGACATGGCGCCGGTGATCAATGCCGCCTGCGCGGCGCGGTGCGCGCGGAACAGTCCGGCCAGCGCCAGCGCCGTCGAGGTCTGCGTGCCATTGATCAGCGCCAGGCCGTGGCCGACTTCATCGGCACCATCTACGGTCAGGTCCCGCTCGGGTGTCGTTTCCCGATCTGTGTCCGGGATGCCGCGGCCGCGCGCGTGCCCCGTCGTGACCTCCCACGTCGTTATA
>NZ_LAJE02000240.1 GCF_000970465.2 Devosia insulae DS-56
CTGCACCACCCCCTCCCTCAATCCCTCCCCTCAAGGGGGAGGGAGGCGACGGTGGTCAAATCTCCTTCAGCGCCCTTGGCCAAGCGCCCCCTCATGCCACCCTTGGCAGCGGGGCGGCGAAGCGGGTGTGGATGTCGTCCACCGTCAGCGGCTTCGAGAACAGGTAACCCTGGAAGGTGTTGCAGCCCATGCCGATCAAGGCCTGGAACTGCTCCTCGGTTTCGACGCCTTCGGCGGTGACTTCGATGTCGAGGGCATGGGCCAGCGTCACCATGGCCTGGACGATGGCGTCCGAGGCGTTCGCCGTCGATAGCTGGGCGATGAAGGAGCGGTCGATCTTGATGCGGTCGACCGGGTAGCGCTTCAAATAGCTGAGCGAGGAATAGCCGGTGCCGAAATCGTCGAGCGCGATACGGATGCCGGCGGCGCGGAAGCTGCGGATGGTGTTGGCCGCGGTCGATTCGTCGTCGAGCAGGATGCCCTCGGTGATCTCGATTTCGAGATCGGCCGGCCGCATGCCGGTTTCCCTGAGCAGCGCGAAGACGCGCTCGGCAAAGGTCGGGTTGCGCAGCTGCGCCGGCGAGATGTTGACCGCGATGGTGCGGCCGGGCCAGTGCGCGCCGAGCTCGGCAGCGCGGCGCAGCACGAACTCGCCCAGCTGTTCGATCAGTCCGGTGCTCTCGGCGATGGCGATGAAGCGCGATGGCGGGATCATGCCGATCTGCGGATGGGTCCAGCGCAGCAGCGCTTCGGCGCCCAGCACCTCTTCGGCATCGCCGCAGAGCGGCTGGAACGCCACCCAGAGCTGGCCGGGGTTGCGTAGCGCCTCGCGCAGTTCGGCTTCGATGACGTGCCGGTTCTGCACCTGCTCGTCCATCGCCTCTTCGTAGAAGGCGGCGCGGTTGCGTCCGGCGGATTTGGCTTCGTAGAGCGCGATATCGGCCTTACGGCTCAGCTCGTGGCTGTCGCGCTGGCCTGATGTGGCCACCACGATGCCGATGGAAACGCCGACAAAGGCGTCGCTGCCCTGCACCCGGAAGGGCTTGGCAATGGTGTCGACGATGCGCTGCGCCAACGCCGCGACTTCGACCGTGCCGGCATAGCAGGTGTGGAGGATGGCGAACTCGTCGCCGCCCAGCCGCGCCAGGACGTCAGTGGGGCCGATCACGGCGCGCAGGCGATCGGCCACGGCGCGGATCAGTTCGTCGCCGGCATGATGCCCGAGCGTGTCGTTGACCTGCTTGAAGCGGTCGAGGTCGAGCATCAAGAGGGCCGTCGGCGGATCGCGCAGCTTGATGGCATCGAGCCGACCGTTGAACTGGCGGTCGAAGCTCAATCGGTTGGGCAACCCGGTCAGCGCGTCCTCAGTGGCCTGCCGTTCGGCGTCGATGCGCTTGAACTCGAGAGCGCGGAGCGCCCGCCGCAAGCGATAGAGCAGCAGCGAGACCAGCAGCGAGACGAAGACGAAGGCCAGAATCAGCGCCGGCGCGGTGCGCTGCAGCAGTTCCTGGCCGGGCCGAAACGGCAGCCACTCGAAGAAGGCGACGATCCGGCCGGCGCGGTTGGTAACCGCGAAGGCCTCGATACCGGCGGCGGTGGAGGTAACGGTGGTGAAGCGTCCCACCTCGGTCATGTAGCGGTCGATCATCCGCATCTCGAAATCGAGATCGAGCCGGACGATGGTGACGAGAACCGCTTCGTGGCCGGCAGGCTGCACGAGGTTGCCGGTGTCCGAGATCAGCGGGATGACGCTGGCCATGACCGGGCGGCCGTCGAGCAGTACATAGTCGGCGACATTGGGCGGGGTATCGAGATAGCCGGCGGCGGTGAGTTTCCTGAGGTCGGCGAGCAGTGGCGCGAGCGCGCTGGCGCGGCTGAGGAAGGTTTCCGGTTTACGGATCTTGCCGTCGATTGCGGCATAGATCGGCGTATCGTCGGGACCGAGCACATAGCTCTCGTCGTGCCCGAAATAATCAAACATCCACTTGCCGATATTGGACTCGAGCCAGTTCTCGTCACGCTGGCGCGCGGCGGTCACCGCATCGTCCCAGACGGCGACGCTTTCCTGTTCGCGCGGCGTCGAGGTGCGCAGCGCCTCGACCGCATGGATGACCCGCTGCGACTGGCTGGTGACGGCGTTGTCGTCGATCTCTGCGGCCGACCACAACAGGAAGCCGCCAAGCAGCATCGCGGCGACGGCGAAGACCACGACGAACGCGGCCAGCACCAGCATCGAGAATGTGCGTCGGAACTTGGCGCGGCGAGTACTGAGCATCGGGCCGTGGATGACAGGGACTTACATCACTGTGCCCGGCAAGCTTTTCGAACTCGTTACAGTTCTCAGCGCTGAGCCGCGATTTGATCGGGTGGAGCACGCCGCTCAGGCATTGTCCTTGAACAGCACTTCACGATCCTGGGTGAAGTTGGCGAGCAAGGGCAGCGAGGCACCACCCATGGCGCGCGCCGCATTGCCGATGCTGCCCGGCAGCAGGCGGAACGCCGACAGGCCCTGCCGGTTGATGCGGCCCACCGCCGCCTCGGTGCGGGCGATGATGCGGCTGCGCACATGGGAGGGGAAGGCGCCATCGATCAGCACGGTTTCGACATCGATCACCGCGATGGCGGCGACGATCGAATAGGCGAGGCTCTCGGCCACCTCGTCGATCCACTTGTCGAGCGCTTCGCCGAGGTCGTCGCCCCAGTCATCGGGCGATTGCCAGAGGATTTCCGGGTTGCGGCCGATGGCCAGCAGCTCGCGCTCCAGCACATAGATCGAGGCGACATTCATCAGCTGCGGGGTGCGCCCCGCTGGCACCACGTGGCCAGGGTCGGGCGCCGGCATCGAGCCCAGCGCTCCGGCATTCTGAGTGCGGCCCGGGAACAGGTGGCCGTTCAGCACCAGGCCGCCGCCGATGAACGAGCCGATGAAGACGTAAAGATAGTCGATATGGTCGGCGCCGCTGCCGAACATCAATTCGGCAGCGCAGGCGGCGGTGATGTCGTTGGCGAAATACACCGGCCAGGGGCAGATCTCGGCCATCATGGCGCGCACATCGACCTGCCGCCAGGCGTCGATCTCGGCCTTGGGCGCACCGATTTCCTCGTGCCAGGTCCACATCTCATAGGGGGCGGCGATACCGAGCCCGGCGATGCGGGCGGTCAGGGCTGCCGGCAGCCCCTCGAGCAGTTCGTCGATGCCGGCGCGGGCGAACTCGCGAACCCCGCCGGGGGTAGGGTAGGGGTAGGTCTTGTGCAGGAGCTTGAGGATTTCCCCAGTGAAGTTGATCAGGTAGAGATCGACACTGCGCCGCCCGATCTTCAGCCCGAAGCTCAGCGCCCCCTCCGGGTTCAGCGAATAGGGCACCAGTGGCTGGCCCACCTTGCCGCGCAGCGGCTTGCCACGCAGCAGCAACCCGTCAGCTTCCAGCGCATTGGTGATGATCGAAATGGTCTGCGGCGACAGCCCGGTCATGCGGGCGATATCGGCCTTGGGCAGGTCGCCATGCCGGCGGATCAGCGACAGCACCAGGCGCTCGTTATAGAGCCGAACGCCGGTCTGGTTGGTGCCGCGACTGGCGGCTCCCGGCTTCAGTGCGGCCTCTCTGCCGGTCTCCCTGCTTGTCGGCCCGGTGACCACGACTCCCGACCTCGCAACTGCATTTGTTGACAATTCTTCCATTCTCCGTCGCGGGCACAAAAGCCACGTCGGAGCCGAAACGGCAATCGATTACATGGGGTTCTCACCCCCTCCCGGACGAAAGGATTATCCCTCGCGTCCCCTCTGTCAATTAATAAATCAAGTGGATTAATTTATTGACAGGCCACGAGGGTTGCGCTGAATATCGCCTCCGGTTCGGGGAGGAGTACCTTGCGAAGGCAGCTCCGCGACCCTGATCCAACGGTCCTGAGGAGCGGCGGAACGCCGGTGGACCGGATCACAACCATAGTAATTATGGAAACTCTTGGGAGGACTACATGGGACTTAGCTATCTGAAGATGGCGCTTGCCAGCGCCGTCGTCGCCGGCGGCCTGATGAGTGGCGTCGCCCTGGCGCAGGAGATCACCGTTGGCCTGATCACCAAGACCGAAACCAACCCGTTCTTCGTCAAGATGCGC
The DNA here is from genome assembly GCF_000970465.2 of Devosia insulae DS-56. GTDB lineage: Bacteria > Pseudomonadota > Alphaproteobacteria > Rhizobiales > Devosiaceae > Devosia_A > Devosia_A insulae. The sequence goes on from NZ_LAJE02000240.1 coordinate 4,117, forward strand.
GAAGGCGCCGAAGCCAAGGCCAAGGAACTCGGCCTGAAGCTGATCACTGCCGCCGGCAAGTTCGACGGCGACAATGACGGGCAGGTGGCGGCGATCGAGAACCTGATCTCGGCCGGCGCCAAGGGCTTTGCGATCGTGCCGTCGGATAGTAAGGCGATCGTGCCGACCATTCAAAAGGCCAAGGATGCCGGCCTGATGGTGATCGTGCTCGATACCCCGCTCGATCCGATGGACGCGGCCACCGCGACCTTCGCCACCGACAACCGCAAGGCCGGTGACCTGATCGGCAAGTGGGCGGCGGGCACGCTGGGCGACAAGGCCAAGGATGCCTCGATCGTCCTGCTCGATCTCGCCACCAACCAGCCGACCGTCGACTATCTGCGCGACCAAGGCTTCATGGCCGGCTTCGGCATCGATGTGAAGGACCCCAACAAGTACGGCGACGAAGACGATCCGCGCATCTGCACGCATGAAATCAGCCAGGGTGACCAGGAAAAGGGCCGCACGGCGATGGAGAACGCGCTGCAGAAGTGCCCGAACGTCAACGTGGTCTACACCATCAACGAACCCGCAGCGGCCGGCGCCTGGGAAGCGCTGAAGGCAGTGGGCAAGGATGATGGCTCGGTGCTGATCGTCTCGGTCGATGGCGGCTGCCCGGGCGTTGCCAACGTCAAATCCGGCGTGATCGGCGCGACCAGCCAGCAATACCCGTTGAAGATGGCCTCGATGGCACTCGAGGCGATTGCCTCCGGCACGCTGCCGGCGATCGATCCGGCCGTGGGCTTCCTCGATACCGGCGCGACGCTGGTGACCGACAAGCCGGTGGCCGGCGTCGACTCGATCGACACCACCAAGGGCGCCGAGCTCTGCTGGGGCTGATCGAGCCGGGCTCTCTGCCGTTTCTCCTCTCCCCTCCAAGGGGGCGCGATAGCGCCCCCGGGGGGAGAGGGTAGCGCAGCTGCGAGCACAGCGAGTTAGCGAAGCTGGGTGAGGGGTGCAGCCTCTCGGCATGCTGGAAGAGCCAGCGTATCGCGATGCTTCACCCCTCATCCGCCGGCGGCGACGGCCTTCGCCGTCGTCCGCGATCGGGCCACCTTCTCCCCTCAGGGGAGAAGGGACGCAGGCCTCCACATCTTTGGGGTACAACGATGAGCGACGACGCAGCCGGTTCGGCGACTGCTGAGACTGGATTGAAGGGGGCGGCCGGCGATGTCGCCAGCTTCGAGGAAGACCGCAAGGGCATAGTCCGCACCATCCAGGGCATCCTGCACGAGTATCCGACGCTCATCCCGCTGATCGTGCTGGTGGTCGGCACGGTGATCTTCGCCATCGCAGCGCCCGGCAAGTTCCTGTCGCCGCTGAACCTCTCGGTCGTCCTGCAGCAGGTGACCATCGTCGCCATTCTCGGCATGGCGCAGACCCTGGTGATCCTCACCGCCGGCATCGACCTCAGCGTCGGGCTGATCATGATCCTCGCCTCGGTGGTGATGGGCCGCACCGCCGTCGCGTATGGCGTGCCGGTGTGGATCGCCTTCCCGCTCGGCCTGCTCGCCGGCCTCGCCTGCGGCTTTCTCAACGGCCTACTGGTCACCGCCTTGCGGTTGCCGCCGTTCATCGTGACGCTCGGCACCTGGAGCATTTTCGGGGCGCTCAACACCTTCTATTCCAACAGCGAGACCATCCGTTCGCAGGATATGGAGGCGGCAGCGCCGTTCCTGCTCTGGCTGGGCAAGCTGTTCAAACTCTACGATATCGGAGTGTTCTTCGGGCTCGACCTGCCATGGCTGCGCGGCTGGGTGGTCACCTATGGCTCGGTGCTGATGATCGTGCTCGCCATCGTCCTCAGCTACATCCTCGGGCGTACCGCTTTCGGCCGGCATGTCTATGCCACTGGCGACGACCCCGACGCGGCGCGGCTCTCCGGTATCAACACCAACCGGGTGCTGCTCGCGGTGTATGCGCTGGCGGGGCTGATCTGCGCCATCGCCGCCTGGGTGCTGATCGGCCGTATCGGCGGGGTCAGCCCGCAGGCCGGGCAGACCGCCAACCTCGACTCGATCACCGCCGTGGTGATCGGCGGCACCAGCCTCTTCGGGGGCCGCGGCTCGATCATCGGCACGCTGTTCGGCGCCCTGATCGTGGGCGTGTTCCGCAACGGCCTGGCGCTCTCCGGCCTGGCCCTGCTGTGGCAGGATTTTGCGGTTGGCGTCCTGATCATCGTTGCCGTCACCATCGACCAGTGGATCAGGAAGATCTCGGCATGAGCGAATTGACCAATATGAGCCTGCCGACCGGCAATGCCGGCGATATCGTGCTCGAGGGCAGGGGGCTCAACAAGCGCTATGGCCGGGTGGTGGCGCTCGACAACGCCGATTTCAACCTCCGCCGCAACGAGATCCTGGCGGTGATCGGCGATAACGGCGCCGGTAAATCGACGCTGATCAAGGCGCTGTGCGGCGCGGTGATCCCGGATAGCGGCGAAATCCGGCTCGATGGCCAGCCGGTACACTTCAAATCGCCGATGGACGCCCGCAACGCCGGCATCGAGACGGTCTACCAGAACCTGGCGCTGAGCCCGGCGCTGTCGATCGCCGACAACATGTTCCTCGGCCGCGAACTGCGGAAACCGGGCTGGACCGGGGCGCTGTTCCGCCGGCTCGACCGCACCAGGATGGCGAAGATCGCCCGCGACAAGCTGAGCGAGCTGGGCCTGCTCACCATCCAGAACATCAACCAATCGGTGGAAACGCTCTCCGGCGGCCAGCGCCAGGGCGTGGCGGTAGCGCGCGCCGCGGCGTTCGGTTCGCGTGTGGTGATCATGGATGAGCCCACCGCGGCGCTCGGCGTCAAGGAGAGCCGGCGCGTTCTCGAATTGATGCTCGACGTCAAAAAGCGCGGCTTGCCGATCGTTCTCATCTCGCACAACATGCCGCACGTGTTCGAGGTCGCTGACCGCATCCACATCCATCGGCTCGGCAAGCGCATCGCGATCATCAATCCCAAAGAGTTCTCGATGTCGGACGCAGTGGCGATCATGACCGGGGCGATGAAGCCCCCGGTTGAAGGCGCCACCGGCCCGACGCAACACTACCAAGTCGGCGAGGAAGCCTCTCAGGTCCAATGACGAAAATGCGCGCCCTCGTGCTCGAAAAGCAGCACGAACTGAAACTCCGTGACATCGAGTTGCCGACCGAGGTCGGCCCCGGCGAAGTGAAGATCAAGCTCCACACCGTGGGCGTCTGCGGCTCCGACGTGCACTACTACACCCATGGCCGGATCGGGCCGTTCGTGGTCAATGCGCCGATGGTGCTGGGGCATGAGGCCGCCGGCACGGTGGTCGAAGTCGGGGCTGGGGTTTCCAACCTCAAGCTGGGCGATCGGGTCTGCATGGAGCCAGGCGTTCCCGACCCGAACTCAAAGGCGTCGCGGCTCGGGATGTACAATATCGATCCGGCGGTGACCTTCTGGGCGACGCCGCCGATCCACGGCGTGCTGACGCCCTATGTCGTGCATCCGGCCAACTACACCTTCAAGCTGCCCGACAATGTCAGCTTTGCCGAAGGCGCCATGGTGGAGCCGTTCGCCGTCGGCATGCAGGCGGCGACCAAGGCGAAGATCACCCCTGGTGACACCGCCATCGTCATGGGCGCCGGCCCGATCGGCACCATGGTGGCACTGGCGGCGCTCGCCGGCGGCTGCTCGCGGGTGATCATCACCGACCTGGCGCAGCCCAAGCTCGATATTGCCGGCCAGTACCAGGGCATCATCCCGGTCAATATCAAGGACAAGAAGCTCGTCGACGAGGTGAACCGGCTCACCGAGAACTGGGGCGCCGATGTGGTGTTCGAATGCTCGGGCAGCCCGCGCGCCTGGCAGGGCATCACCGATGTGGTCCGCCCGGGCGGCACCATCGTCGTGGTCGGGCTGCCGGTCGAGCCGATCGATTTCGACATCGCCTCGCTGTCGGTGAAGGAAATCACCATCGCTTCGGTGTTCCGCTACGCCCACCAGTATGAGCGCGCCATCGCGCTGATGGCCTCGGGGCGGGTGGATCTGAAGCCGCTGATCTCCGAGACGTTCAGTTTCGAGGACTCGATCAAGGCGTTCGACCGGGCGGTGGAAGCGCGGCCGACGGATGTGAAGCTACAGATTTTGATGGAGGCTTAGGGGCACCGGATCGTGCCACAGCGTCCCCTCTCCCCTGAGGGGAGAGGGGAGCGTCGCCAGGAGCGTAGCGACGCAGCAAAGCTAGGGTGAGGGGTTCAGCGTCTCAGCGAGCGCGCGTTGCACCACCTCACCCCTCATCCGGCGCTTCGCGCCACCTTCTCCCCTGAGGGGAGAAGGGACTGCAGACATCTGGAAGGGTTGCTATGGATCTCGGCGTGAAATCCAAACTCGCCGTCATCACCGGCGGCAGCGTCGGTATCGGCCTCGCGGTGGCGGAGGGCTTTGCGGCTGAGGGGGCCAATGTGCTGATTACGGCGCGTGGCTCGGAGCGGCTGCATGCCGAGGCTTCGCGCATCGGGGCGAAGTACCGAGTCGAAGCGCATGGGGTGGCTGCCGACGTCGCCACCGCCGAGGGCTGCGCCAAAGTCGTGACGGCGGCGGCCCAGCTCGGCGGCGCCGATATCCTCGTCAACAATGCCGGCACCGGCTCGAACGAGACCATCGCCGAGGCCGACGACGCCAAGTGGCAATATTACTGGGATCTGCACGTGATGGCCGCGGTGCGGCTGGGCCGTGGGCTGGTGCCGCAGATGAAGGCGCGGGGTGGCGGCGCCATCCTCCACAATGCCTCGATCTGCGCGGTGCAGCCGCTATGGTACGAGCCGATCTACAACACCACCAAGGCGGCGTTGATGATGTTTTCCAAAACCCTCGCCAACGAGGTGGTGGGCGACAATATCCGGGTCAACACAGTGAACCCGGGGCTGGTGCGCACGCCCGACTGGGTGAAGACGGCGAAGCAGCTGGCCGGTGAGGACGGTTTCGAGGCGCACCTGCAGAGCGTCGCCGACGAAGCCGGCGGCATGAAGCGCTTCGCCACCCCCGAGGAGATGGCGAATTTCTTCGTGTTCCTGTGTTCGGAGAAGGCGAGCTATTCGACCGGGTCGACGTATTTCGTCGATGGAGGCTGGTTGAAGACGGTGTAGGTGCCGTGCGACGCCGTCTCGTATCCTCCTCTGACGCTGCCGACGAGCGCT
>NZ_LAJE02000241.1 GCF_000970465.2 Devosia insulae DS-56
GCCCACCGCACATCCTGCGGGCGGGGCTCCCCCGCATAATACACCACCAGCACATCCCCATTCGGCAGCGCCGTCGCCGACGGCAGGCCAAAGCTCCACACATCCATGCTGGCCAGCATGTCGCCGGTATCGCTGCTCGCTGCCTGCGCCCTGGCATGCGCATAAATCTCGACTTCGCTGTCGGCCGTGAATGGCGCATCGATGCTCTGTGCCACCCGAGCGCGGATCGATTGCGAGCCGAAGCGATCGACCCAGGCCAGCACCACCCGGCCATCGGCCAGTACCGCCGGCCGCGCCGCCTGGTCGGCAAAGCCGAGATCTTCGGCCGCACTCCAGCTTGTCCCGCCATCGGCGCTGATCCGGCGGTGGATGTTGAGGTAGCTGGCCGTCGTGGTGTCATAGGTCCAGGCGAACGAGCCGACCCGGCCATCCGGCGCCACCGCGCAGCGGAGGTCCCAGTTGAAGATGCGGCCCGTCGGATCCTCGGCCACCGTCACCGGTCCGCTCCAGCTCTGGCCCTCGTCGGCGGAATGAAAGAACACCGCCCGCTGCAGCCATTTTGAACGATCGAGATAGCTCTTGTTGGTCTCGATGCTCATCGCCAGCCGCCCGTCGGCTAGCCGCATCAGCGGGCTGGTGAGGCTGGCGGGGCCGATCTCCTGGGGCATCGGCACCGCGCGCCAGGCCGTCCAGCTCGCGCCGTTATCGTCCGACTTGGCGAGGAGGATCACCATCGGCAGGCAACCCTCGGTCTCGGCATTGAACAAGGGCTTCCCGGGATAGGTCGTGCGATCGACCCACATCGCTGCGGCCAGCAGCCGGTTGGGGGCAAGTTCGGTGATGTAGCAGAGCTTTAGCGTACCGCCGGTGCCACGCACCGAGGGAGGCTCGAACGGGTAAGTCGGCGCCGACCAAGTGAGCCCGTTATCATCAGAGCGATAGAAAGCGATCCGCTCCTTGGGCGAATCCTTCTCGTCGCCGGCCCTGAGCGTTGCCAGGAGCGAACCGTCCGCCAGTGCCGTGACCGATGGAAAGGTCAGGTTGGCGCGCGCCGTCCCCGGCTCCGCCTTGCCCAAGAGTCCTGCTGCGATGATTTGCATTGGCCCATCCCCCCTGAGCGGTTCACGATTGAGTGGCACCGGGCGACCGTGACCCGCCCACCGGGTCATTCCCGCGAGAGCGGGAACCTCTGTTTTCTGGCCTGCGGCACCATCCCAAACGGAGTTCCCCGCTTTCGCGGGGATGACACCGCGGGTGGTGCAATTCGGCAGTGCCCCTCCGAAGCCGCTGCGCCAAATCCGTCAGGCGGCGCGCCTGAACAGCGTCTCGCCGCCCACCACCGTCGCTTCGATCTCGAGGGTTTTCGGGTCCAGCACCGCAAAATCCGCGAGCTTGCCCACCTCGATCGAGCCGATATCCTTTTCCATCCCCAGTACCCTCGCCGGCACGAGGCTAGTGGCGTGGCCGGTGCGAACGAGGTCGGCCCCGACCAGCTGCACGTAGTTGCGCATCGCCTCGTCCGGGGTCAGCGACGAGCCGCAGAGCCCGCCATTGCGATCGACCACGGCCTTGCCGCGGGCGCTGCGCACCCATTGGCCTGGATAGAACTCGAACTCCATCTCCTCGGCGCCGGCATATTTGTTGGCATCGGTTTCGAGGAACACCCGGTCGACCGGCAGTTGCGCGAGGATCTGCATCAGCTTGGGCGAGACGTGGATGCCGTCGCAGATCAGTCCCAGCGCCAGGCCGGATTCCGCCATCAGCGCGTCGGTGAGCGACAGCACGTGCAGCCCCATATTGCCGGGCTCCGGCTGGCGCATGACGTTGTACATATGGGTCACCGCATCGATGCCCCAGGACACATAGCGCGCCACGTCATCCGGCACCGCCTGGCTGTGGCCGAGGTGGATGCTGACCCCGTGCTGCTTCAGCCGCTTGATGAAGGCTTCGGCGCCCGGCAGTTCCGGCGCCAGGGTCACCGCCTTCAGCCGGCCGTTGCTGGCCGCCAGCATGCGCTCGGCCAGTTCGACGCTCGGCTTTTGCAGGTTGCGCGGGTTATGCGCGCCGGGCGAAGCGAAAACCGGGCCTTCGCTGTGGATGCCGATGGCGCGCGCGCCGGTGGCCGTCCCGGTCTCGGCCGCCAGCCGCGAGAGGGTCGCTTCCATGTCCTCGGGCGGCAGGCAGCTGATCGACGGCAGGAACCCGGTAACGCCGCGCGACAGCAGCAGCGTCGAGTTGTCCGAGACGCAGCCGGGCAGGGCGTCGTTGTAGAGATAGACGTCCATGCCGTGCTGCAAGAGGTCGATAATGCCGGGGAACAGCAGCTTGCCGGTGGCGTCGACATCCTGCCAGTCGGCGCCGGTGGCGGTGTCCCGGCTGACGATGCCGGTGAACCGGCCATTCTCGATCAACAGATCCTGCCCGATTTCTCCGCCCGGGGTCACCAGCGTGGCGTTACGCCATCTTTGCTTCACTTGCAGAATCCATGCTCGTAGTATATTGTCATGATAACCACCTAACATGCGAATTCAAGGGGAAACATGGCGCCTTGAGGCGCCTCTGTGATCGGCAGGGCGGGCGCGGTGCTATATGTCGCCGAAGCAAACTTCGGCAATCACCTGTCACGGGAAGACCTGGCTTGAGTATTGACCTGTCGCCACGCCACCTGCAGCTCAGAGACATGCTGTTCCGGCGCTGGAAAACCAACGGCCTGAAAGCCGGGGACAAGATCGAGTCGCAGAACGAGATCGTGAAGTTCTGCGAATTCTCGCTGATCACCGTGATCAAGACGCTGAAGGACCTCGAAGCCGAGGGGATCATCCGTCGCCAGGTGGGCAAGGGGTCGTTTCTCGTCGAAACGCCGTGGACCGAAGCGCATCATCGCATCGGCTTCTTCTACAACCGCGACATTGTCGGCGGCGGCATCTTCAACAACGAGTTCTACACCAAGCTGGTGGTGGCGCTGGAAAAGGCCGTGGTCTCCGATGGCCACGAGTTCATCCTCGGCAGCTTCACCCACAAGTCGATGCCCACCCATGTCTGGGACGCGCTCGATGTGGTGGTGCTGGCCGGCATCACGCCCGAAACCGAGATCGACAAGCTGCCCGAGACCTCGGCGCAGGTGGCGATCATCGACCTCGTCATCGAGGAGCTGCCCTACCACGCCTATCGCATCGATTTCGAACCGGCCTTCATGGAGATGTTCCGGCAAAACGACGGCAAAAAGCTGAAATACCTCTACCTCAACACCACCATCACCTCGAGCGAACAGGCCTCCCGCCTCGCCAGCATCCGGCGCGCCAACGCTTCGACCGCCACCGAGCAGGAGCTGCGCGTCATCTCGGTGAACCAGGAGACCGGCCAGAACGACACGGCCGAACTCGAGGCGGTATTGAAGAGCTACAAGCCCGACATCGTCTGCGGCTACATGCACCACAGCTGGGTACCGGTGATCGCCGCCAAGGCCACGAAGCCGACCAAGGCTTATCGCTATTCACTCGACAATGACGGCCCGAGCTTCAACGTCGATTCCGCCGCCTGGATGCAGCAGGTGCTGGCCGATATCTACGCCAACCTCGAAGACCGCAAACCCGGCAAGCAGGTGATGAGCATGCCGGCGACGTTTCATCCGTAAGTAAGCGCTGATCTCTCAGTCAGTGCCTTCTCCCCTTGAGGGAGAAGGTGCCCGAAGGGCGGATGAGGGGTATCTCTCCGCGTACTGGATCGCTCCTCGCTTCGCTCGGAGCGCGCTACACTTCGTTGCGCGTACCCCTCATCCGTCGCTACGCGCCACCTTCTCCCTCAAGGGGAGAAGGTAAGGTGGTGGTCGCCGGCGAGTCTTACCCCAACGCCTTATCAAACGCCGCCATCGACTCATCGGCATAGTTCGCCAGCGCGATCACGTCGGCGCCCACCGACAGCAAGTTGTACCCCATATCGACATACTCGCCGATCAGGTCGCGATTGGTGACCGTGGCGGCGATCTTGCCGTACTTGCGCGCCACTTCGGCGACGCGCTTCCGCACCGCCTTGATCTCGTCGTGCTGGATCTCACCCGGGATGCCGCTTGCCACCGAATAGTCGCCGGGGCCGAAGAACAGGCAATCCACCCCGTCCATCTCGGCGATCGCCTCGAGGTGCTCCATCGCTTCCGGATCCTCGATCTGGTAGCAGGCGAAGCGCTCCTCATTGGCGGTCTTCAAATAGTCGAGGAAGCCGACGCGGGTGAACTGCGCATCATTGTTGCCGCCATCGACGGCGCGTTTGCCGAGCGGCGCGAACTTGGTGATGTCGCGCACCTTGCGAGCGTCCTCGGCGTTCATGATGTGCGGCACGATCAGCCCGGTCGCATCCATCTCATAGCCGCGGATGTAGTCGCTGTAGCTGCCGCGCGACACGCGAAGCAGCGTGTCGACGTCATAGAGCTTGGCGGCGCGGATCTGGTGCTCGACCTGCTCCCACGTCGCCGAAGTATGCTCCATGCACAGCCACAGCGCATCGGGCTGCGCTGCGGCGAAGATCTCGGCGATCTTGGCGTCAGAGATATTGAGCTTCAGCACCCGGGCCACCTTGCCCTCGCGGATGGTGCGCAGCACGCGGCTCGGCCGCATGCGGAAGCGCGTCGGGGGCGTCGCGGCGTAGGGCTGCGTCTGGGACAAGGTGATCTCCTCCGGAGGGGTTATTTGGCGGTGTAGCCGCCATCGATTGGGATGTTGGTGCCGGTGACATAGGCCGAAGCGTCCGATGCGAGAAAGACGATGACGCCTTTCAAATCGGTGTCGTTGGCCATGCGGCCCAACTGGGTGCGGGCGCTGTAGGCTTTGACGAACGGCGCCGGCTGGTTGTTGAAGAAACCGCCCGGCGACAGGCAGTTCACCCTGACATTGTCGGCGCCCAAAATGCTCGCCGCCCAGCGGGTGAAGTTGAGCATACCGCCCTTTTCGTAGTGGTAGATCGGCGACGGGTTGGGCGTCATGTCGGTGCCCTCGTAGTTGGCCATCTCGACCCCGACCATGCCCATCATCGAGCCGATATTGATGATGGAGCCGGCTTTCTGCGCCCGCATGTTGCGGCCGAACAGCTCGGTGATCTTGAACAAGGCCGAGGCGTTGACCCGGAGGCTTCTGTCGAACGCGTCGAGATCATGCGCCCACCCATCGAGCGCCGAGCGGGTCACCGCGTTGTTGACCAAAACGTCGCAGCGCCCGGCCCGGGCGATCACCTCGCGGTGCAGCGCTTCGATGGACTCGTCCGACGACAGGTCGAGCGACAGTGCCGTGACGTCGAAGCCGCGCGCCCGCTCTTCGGCCGCCACCACTTCGAGTTTTTCGAGATCGCGCGCTGCGATGAAGGTCTGCGCTCCGGCCTCGGCCAGGGCCGCGACGATCTGCCGGCCATAGAGCCCGGCGCCGCCGGTGACCACGGCGACTTTGCCTTTGAGCGAGAAGCTCTCGAGTACCTGCATGGTTCAGTCCATCTCGCTAAGGAAAACGCGGCGCCCGCCCTGTTCGCGGCTTTCGATGCCGGCGATCACCAGTTGCATCAGTTCGCGCGTCTCCTCCCACGGCACCGGCGGCTTGCCGGTCCGGAGGTAATCGACGAAGCCGACGAGCTGGGTGCGGAACGCGTGATAGGTGTCGGTGAACTTGAGCTGCAGCCCGGCGGCGGTGCCGGCCAACGTCACCATGCCGAAGCCGCCGCCCATATCCCTGGTCACCTGCAGGATGACGTCGATGCCGTCGCGGTGCCGCAGGTGCACGATGTTGGAATTGGCGTCGCCGATGTTCTGCACCGAGACATAGCCCGGTCCGGTGATCGGATAGACCGTCTCCAGCGCATGGATGCCGTAAGCTTCCCACGACTTGGCCATGGTGGCGCTGACATGGCGCAACTGCCCCAGCGCATGCGTGGCGCGGTGATAGGGCACGTACTCCTTGGCGAAGCGCATCGCCGACGAGCTGATCAGCGGCTTGCCCTCGGCCACCCATTTCGAAAAGGTCGCGAGATCGAGCCGGTTATCGCAGAGCGGTTTGTCGATGAACACCGGGATGCCGGCCTCGATGAACGGTCGGGCCCGCTCGACATGCTCGAAACCCTTGTCGGTGGCGACCAGTACGGCATCCACCTCGCCGATTACGTCCTCGGCGCGTTTGGCGATGTTGGGGATATGTGCCACCGCCGCGACCTGTACCGCATCGGCCGGATCGTCCGTCCACACATGCGTCACCTTGGCGCCGGGGATGCCGAGTGTGCCCGGAGGTTGCTTGGCGATGTAATCCTTGATCACCGGGTAGGGGCAGGCCGCCAGCGCCTTGGCGTCGTAACTGCCATTGATGATGATGCTCCAGGAATAGGGGTGCCCGTTGCCTTCCACCATGCCCAGCATGGCGAGACGGATTTCATCCCGGGTGATCGGCAGAACGCTCATCGATAAATTCCCTACCAGGCGGTCCAGCCGCCATCGACATTGAGGCAGTGCCCGGTGATGTAGCTCGCCGCATCGCTCAGGAGGAACGCCGTCGGCCCGGCCATTTCGTCCTGCCGGCCGATCCGGCCCAGCATGGTCTGCCGCGACAGGTTCTGCATGAACTCGGCATTGTCCTGCGTCGCCTGATGCGGGTAGGGGCCGGGCGCCACCGCGTTGACGCGGATACCGGCCGGGCCGAAATGGCCCGCCATGTAGCGCACCATCTGGATCATCCCGGCCTTGCCGGCGCCGTACTCGATCGGGTTGGGGGCCATGTCGCCCGGGTAGTTCGCCGGGTTCGGCGCCACCACGCCATACATCGAGGCATAGAGCACCATCGCGCTGCCGGGCCCCATGTGTTTCGCCGCCTCGCGGGCGAGGAGGAAACTGCCGGTGAGGTTCAGCCGGTTGGTGCGATCGAAATCCGCTGCGGTCAGCTCCTCGAAGCGCTTGCCGGTGGAGCCGAAGGTGGCGTTCACCACGCCATCGAGCTTGCCGAATGTCTTGGCCGCACCGCGCACCGCCGCAAGGATCGAGTCCTCGTCGCCGATGTCGAGCGGCAGCGCCAGCACGCCGCGGGCGAGCGCCTTGAGTTCGGCCTCGGCGATTGCAAGCCGCTCCGGGTTGATGTCGGCCAGCACCACGTTGGCGCCCTGCTGCGCCAGCAGCTTGCTCACCGGCAGCGCCAGGTAACCCGCGCCACCGGCCATCAGCACGGTCTTGCCATCGAAATTGAGCATCAGAGACTCACGATCCGCTTTTCGAGCCAGGATTGCTTGGCGGCGAGCGCCACCCTCAGGTTGTCGCGCGCATCGTCGAGGGTCGCGAGCCAGCAGGGCTTGCCCTCGATCGCATCGAGCATGGCGTCGGCCTGCATGCGGAAGCGCGCCTGATGCGCTTCGGTCGGCACCAACCCCTGCATGAAGTCGCGCTCGTCCTGCCACTTGCCGCTGTCGTCATCGGTGAATTTCAGCGTCGAGTGCTCCAGCATCAGGTTGCCCTTGGTGCCGATGAACTCGAAGCGCGCGATATTGGGCTTTTGGAACTGGTTGATGGTGACGTTCGCCATCGCCCCGCTCTGAAAGCGGATCGAGACGAGGCAGGTGTCCTCGGTATTGGTGCCCTCGAGCACCAGCCGGTCATAGAGGCAGCTGACCTCGGTGGGCTTGCCCATCAGCCAGATCAGCATGTCGAACAGGTGGCTCGCCGCATCGAGAATGGCGCCGCCGCCCATTTCCGGCCGGGCGTAATAGGTGCGCTGGAAATCCGGCCGATATTTTGGGAACTCCTGCGAGGAGTTGAGATAGGCGAGCCGCAGCGTGCCGATCTTGCCGTCGAGGATCTGCTGGCGCAGCGTCACCACTTCGTCGGCGACACGCCGCACATAGCCGACCCGCGCTACGAGGTTTTTCGAGTGGACCAGCGCCAGCGTCTCGTCGACCTCGTCCATCGTCACCGAGAGTGGTTTTTCGACGAGGAAGTTGAGCCCGACCTCGGCGCAGCGCCGCATCAGTGCCACGTGAAAGTTGGCCGGTGCGCAGATCACCGCGAGGTCGAAGCTTTTGAGGTCGGCTTCGCCGATATCGCTATAGGTCTCGGTGATGCCGAACAGCGCCTTGGCTTCGTCGCGGCGCCCGGCGTCCGGCTCGACGATCGCCAGTTGCGCCCGTCCGGTCAGGCTGTAGCCCTTGAGGTGGCGCCGGCCGATGCCGCCGCTCCCCACGATAAGCACCCGCTTCACCGACGACGCCCCCTCACCCGATAACCAAGTATGTTGTTATGCTAACGGCATATTTAGTGCTGTCAATCGCGGCTGAGCGCCATCTGCTGCGCAAAAAGTCGAAAGCCGTTGAGCTCGCAACATGATCCGTGATGCGGAGGTTCCGTCAGACGAACCACAGTCGAACGCACAGTTTGACTCACTTGACTCCCAGAAAAGCATATTATCATGCTAACGGTATATTTAACCGATCAATGCAGGGGGATGCATTCGAATGGCTACAAAACCTAAGGTCCTCGTGACCGGCGCCAGCGGTCTGATTGGCGGCCTCGTCATCCGCGACCTCTCCGACAAATACGAGTTCAGTGGCTTGAGCCGGCGCGTCGTCCCGGGGATCGTCCACACCCAGGCCGAGATCGCCGACCCGGTGGCCATCCGCAAGGCGTCCGAGGGCATGGACATGGTACTGCACCTCGCCGCCGAGACCCATGAGTACGACGACTGGGACAAGGTGATGCAGAACACCATTGGCGGCACCCTCAACATGTTCCGTGCCGCGCAGGAAGCCGGGGTGAAGCGCGTGGTGTTCATGAGCACCGGCAGTACTATGTGTGGCTATGAGTGGTACGAGGGCTCGCCCTACGGCAAGCTCGCCGCCAACCAGCTGCAGGCCCTGCCGCCGGGTGAAAAGCTGCTCGACTACAAGGATCCGCCGCGCCCTGACAGCTTTTATGGTGTCGGCAAGCTGTTCGGCGAGAATACCGGCCGGCTGTTCTCCGATCGCTACGGCATGTCGGTGATCTGCATCCGGCTCGGCGCCGTGCTGCCGAGCGACCAGCCCGAACTCATCCGCCACTATCCCGGCTATCTCTCGCAGGCCGACGCCGTGCAGATGGTCGACAAGTGCCTCGATGCGCCCGAGAGCGTCCGCTTCGACATCTTCGACGCCATCTCCGAGAACAAACGCCGCTGGCGCGACACCTCGCACGCCAAACAGGTCATCGGCTGGCGGCCGACGGGTTCGGCCGACAAGTACGATATCGGCAAGCTGAGCGTCTAAGCGGCCACCGGCCTCTCCATGATCCTCCCCCGCGTGGCGGGGGAGGGGCACCAGCGA
>NZ_LAJE02000242.1 GCF_000970465.2 Devosia insulae DS-56
CCCCGGGCCTCGCAGGAGCGGAACCGTCCGTCATTGGCGCCGACAGAGTGGGTAGAGCCTGTGATCCGCAGCGTCCGGCCGCCATGCGCAACCGCTCGACCGCACCCGGCGTGTGATACTCGGGCGACCAGGCACAATCGACATCGGCGAACTGGTGCAGGCGCTTGGGGTAGCGGCGCACCGCCGCCGCCCCATAGGCGTTGTTGTCGGGGTTCTTCTCGATCCGCGCCGAGACGATCACAGCCTCGGCGACGCCGTTCTGATCCATCTCGTGGATCAGGTGCTCGACCGAGCCCTTGGTGGCCTCGTCGGGCACCTCTGGCTCGTACGGCCAGCGCGCCCAGGCGTGAGTGTGGCTGTCGACGATCACGGGCGCCTACCGGAATGCCACCGAGCCATCGGTCTTCAGCGAAGTCGGCGGCACCTTGTTGATGACAGGGATGGTCTTCAGCCCCTCGTGGTCGAGCTCGACGCCGAGGCCGGGGGTCTCGTTGGGCAGCCAATGGCCGTTGATGACCGGGACGATCGCCTTCACCGCTTTGGTCCAGGGCGCGCGGTCCTGCAGCATGTGCTCGGTCACTTCCCAGTTCGGCACCGCAAAGCCGAGCTGCACCTGCGCCGCCGTCGCCACCGGGCCCGAGGGCACGGCGTGCGGGATGATGCCCTGGTGATGCGCTTCGGCCAGCGCGCAGATCTTGCGGGTCTGAGTGATGCCGCCGGCAATGCCGACATCGGGGCGGATATGATGCACCCCGCCATGCTCGACATACTCGCGGAATTCCCAGATCGAGGTGTTGCGCTCGCCCGCCGCCATCGGCACGCGCGACTTCTGCGACACCTCGCCGAAGCTCAACACACTGTCGGGCGGAATCGGGTCTTCGACGAACAGCGGCCGGAACTGCTCGAACTCGCGGATCGCCGCGATGGATTCGCCCAGCGCCATGTTGCGATGCAGCTCGATGCCGATCTCGACATCCCAGCCGACCACCTCGCGGATCAGCGCCAGGCGCTCGACCATGTCCTTCACCTTGGCGCCGAACGCCATCAGGTGGTGCTCGGGCTGGTAGACCATCACCTTGAGGGCGGTATAGCCGTCCTCGACCGCCGCCTTGCAGCTCGCCGCGACTTCCTCGGCCGTGCCATAGGGGATCACCAGCATGGCGCGCACCCTGTCGCGCACCCGGCCACCCAGCAGGTCCCAGACCGGCGCCTGGTAATGTTTGCCCTTGATATCCCACAGCGCCTGGTCGATCGCCGAGATGGCGCCGCCAATGGCCATGCCGCGCATCGAGTAGGCCCGATAGAGGCTGAGATTGTGGTACTCGATGCGCAACGGATCTTCGCCGATCAGCCGCTCGCCAAAGCCCTTGGCCACCGATGCCGTCGCCTCGGGAAAGCCGAAGAAGGTGGATTCGCCCACGCCTTTCAGCCCGCTATCCGTCGTCACTTCGACGAACATCCAGTTATGCGCGACGTAGGTATCGATACGCTCGATCTTCACTTTGCTTCCTCGGGGTAGACGAATAGCGGTGTGCGGCGGGTGGCCGGTGGACTGATCAACTCGAGCACGAGGCCGTTGAGCTTTGGAGAGGTGAAATAGACGAAGGCGCCGCTGCCATCGCCGCCAAAGCCCCGGGCCGATTGAAGCCGGGTGAAGCCGGCGGCTTCGAGCTCGGCAACCGCCTCGGCATGGTTCTCCATCACATGGATACCGATATGGTTGAGCCCTTCTCCGGAGCTCGCCAGCTGATCGGAAAAAAACGACGGGCCGGTGGTGGGCTCGACCAGCTCGAACTGCACGCCATCCTTCCAGGCGAGCGCGTGCTTCAAGCCGAACCGGGCCGGCGCACCCTTGTAGGTCATGTCCTTCAGAATCTCCGGCGTATATTCCCACGCCGTCCAGGGTCCGATGCGCAGCAGGTCCCACCACTGCCGGGTCGCGGCCTCGAGGTCGCGCACCACGAAGGCGATCTGCTTGGGGCCGAGCTTCTGGACGATCAGCGGGATGGCGGCGAAAGCTGCATCAGTCATGGCGTTTCCCTCAGGCCGCGTTCGACTTGGGCAACAGCCCGAGATCGGCGTCAATCTCATCCTGGTAGGTCGAGACGGCGCTGCTCAGCACCTCGTCCATGCTCACCGCCCGGCCGGCAATGCCGCTCTCATAGGCAGCGAGCACCGAGGCGACGGCAGTGAGACCGCCCTCGCCATCCACTTCCGGCGGCCGGCCTTCCATGATGGCGGCGGCGAAATCGTGGATCTCGATGGCGAGCAGGCCCGAGTCCGTTTCGGCCCAATCGAGTTCGTAGGACACGCCGCCATAGAGCGTTTGGGTCAGCTCATCGAGGGCAAAACCGACCTTGTCGGCCAGCGCCTGCCCGCTGAGGTCGCCCTCGGCGGTGTGGAGGATCGGCGCCTTGCCGGTGCGGTCGTTGAAGATTTCGAGCGAGCCGCGCTGGCCGTGCACGGTGCGCTGGTTGTAGCCTTTGCCCGGCCCCGAGGCGACGAACGCCATCTGCACCATGAGGCCCGACTGCATGGTGAAGGTCGCGGTGAACGAGTCCTCGCCGGTGGCGGTGATCTGCTCGGGGATTTCGAGGAAGCGCTTCAGGTACGCCTCGGTCTGCATCTCCGGCTTTTCCTGCCGGCGGCGGATCGGCTCGGCGATGAAGCCCTTGCCGAACGCCGCCTCGAACGGCCCGAAATAGTACTGCACGATGTCGGTGAGGTGCGCCCCCATGTCGAGCCCGATGGCGCCCTTGTCCTTGAAGTGCCGCCACGGCGTGATGATGATCCGGTCATTGCCGCCGATCATCGTCTGCACCATCAGGTGGATCGGACCCAGCACGCCGGAATCGATCACCGCCTTGGCCAGTCGATTGGTCGGATCGCGCCGATAGTTCTCGGCCGTCGCCAGCACCGCGCCGCCGGCCTTCGCCGCATCGATCAGCGCCTGGCAGGAGCGCACGGTCAGCGCCAGCGGTTTTTCGCAGAGCACGTGCTTGCCGGCCCGCAATGCCGGCAGCACCACCGAGAGGTGGCTGAACGCCTCGGTCACCACATCGAACGCCGCGATCTCCGGGTCGGCCACCGCATCGTCTATGGCGAGGTGAATCTTCGGCCGGTAGCCGAGCAGCTTTTCGGCCTCGCCGGCCACCCGCTCGGCATTATCCTGCCGCACGTCGCACACCGCGACGAGGCGAACATTGCTGAGGCCCGAGCGCTGCAGCCGGGCAAAGCCCTGCACATGCCGGCTTCCCATGCCGCCACAGCCGACGAGGCAGATCGAAATCGTAGTCACTGGTCTATTCCTTGATCGCGCCGCCGAGGCCGTTGATGAAGTAGCGCTGGCAGAAGATGAAGAAGATGATGATGGGCAGGGTGGACAATAGCACCGCCATCATCGCGACGTTCGGGGGCGTTTGCGAGAAGGATTGGCCCAGCCCCGCGAGGGCGAGCGGCAGGGTGCGCATGTCCTTTTCGGTCGTCGAGATCAGCGGCCAGGCGTACATGTTCCAGGCGGTCAGCACGGTCACGGCTGTATAGGCGGCGATGGGCGGACCCGAGAGCGGCAGCACGATGTTGAGGAAGATCTGACCCCAGTTGGCGCCGTCGATCTTCGCGGCATCGAGGATCTCGTTGGGCATCGAGATGTAGAACTGCCGGAAGATGAACACGCCGAAGCTGGTCTGGGCGATGATCGGGACGCAGAGCCCCATGAAGGTGTCGATCCAGTTGAGGTTGCGCACCAGGATAAAAGTGGGGATCAGCGCGACCTGGCCTGGCACGAACATGGTGAGGATAAACAGAGTGAGCAGGGGACCCCGGCCCACGAAGCGCATCTTGGCGAGCGCGAAGCCGGTCATCACCACGAGCGTCAGCTGCACGATGGTGATGATGGCAGTGAAGATCACGGAGTTGACGATGGCGCTTGGGTCAAGGAAGCCGAGCGCGGCCTCGATGTTCTCGAAATGCCACTCCTTCGGCCACCAGGTGGGTGGGTAGGCGACTACCTCGCGGCTAGATTTGAAGGAGTTGATGATCATCCAGTAGAAGGGCGCCGCCATCAGCAGGCCGAAGAAGATCACCGCCGAGACGTGGAGGCGGCGGCGCCACGGGTGTCCGACGCTGGTGCTCATACCGGGTCTCCATTGGTCGAGCGCCGGCGCGGCGGATTGAAGACCAGCGCCAGGATGGTGACGATGACGAAGAGCACGGTCGAGAGTGCCGAGGCATAGCCGAGCCGCAACTGGGCGAACGCGAGGTCGTAGATGTAGACGGCGAGGATGTCGGTCGAGTTGAGCGGGCCGCCCTTGGTCATCACGAAAGCGATGTCGAAGCTGTCGAAGATGATGCCGCGCAACGTCAGCACCAGGATGAGCAGGGTCACCGGCATGACGTTGGGCCAGATGACGTGGCGGAGCTTGGCCCACGGGCCGGCCCCGTCGATCTCGGCGGCTTCGAGCAGTTGCGGGTTAATCTGCTGCAGCGCAGCGAGATAGAGAATGACGCCGAGCGGCAGGCGCAGCCAGACGATCACCAGCGACAGCGCCGGCATGGCCCATGTGGTGTCCTGCAGCCAGTTCGGGCCAGAAATGCCGAAGACGCCGAGCAACTGGGCGATGGGGCCGACGCGCGGATCGTAGATGAAGCGCCAGAGCACCGCCGAAGCGACCAGTGAAATGACGATGGGAAGCAGGTACATCGTGCGGAACACGGTGTAGCCGGGGAAGTTGGTGTTGATCAGCACCGCGAGCAGGAACGACAGGAGCACTGTCGGAACAACGCCGAGGAAGACGAGGTAGACGGTCTTCCACACCGAGTTCACGGCGCGCGCATCCTTGAGGATGTCGAGGTAGTTGGCGAGGCCAACGAAGCGGGGCTCGCCGATCAGGTTCCAGTCGAACAGGCTCAGGCCGAGACCCCAGATGATGGGGATGATCATGAACGTAGTGAACAGGACCAGGTTCGGCCCGACGAACAGGGCGGCCCAGAACGGGCTATCGGTGCGGCTGTTCGTTTTGCGGCGCGATGCGGTTCGCGAAATCGGCGCCATGCCAGCCTCGGCGGTGTCGGTCTTGCTCAAAGGCGTGGATCCCGTTGCGGAAAGGGAGAACCGGCTGCGGGAGGACACAGCCGGTTCACTGGAGCGTTCTCAGGAAAAGTTGTGAGACTTTTCCACCTCGAGAGCGCGACCAACTAGAAGACTGCCGCCGCCGCTGAAGGAGTGCGGCGGCATGTCTTGTCGGTGATCAGCCGCCAGCGGCCAGAACGCGGGCCATGGCTTCGTTGATCACCGCCTCGGCTGCCTTCAGCGCGTCGGCCACCGGTACGTTGTTGAGGGTCACCGCTTCTTCGGCCTTGGTGAGCTCGGTATCGACCACGGCCTGTACGTCGGCCGGGATCGAAGTCGGGTTCATGGCGCCGTACTGGATCGACTCGGCGAAGACGCGGTTGTCGTACGGAGGTCCGGGCAGCGCGGTCCAGATCGGGCTCTCGTACAGAGCCTCGACCGGCGGCACGGTGCCGTAGCCGGCCGCGAGGATCTTCATGCCGCCATCCTCGGAGTAGAACCAGTTGAGGTAGTCGTAGCAGAGGTCTTTGTTGTTGGCCTGGCCCGACGTCGTGATGGACTGGGCGATGGAGCCCATCCCGGTCTTGCGGACGCCGTTGATCTTGGGCTCGAGCGCCACGTCCCAGTCGTCGGTGGTGACGGAGCGGATCAGCGGGGTGAGGGCACGGACCGACTGCAACATCGACACGGTGCCGGCACCGAAGGCCTGGAAACCGCCGCCGAGCTGGGTCTGCTGCGGCGTGGAGGCGATGACGCCCGCCTTCACTTGGTCCCAGTACATGGTGAAGACCTTGATCGCGGCTTCGGTCTGCAGCTTGTACATGTTGTTTTCGTCGAGCAGCGTGTCGCCGAAGGCTTCGATGCCCGGAACGTAGGTCGCGTGCCACGGCACCGAGGCAGCGAGGCCGTAGCGAGTGGTGGTGGTGCCGCTCTTCTGGGTCAGCTGCGTCGCGACCTCGATCTGCTTCTCGAAGGTCCAGTCATCGTTCGGGTAGGGGATGCCGGCGTCGTCGAAGTGCTTCTTGTTATAGTAGAGCACCACGGTATCGGCGCCGATCGGCAGGCCGAAAATGCCGTCCTTGTTCGGGCCCGACGTGACCAGATACTGGTCGAGGAATGGCTTGGCCAGCGAGGTCATGCCGATGGGACCGCCGGAGGTCAGGAACGGCCGCATGTCGGCGGTGACTTCCGCGTTGGCCAACTGCGTCGCCAGAATGTCCGCCAGGTAGGTGATGTCGGGCAGCTTGTTGGCGAGACGGCGCGACAGCAGGGTCTGGCGTATGCCCTGGTAGTCGCCGGGGAGGAGCGAGTAGTCGATCTTCACACCGGGACGGGCAGCCTCATAGGCGGCGAACACCGGCTTGATGCCGGTTTCGGCCCAGTCGAGGACGGCGATGGACAGCGTGCCGCTGGTCGGCTGCGCCATGGCGAAATGGCTGCCCGCGGCAAGCGCGAACGGCGACGCCGCAAGGCCTGCGAGAACCGTACGCCGGCTGGGCGTGAACTGCGTTAGGGTGGTCTTGGACACGTTGCTTTCCTCCCAAGGAACACGAGCGCTTCATCGCCTCCCGGGCATCGGGAGGCGTGATGATCGGTCGGGGACAAGCGAGGGCGTCGTGCTCGGCGTCTTGTGCGCCGTCGTTCACTATGCTGAACGCCTATCCATAGGCTGAACGATGACACGGGGAGCGATCCCCGGTCAAGCGGCACGCTGGGACTCGCCGTTGCGCAAAAAGTCGTAGGGATTCGGAACCGACGGTCGGTCGGTTATGGGTGTGGTGCGAGGCCGGCGCGCTTGGCGCCCCTCACCCTGACCCTCTCCCCCCGGGGGCGCTATCGCGCTCCCCTAGGAGGGGCGAGGGGACGATGGGGGCGCCGACCGTGCCACACCGCCCCCTCGCCCCTCTGGAGAGGGCTGGGGTGAGGGGCGCCAAGCGCACGGAGAATGCGGTAAGCTTGCGTCTGGCCTACCCACCGGAGCGCACCTATGAGCACCACCCCGCCGGTCATCCAGCGCTTCATCGCTGCCACCAATGCGGGCGACACCGCCGCCTTCCTCGAAGCCTTCACCCCCGACGCCTTCCTCAGCGACTGGGGCCGCGACTTCACCGGCCGCGCCGGCATCGCCAGCTGGAACGAGACCGACAATATCGGCGTGCAGTCGAAGTTCCGGCTGCTCGAGGTCGAACCCAATGGGGCTGACGCGTACCGGGTGCGGCTGGCGGTCAGCGGCAATGGCTACAACGGCGACGGCACAATGGCGTTTACGCTCACCGGTGGGCGGATTTCACGGTTGGTGATCAGTTAGGGCTGGCGTGCTTGGCTGCCCCTCACCCTAACCCTCTCCCCAGAGGGGCGAGGGGACGCACTTTGCACGGGCAGTGCCACAACGCCCCCTCGCCCCTCTGGGGAGAGGGCGGGGGTGAGGGGCGCCAAGCACACCGGGCTCAGCCGACCGGCCCCTACCTCACAATCTCATACAACCGCTTCAGCACATGCCGGGACCTGAGATCCTCCGGGTCCCCCCGCATCTGGTTCATCGTATAGCTGAACCCCACCTGCTCGGTCGGCCAGCCCGCATGGATCGAGCCGCCGGCCCCTGAATGCCCGAACGCATCCGGTGCCGGGCCGAACCGGCCCTGCGGCGTCTGCAGCGCCCAACCCACACCGAACGCCATGGCTTCGGCGATATAGGGATCCATGAACCGGCTCTGCTCGGCCCGCCCCAGGGCGACCGTCTCGGGCTTCAAAATCTCAACCCCGTCAATGCTGCCGCCCTGCGCCATCGCGCCATAATAGCGCGCCATGGCCCGCGCCGTGGCGATGCCGCCGGCCCCGCTGATCTCGGCTGCGTGGTAGGCGCGAGTATTCCAGGGGAGCTCCTCGGGGAACAGCGGCGGGTTACCCCAGATCGAATGAAACACCGGGTCGGCCCGCTGTTCGGCCCCGAACGCCTCGTCATAGGCCAGCATCCCCGGCCCCAGTTCGATCCGCCCCACTCGCGGCTCCAGCGCCTCGGGCAGCCCGATATAGGCCTCGAGCCCCAGCGGGGTGGCAATCTCCTCGGCGAAGAACCGCCCCAGCGTCCGCCCGTCGATCCGCCGCACCAAAGCGCCGACCAGCCAGCCGATGGTCACCGCGTGGTAGCAGTGGAAGGCGTTGGGATCGGAGGCCAAAGGCTGCGCCGCCAGCAGCGTTTCCATCCGTTCGTAATCGGTGTAGTCGGCGGCGCTCAGCGGCGTCGCAATCCCCGGCAGCCCGGCGGCATGCGAGGTGACATGCCGCACCAGCACCCGGGCTTTGCCGTTTTGCGCGAACTCCGGCCAGTAGCGCGCCACCGGCGCGTTCAAATCGAGCTGCCCCCGCTCCACCAGCTTCAAGACGCACCCGGCGAACAGCCCCTTGGTGCCTGAATAGATCACCTGCAGCGTATCGGCCTGCCATGGCCGCCCCGGCGCGGCCATGCCGCCCCAGAGGTCGACGACGAGCCTCCCGCGATGCACCGCAGCGAACGCCGCCCCGACATCGCCGCGTACCGTGAAATTCCGCGCAAACTCCTCAGCCACCGCCTCGAAGCCCGGCGCGACCTGCCCCTGAACCGGAGCCGATTGCGATTGGTAGTTCATTGGCTCCTCCGCCTAACACACCGTCGGTGGCTCCCCACCCC
>NZ_LAJE02000243.1 GCF_000970465.2 Devosia insulae DS-56
AAGCTAACGAGTTCAGGCCATTTGTGTTTTGGCACGTGTCGGCGCATCGTGAGATCATCACGAGTTCGCGGGGCGGCAGCGTCAGATGTGGATGAGGGACAGGGGACAGGGGTGGGGGGGCTCTTTCCGATGACACTCTCCCCCGCCTCTCTCCGCACCTTCCTCGCCGCCAACGCAGCGGCCATCGTCGCTGAACTCACCGCGGCACGCGGCTCGTCCCCCCGCGAGGCCGGCACGTTCATGCTGATCTCGCCGGAGGCGCAGATCGGCACCATCGGGGGTGGGGCGCTCGAGTATATGGTGATCGACCGGGCGCGGCAGGTGCTGCGGGCCGGTGAGCATGAGGACAGCCTCGATGTTCCGCTCGGGCCCGAGATCGGGCAGTGCTGCGGCGGTCGGGTGGATGTGGCGTTGAAGCGGGTGACGCCGGCTGAGACGCGACGTCTGGTGGCAAAGCTGGAGGCCGAGGCGGCGGCGCGGCCGCATGTCTACCTGTTCGGCTCCGGCCATGTCGGGCATGCCCTGGCCCGGGCGCTTTCGGCGCTGCCGCTGAAGGTGCATGTGGTCGATACGCGGCCGGACGAGCTCACCAACCTGCCGGAGAATGTCGAGACCCACGCCGTGGCGATGCCCGAGGCGGTAGTGCGCTCGGCGCCGCGGGGCAGCGGCTTTGTCATCCTGACGCATGACCATGCGCTCGATTTCCTGATCGCTGCCGAGGCGCTGCAGCGGGCCGATGCGCCCTATATCGGCATGGTCGGCTCGAAGACAAAACGGGCACGGTTCCGCTCCTGGTATCTGGGCGAGGGCTATCCGGCGGCGGCGCTCGAGCGGCTGGTGCTGCCGATCGGCGGCAAGGCCTTCCCTCAAGGGATTGGGGACAAGCGGCCCGAAGTCAGCGCGGCGCTGGCGGCAGCGGAAATTCTGGTCCACATTGGGGCGCGGGAAGTCGAAGATCTGAAGGCGCGGCCGGCCACAACGAAGACGTCGGGAGCCGTCCTTGGAGAGTAGCATTGCGCCGCGGCTGCAGCTGACCGGTATCACCAAGCGCTTCCCCGGCGTTCTCGCCAACGACAATGTTTCGTTCTCGGTCAGACCCGGCGAAATCCATGCGCTGCTCGGCGAAAACGGCGCCGGCAAATCCACCCTCGTCAAGATGATCTACGGCATCATGCAGCCCGATGCGGGTGAAATCCGCTGGAACGGCCAGCCGCTTAGCGTCAGTAACCCCAAGGCGGCCCGCAAGCTCGGCATCGGCATGGTGTTCCAGCATTTCTCGCTGTTTGAGGCGATGACGGTGCTCGAGAACATTGCGCTGGGGATGGACGCCAAGATACACGCGCGGGACCTCGAAGCGAGGATCCGCGAGGTGATGGAGCAGTATGGGTTGAAGCTCGATCCGCACCGCACCGTCTCCACCCTGTCGGTGGGCGAACGCCAGCGCATCGAGATCGTGCGGGCGCTGCTGCTCAACCCCAAGCTCTTGATCATGGACGAGCCGACTTCGGTGCTCACGCCGCAGGAGGTGGAGCAACTGTTCGTGGTGCTGCGGCAGCTGGCGGCCGAAGGCTGCTCGATCCTCTATATTTCGCACAAGCTGCACGAGATCAAAGCGCTGTGCGACACGGCGACGATCCTGCGCGGTGGCAAGCTGGTCGATACCTGCGACCCGAAGGTCGAGACTTCGCGCTCGATGGCCGAAAAGATGATCGGCGCCGGCCTCAAGGAGATCACCAAGCCGGCCGGCCGGTCGCTGGGGCAGGAAAAACTGGTGGTCAACCGGCTGTCGATCCCCGGTGCCGGGCCGTTCGGCATCGCGCTCAAGGACATCAACTTCACGGTTCGTGGCGGCGAAATCTTCGGCATCGCAGGCGTCGCCGGCAATGGCCAGAATGCCCTGCTGCTGGCGCTGTCGGGCGAAGTGCTGTCGGGCGATGCGGAGGCCATCAGCATCGATGGCGCGCCGGTCGGGCAGTTGCAGGCCAAGTCGCGGCGCCTCAAGGGGCTGGCCAGCGTGCCGGAAGAGCGCAACGGGCATGCGGCGGTGCCGGAATTCAGTCTTGCCGACAATACCATCCTCACCGCCCGCGACCGCCTCGGCATGGTCAGTGCCGGGCTGATCAAGGCCGGTGCGGCCAAGACCTATGCCGGTGAGGTGATCACCGCGTTTGCGGTCAAGGCGCTGGGCCCGGGCGCCACGGCGGGTTCGCTCTCGGGCGGGAACCTGCAGAAATACATCATGGGTCGGGAAATCCTGCAGAAGCCTGCCGTGCTGGTGGTCAGCCAGCCGACCTGGGGCGTCGATGCCGGAGCGGCGGCGGCGATCCACCAGGCGATCGTCGATCTTGCAGCAGCGGGGTCGGCGGTGGTGGTGATCAGCCAGGATCTCGATGAACTGCTGTCGCTGTGCGACACGCTGGCGGTGATCAACGAGGGGCGGCTGTCGCGGCCGATGCAGGTCGCCGGCGCCGATATCGAGGAGATCGGCCTGTTGATGGGCGGCATCCATGGCGAGGCGCCGACGACCCCGACTGCTGAGCTGGAGCTGGCCCATGCGCATTAAGCTCGAAAAGCGCCAGGAGCCGAGCAAACTGATGCAGGTGGTGACGCCCATCGCCTCGGTGCTGCTCACCATGGTGGTCGGCGTCGTGGTGTTCGACCTGCTTGGCATCGACGGGCAGCGGGCGGTGATCGACATCTTTCTGACGCCGCTGCTCGCCTCTTACAAATGGCAGGACGTGGCGGTGAAGGCCGCGCCGCTGATCATCATCGCGCTCGGCCTCTCCATCGGCAATCGCGCCAATGTCTGGAACATCGGCGCCGAGGGGCAGTACATCATCGGCGCGCTTTGCGCCTCCGGTGTCGGCATCGCCGCGGGCACGGCAGGCGGGCCGATCATCATCATCACCATGATCCTCGCCGGCATGCTCGGCGGCAGCGCCTGGGCCTCAGTGCCGGCGGCGCTGAGGACCCGCTTCGGGGTCAACGAAATCCTGTCGAGCCTGATGCTCACCTATGTTGCGCTGCAAGTGTTGAGCTATCTGGTCGGCGGCCCCTGGAAAGACCCCAACGGCCGCAATTTCCCGGCCACCGCGCCGCTGCAACCGGACCAGACCTTGCCGATCCTCTTCTCCGGCACCACGGTTCACCTCGGTGTCGCCATCGCTGTTGTGCTGCCATTCGTGTTCTGGCTGCTGATGTCGCGCTCGGTGTTCGGCTACCAGATCCGGGTCGTCGGCTCGGCGCCCAACGCGGCGCGCCATGGCGGGTTCGACGGCAACCAGACGGTCTGGCTCGCCATGCTGATCGGCGGCGGCATGGCCGGGCTCGCCGGCGCACTGGAGTTCGCCGGGTCGCTGAAGGCGATCAATCTCGGATTTCCCTCCGGCTACGGCTTCACGGCGATTATCGTGTCGTTCCTCGGCCGGCTGCATCCCATCGGCTGCCTGATTGCCGGCATCGTGCTTGCCGTCACCTATGTGGGCGGGCAGGTGGCGCAGACCACGGTGCATATCCCCAACGCCACCGCCGGCATCTTCCAGGCGATGATGCTGTTTTTCATCCTCGCGAGCGATATTTTCGTGCGCTATCGCGTGCGCTTCATCCCGTCGGCCAAGGCCGTCGTGCAGCCGGCACCGGGGGAATAGGCCATGGATTTCCTCATCGCGGCCATCATCACCATCGTCGGCATCTCCACCCCGATCCTGTTGGCCGGGCTTGGGGAACTGGTGGTCGAGAAGTCCGGCGTGCTCAATCTGGGCGTCGAAGGCATGATGCTGGTCGGCGCTATCGCCGGCTTTGCCGCTACCGTACTCACCGGCAACCCGTGGCTGGGGGTGATCGGCGCCGCCGTTGCCGGCGCGCTCGCGGCGTCGCTGTTCGGCTTTTTCGTCCTGACGCTCAACTCGAACCAGGTGGCGACAGGGCTGGCGCTCACCATTTTCGGCACCGGGCTCAGCTCGCTGATCGGGCTCAGCTTCGTCGGCCGGATCGTGCCGCAGTTCGGCTCGGTGTTTCCGCCCGAGCTGGCGCGCGACCCGCTCCTCAAGGTGCTCTTCGGTTATTCGCCGGTGGTGTATTTCGCGCTGATCATGGTGTTCGCGGTCGGCTGGTTCCTCAAGTCGACCCGCGCCGGGCTGATCCTCAGGGCGGTCGGCGAGAACGACCTCAGCGCCCATTCGATCGGCTATTCGGTGATCGGGGTGCGCTACGCCGCGGTGGCCTTCGGCGGGGCGATGGCCGGGATCGGCGGGGCCTATTTCTCCATGGTGATCACCCCGATGTGGGCCGAGCGGATGACCGCCGGGCGGGGCTGGATCGCCCTGGCGCTGGTGTTGTTCGCCGGCTGGCGGGCCGGACGGCTGCTGGTCGGCGCGATCTTTTTCGGCGTGCTGATGTGGATGGAACTCAACGCCAAGGCCGGCGGGCTCTCGTTCCTCTCCTTCGCCCAGTACATCCCGTCGCAATTCTGGGCGGCCATGCCCTACCTGATGACCGTTGTGGTGCTGACGCTGATCTCCATGCGGGATCGGGTCGGCCTCAACGCGCCTGCTTGCCTCGGCAAGCCCTTTCTTCCCGCAACGTAGAAACGCCAACAACGTAACAGGAGACGTCCATGGCAAATCTCAATCGCCGCCACTTCATCGCTGCCGCAGGCGCGGCCGCCGCGGCCGTGCCGCTCGCCGGCGGCACCGCCTTCGCCCAGGAAAAGATCAAGATCGGCTTCATCTTCCTCGGGCCGATCGGCGACTATGGCTGGACCTGGGCCCACAACAAGGGCCGTGAGGCGGTCGATGCGGCGCTCGGTGACAAGGTCGAGACGATCTATGTCGAGAACGTCGCCGAGGACGCGTCGGCCATTCCGCTGATCCGCGACCTGGCCCAGCAGGGCTGCAAGCTGATCTTCACCACCTCCTACGGCTACATGGACCAGACCATCACGGTGGCGGCCGAGTTCCCGGACGTGAAGTTCGAGCACTGCACGGGCTTCAAGCGCGCCGATAACGTCTCGACCTACAACTCCAAGTTCCACGAAGGCCGTGCCGTGCTCGGCACCATCTCGGGCAAGTTGAGCAAGTCGGGCACGCTCGGCTATCTCGGTTCGTACAAGGTGCCGGAAGTGGTGCTGGGCGTGAACTCGTTCCTGCTCTCGGCGCAGAAGCAGAACCCGGATGCCAAGCTGAAGCTGGTGTTCATCGACAGCTGGTTCGACCCGCCGAAGGAGGCCGCGGCCACCGAGACGCTGATCAACCTTGGCTGCGATATCGTCACCACCCACACCGACAGCCCGGCGGCGCTGCAGATTCTCGAGCAGAAGGGCCTCTATGGCTTCGGCCAGGGCGCCGACATGTCGTCGTTCGCACCGAACGCCCACCTCACCGCGATCGAGGACATCTGGGGCCCGTATTATGTCGAGCGCGTGCAGGCGATCGTCGACGGCACCTGGGCGTCGGCCGACACCTGGGACGGCATGAAGGAGGGCACCGTGGTGATCTCGCCTTATAACAAGGCGGTTCCTGCCGATGTCGTGGCGCTCGCCGATGCCGTACAGGCCGGCTACAAGGACGGCACCTACGACATCTTCACCGGCCCGATCTACGACCAGGACGGCAACCTCAAGGTCGAGGAAGGCAAGGTCATGACCATGGCCGAGCTCGCCGTGATCGACTGGTTCGTCAAGGGCGTCGAAAGCGCTGCCTGATTTCGCCTTGAGCTGACAGGAGGCGGACGCGAGTCCGCCTCTACCTTTGTGTGTAGACTGCCCCTCACCCGGCGCTGCGCGCCACCCTCTCCCTCAAGGGGAGAGGGAAGAGGGGCGGGGTTTCGCCGCCGCCCCTCTCCCCTTGAGGGAGAGGGTGCCTCGCTTAGCGAGGCGGGTGAGGGGCAGTACCGAACTGAGGCAATCAAGACGATGACCGACACCGCAATCTTCTGGGAATGGCTGAGTTTCGCGGTGCGCTGGACGCATGTGATTACCGCCATCGCCTGGATCGGCTCCAGCTTCTATTTCATCGCGCTGGACCTGGGGTTGCGGAAGACGCCTAGCCTGCCGCCGCTGGCGCATGGCGAGGAGTGGCAGGTGCATGGCGGCGGCTTCTACCACATCCAGAAATACCTGGTGGCGCCGGATTTCCTCCCCGAGCACCTGACCTGGTTCAAGTGGGAGAGCTATTTCACCTGGATCTCCGGGTTCATGCTGCTGGTCGTCGTCTACTATTTCGGCGCCGACCTGTTCCTCGTTGACCGGCACGTGCTGGATCTGCAGGCCTGGCAGGCGATCCTGATTTCGCTCGGCTCGATCGTCCTCGGCTGGGTGCTCTACGACACGCTGTGCAAATCGCCGATCGGCAACTCGACCGGCGGGCTGATGGTGGTGCTGTTCGCCATCCTCACCGCGATGAGCTGGGCCTATACGCAGGTGTTCACCGGCCGCGCCGCCATGCTGCATATGGGCGCCTTCACCGCGACCATCATGGCGGCGAACGTCGCGATGATCATCATCCCCAACCAGAAGATCGTGGTGGCGGATCTCAAGGCCGGGCGGGTGCCCGACGCCAAATACGGCAAGATCGCCAAGCAGCGCTCGCTGCATAACAATTACCTCACCCTGCCGGTGATCTTCTTCATGCTGTCGAGCCACTACCCGCTGGCTTTCGCCACGCCGTGGAACTGGCTGATCGCCTCGCTGATCTTCCTCGAGGGCGTGCTGATCCGGCACTTCTTCAACACCAGGCATGGCCGCAAGGGCAACCCGACCTGGGTATGGCCGCTGGTGATCGTGATCTTCCTGCTCTGCGCCTGGCTGTCCAGCGGACCGAAGCTGCCGACCGGGGCCGAGACCGTGCCATCTCCCCAGGCAACGCTGCTGATGCAATCGCCGCATTTCAGGGCGGCGTCCGAGGTGGTGCTGGGCCGCTGCAGCATGTGCCACACCGCCGAGCCGGTATGGGAGGGCATTGCTGAAGCGCCCAAGAACGTCATTCTCGACAATGACATCGCCATCGCCAACCACGGCGAGCAGGTGGCGATCCAGGCGGGTTACTCGCACGCCATGCCGCCGGGCAATGTCACCGACATGACCGACGATGAGCGGGCGCTGCTGGTGGCCTGGTTCCGCGGGGACGCGCAGTGAAGATCACTATCCTTCGCGGGCGGGTGCTGAGCTTCGTTGCGGAGCCGCAGGGCCGCGACGATCACGCCGCGTATCGCTACATCGAGGACGGCGCGGTGGTGATCGGCGACGGCAAGATCCTGATGGTCGGGGAGTGGAACGAGCGCGCCGCGTCGCACCACGCCGCCGCCGAGATCATTGATCACCGCCCGAACCTGATCCTGCCCGGCTTCATCGACCCGCATATCCATTTCCCGCAGATGCAGGTGATCGGCGCCTATGCGGCGGCGCTGCTCGAGTGGCTCAACACCTACACTTTCGTCGAGGAACAGCGCTTCGGCGACGAGGCGCATGCCACCCGCATCGCCTCGCGCTTTTTCGACGAACTGGTTCGGCACGGCACCACCACGGCGGCGGCCTATTGCTCGGTGCACCCGCAATCGGTCGACGCGTTTTTCGGCGAGGCCGAGAAGCGCAATATGCTGATGGTGGGCGGCAAGGTGATGATGGACCGCAACGCGCCATCCGGGCTGCTCGATACGCCGCAATCCGGCTACGACGACACCAAGGCCGGGATTGCCAAGTGGCATGGGCGGGGCAGGGCGCACTATGCCATCACGCCGCGCTTCGCCATCACCTCGACGCATGAGCAGATGGCGATGGCCGAGGCGCTGGCGCGGGAGTTTCCCGACCTCCACATCCAGACCCATGTCTCGGAGAACCTCGCCGAGATCGCCTATGCCAACGAGCTGTTCCCCAACTACGGCGACTATGTCGGGATCTATGAGAAGTTCCACCTGCTCGGCCCGAAAACCCTGCTCGGCCACTGCATCCACCTGAGCCATCGCGAAACCGAGGTGATTTCCGAGACGCGCTCGGTGGCGGTGTTCTGCCCGACCTCGAACCTGTTCATCGGTTCGGGGCTGTTCGACTATGACCGCCAGCACGAACGCGGCGTGCGCATCGCCACCGCCACCGATGTCGGCGGTGGCAGCTCCTATTCGATGCTCCGCACCATGGACGAAGGCTACAAGGTGATGCAGTTGCGCGGCCAGCGGCTGACGCCGTTCCGCTCGTTCTTCCACATGACGCTGGGCAATGCCCGGGCGATGAGCCTCGACGGGTGTATCGGCTCGCTCGAGGCGGGCAAGGAAGCCGATATCGTGGTGCTCAACTCCAGCGCCACGCCGCAAATGGCGCTCCGCATGGAAACCTGCGGCTCGCTCGAGCAGGAGCTGTTCCTGTTACAGACCTGCGGCGACGACCGGGCAGTGGTCGAAACCTACGTGATGGGCAAGCCGATGAAATCGGCACTCGCCGCCTGATCCGAAGGTGACGCGGATTGCGCTGTTTGGGGGATTGCGCTGGGTCGGAAAAACGGTGATGCCGGTTCGCGGGTATCGCAGGCGTCGAGGTCGTCGCCTCCCTCCCCCTTGAGG
>NZ_LAJE02000244.1 GCF_000970465.2 Devosia insulae DS-56
TATAGAATGTACCAGGAGAGCCGGGGGTACACACTAGATGGGCGGGCGGCGGCGTAAGAGTGTGATAGGAGACAGGGGCAGGGGTGGGGGTCGGCTAGGACCGGTCGCGCGGCCGGCAGCTAATGCTTCAGCACCCCATCGAGGGCAGCCAGTATTTCTTGCCGGTCAAGGCGCGCTTTTTGTCCATGCGGTCGAGCAGGGCGCAGCCCTTCAGCGCCACGTCGATCGCTTTGGCGTGGCCGGCGCCGTGGCTGAACTCGGCATTGGTGATGACATTATCCGCCACCGAACATACCGAGCCGCCACGGAAACCGTAGAGCGCCGCCAGCGTCACGACAGCCGCCGACTCGCGATCGCCATTGAGCACGCCGGCGCGGTTGTAGGTCGCCAGCATTTCGATGTTCCAGGGTTGCAGGTAGCCGCCGACGCCGGGCCGGCCGACGCCGGCGAAGTCGCTGTCGACCGACAGGGTGATGCCGACGTGATAGTCGGCACTGAGCTCATCGGCAGCCTGCGCCATCGCCGCCACCACCTCGTAATGGCTGGTCGCCGGGAAGGCGCGATCGATATAGGCGCGGGTCATGCCTTCTTCGCGCACCACGCCCGATGACACCACGATGTCGCCGGGCTTGACGTCGGTGCCGATGCCACCCGAACCGCCGACGCGCAGATAGGTGTGGGCCTTGGAGAACTCCATGAAATCGTAGAGCAGCAGTTCGGCCTCGGACGAGCCGCTGCCGCCCGAGACGACGGTGATCCTCGCACCCTCGTAGGTGCCTGAGATCGAGGTGAACATCCCGGATTCGCCGATCAGCTCGGCTCCCTCGAGATACTGCCCGATATGCGCGGTCGGATCGCCGGCATAGGCGATCAGCGGATCGCGCACCGTCACCAGTACGAAGTCGCCAACTTTGTCGGGGTCGATGCGCGTCATCGCCGGGCGGCCTTCGACCATCAGGCCGCGATGCGGCACGTTGTTCCAGTAGGCGTAGCGCTCATGGATCTGCTGTAGGGCGGCGCGGCGCGCCACCTCGTCGCGGGACATGGATAACTCCTCAAAACCGGGACGGGATGCCCGCTGCTAGTGGACCGCGTGGACCAGAAAACCATCGGCCACGATGGTGCCCTTCTCTACGATGAAGCCGGCGCCGCCGCTGGTAAAGGTGGCGTCGGTGGCCTCGCCGGCTGCGCGGCCGTCGACCACGAGGCTCAGCCGATCGCCGGCCACGGTCAGCTTGAGGTCGCGCTTGCCTTCGGCGCCGACCTCCACCGGAACGCGCGACAGCACCGCAACCTCATCGTCATAACGCCTTATGATCAACGCTTCGCGACCGCGTAGCATGCCGGCATAGTAGCGGCGATGTCCACGGGCCCGGGCGACGAGGCCCGCGCCATCATTGATCGAGTAGTCGAGGGAACTGGCGACCGAATAATTGTCCCAGTCGCGGCTGCCGGTGGTGGCGACGCCGTTCTCATAGGGGTGCGAGAAGCAGAGCGTGTACTTGAAATCCGGCGCGAAGTGCTTGGCCGAGCTCACCCAGGCGCGGGTCCAGAACGGGGTGAGGTTCCAGATCGATTTGACCAGCATGCCCCTCGTCTCATAGGCGACCGGGGCGCCCGACCAGTCGACGGATTGCACCGTCACCGCGCCGTCGAAGCGCCCGTCCGAGCCAAACTCGATCCCCAGCCGGTAGAGCGGCAATCCGTTGGTATCGGGCACCAGCCAGGCGAGGTCGCCGGCGTCCGACCACGGGCCCTCGAGGCGCTGCACGGCATCGTCGCGGTCGTAGATCAGGGCGTAGAGGCGCGCCTTGACGCCGGCGGGACGGTCGAGCATCGCCGTCACCGTCTGCCCCGGATAGAGTGTCGGGCTCGCCACCATGGCGAAGCTCGACTGCGCCGCGAAGGGCTCGACGAAAACCGGCGTCGAGACCGATCCGGTGACGCCGAGCGACAGGCCGCTGAGCTCGACCGACAGTCCCGACCCGGCATTGCCGAGCCGCAGCGCTCCCTGCCGGCCGACATGACGCGGGCAGAGTGCGAAGCCCTGGGTGGCGCCCGGGTAATCGAAGCCGTATTTCGGACGGGCCGCCGGGGCCGGCTCGTCGTTGAGCGCATTGGCTGCGGCGACGATCGTGCGGGTCTGCTGCACCGCGTCGGTGATACCGGCGGCGCCATCGGCGGTGACCACATACATGAAGTCGCTGACCGGGCCGCGCAGGTCCGGGCCGCGGTCGAGGGCTGCCAGCCCGAGGCGGATGCCGTTGAGGCAACCGACATTGCCGGCATTGCAATCGGTGTCCCAGCCGGCGGTGGTAGCAATCTTCAGCGACCGGCCGAAATCGTCGCCCGCCATCAGCAGGGCCATCAGCACGATGGCATGGTTGGGGACCATGTGGCAGGGGCCATCATAGTGGTCGTAGCCATGGTTGCCGGCGATCCAGGCGCGCACCCGATGCCAGTCGTCGGTTTTGGCGCACTGGTTGCGCAACTGGTCGACGACGCTCAGCAGCTGGTTGTTGCCGACATATTTGAGGCCCCGGTCGAGCAGCTTGTCGACGCTCGGCTCCGAGAACGCCATCGCTTCCATGGTGCCGAGCAGTACGGCCGCATCGAGGGCGATGCCGTCATGGCTGACCGAGGCCGCGGCGCGCACCATCTGTGCCGCCCGATCCGGATCGTTCGGGTTGGCCATGGCGAAGCCATCCATGAAGATCTGGGCGCCGATCTGCGCCGGAATCCAGGGGCCATTGAGCTGATGCGAGCCGGTGAGCGGCGCTTTGATGCCGTTCTTCAGGTGGAGGAACGCGGTGTGCTCGGTCGAGCGCCCCAGGCCGCCCCACCACAGGATAGTCTTTTCCTCGATGATGTAGTTGAGCCAGGTCTTGCCGACGGTGTGCGGATCGAGCCGCTTGGGGTAGCCGTTATCCTCGAGCGCCCGGAAGAACGCGAAGGTGCCCGAGATGTCGTCGTCGGGCAGCATGATCGGCAGGTTCATCTTGCCATTGACGAAGTAATCCACCTCGCCATGCGTCTCCATGATCCGCTCGTACGACCAGCCCTCGACCGGCCGGCCGTGATAGACGCCGAGGATCTTGCCCAGGACGCCGGCGTAGATCTTTTCTTCGGTTGCGCGATCCATCGGTTACTCCAGCACCAGCGTCATCACCAGATCGAGGAAGCGCCGGTAGTCGGCGCTCGAAGCGACCTCGATTTCCGGCAAATGGGCCCAGCCGTGGTGGTGGCGGAAATCAGCCACGGTCTGCCCCAGCGTCAGCTCGCCCTTGGTCTCGACCCCGACCCGCGCCGTGGTGGTGCCGATCAGGCTCGGATCGATCACCGCCGCGACGGCCATCGAGTCGATCAGCACGCAATAGGACTCGAACCCCCTGCCCTCGACGAACCGCACCATCTTCTCGACGATATTGGCTTCCGGCCGGGCGGAGGCTTTCAGCGTCGCCAGCTGCTCAGCGGTGAAGTTGATGTCGAAATGGGTCGCGACATCGAGGCCGACCGCCCGCAGCCTGACACCGGACTCGAACACGAGCCGCGCCGCCTCGGGATCGACGAAGACGTTCCACTCGCTCTGCGGGGTATCCCCGGTGGCGTTGGCGAAGGCGTATTTGTTGAGGCCGAAGGAGCCGGCAATTGAGACGACCTCCCTGACCAGCGGGACGATGTCCGGCTCCTTCATGAAGGCCATGGCGAGGTTGGTGAGAGGCCCCAGCGTAATCACCGTCACCTCGCCCGGGTTAGCGCGAACCAGGTCGATGATCTGATCGACGCCGTGTTTGCCGCTCGGCGTAGTCGTCGGCTCCGGTAAGTGGGTTTCGGCCTGGCCATCGGAGCCGTGCGAGAACGGATCCTTGGCGAGTGGGCGCGCCAGAGGCTTGCCCATGCCACGCGCCACCGGAATGTCAGTGCGCCCGATCAGTTCCAGGGTCTTCAGCGCGTTCTTGGTCGTCACCTCGATCGGGTAGTTGCCGGCGACGGAGGAAATGCCGAGCAGCTCGACCGCCTTCGACTTCGCCGCGAGGATGATCGCGAGGGTGTCATCCATCCCGGGGTCGGTGTCGATCAGGATCTTCTTCATGTGGTCTGCTCCAGCATAGTCATAAGTTCAGCGACGAGGGCGGCGGCGGCCGTGCGCGTCGTGGCGGCGCCCGCTTCGGGCGGCCCGTATTGCGAAATGGCGAGGCGAGCTGCGACGGTGCCCATGGCACCGGCCCGTTCGGGGCTTAGCCCCTGCGCCAGCCCCACCAGAGCCGCGCCGCCATAGGCGTTGCCGCCGCCGGTGACATCGGTCGGCGCAACCGGCAGGCTGGGCACGAAGCGCACCGCGCCCCTGGTGATGACAAAGCTGCCGCGGGCCCCGGCCCTGAGAAACACCGTGCCAGTGCCGATGGCGCGAAGCCGGGCGATCAGCGTCGCCTCGTCGGCCGCGCCATAGATCAGCGCCGTCTCCTCGAGATTGATCGACAGCGCATCGACCTGCCGGGCCAGCTCCTCGATGCGCGCGCGGTTCTCCGGCAGGCAGGCATCGAGCGCGATCTCCCACAGGGTCAGCGGGCGGTGTGCGGCAAGCAGCGGCAGGGTTTCGGCCCAGAACGCGGGATCGAGATTGCGGAAGATGAAGAGGCTGCGAGCGCCCGTGATCACCCTCGCGATGTCAGCGGCCGTCGGCTCGATCTTGCGGAAATGCTCGGCGCCATAGACCGGCGCCTCGGTGCGGGTGCGCTCGTCGAGGTAGCGCATGATGTTGCGCGGCGCGTGATCATCGGCGAAGCGCAGCCCGCGTGTGGTCATGCCGTTCCGATCGAGCCACGGGCCGAAGGTCTGCGGCAGATCGCGGCCGGTGCCGGTGACGAGCACGGCGAAATCGCTGAACAAAGCCGCCCCGGCGAGCGCGTAAAGCCCCGCGCCGCCCGGAATATCGTCACGCCGGCTGCCGTCGGCGTAGACGATATTGTCCATCAGCACCGCGCCAACGATGATGTCGGCGCCGTCAGCCATGGCACTTCACGAAGAACTGGCGCTGGCGCGGCCCGTCGAACTCGTTGAAGAAAATGCCCTGCGAGTGGCCGAGCAGCGGCGCCCCGTCGACGATGATCAGCGTCAGGCTGACCCCGACAAGCACCGATTTCACATGCCCGGCCGCATCCTGCGGCGTGTCGAACTGGTGCTTGAAGTCGATGCGCGTCGGCACCAGCCGGTTGATATCGTCATGCACATCCTCGAGGCCCTTGGGGTCCCAGAACGAGCTGATCGACAGGCCGGCCGTGGTATGCGGCACAAAGACGACGCAGAGCCCTTCGGTGACGCCGGAGGCCGCGACCGCCTCGCGCACGGTTTTGGTGATCTCGTAGGCTTGGTTCGCCGTGGTTGCGAGCTTGTGGTTGGAAAGGCTCATTTGCCCGGCTCCCAGATGGCGCTCTGCTGCACGGTGGCGGCCGTCAGGCTGTCGTCCCACGGTGGGTTGCCGCCGCGGCCATACGCGGCCCCATCGAGGGCACTGAGATGGGCTGCGAGCAGTGCCGGGGCGGCACTGGTGAGGAGCGGCGACCAGCGTTCATCGATCGCCGGGATCGGCAGCACGGCATGACCGAGCTTGTGCGCTAGATCGGCCGCGGCCCCGCCACCGACCACCACCAGGCTGCGGCCGAGCTTGTGCATATAGGCCAGCAGTTCGACCGCCCGGCTCTCTGTGACGCTGCCCGCGGGCACCACCAGCACCGTCGCAATCTCGGCCGGCGCGTTATCGAAATAGTTGAGGTGGGTCCATTCCTCGAGGTCTCGCGCCAGCGCATGGCGGCCGGAGGCCTCGAGCAGCTTGGCGGCGCCATACTCGGCCACCGCGTAGTTGGGCCCAGCGCCGACGAACTCGACCAGCCTCCGGCCGGCCAGCGCGGTCGCGACCTGCTGCGTCGGCGTGTCGAGATCGGCGACCACGCGCTCGAGCGTCGCCAGCAGCGACTTCAGTTGCCCGCGCAAGGCCTGCGCCTCGTCCATGGTCATCGCCAGCTTCACTTCGCCAAAGCGGATGGCGAGCAGCTGCAGGCCGAGCACCGCAAACAGATAGGGCCCGAACCCAGGCGCGTTGGGCAGTTCGGGCACCGGCAGGAGCAGCTTCCGATCGGCAATGCCGGCCAGCCGACCGGTGTCGTTGCGGGTAACCGCCAGGACCTTGGCGCCGGTGGCCCGCCACAGCGTCGCGGCTTCGGCAACCCGGGCGGCGCCGCCGGAATTGGAGAGCGCCACCAGGAGGCTCTGTTCCAGCTCGCGCCGCGGATAGAGCTGCGATTGATAGCGGCCGGTTTCGAGCGGCGAACGGATTTCCGCGGCGACCTCTGCGTCGATCCAGAACGACAGCTCGGCGGCCTTGGCGGCAAACCACGAATCGCCGCTGCCGGTGAGCACGACGCGCCGGGTACGGTAGATATCGGGGGTTTCGACGGCGAGCCGGGCGTTCAGCTCCAGCGCGTCGAAGCCCTTGAGCAGCGCGCCGGGCGTGGCAAAGACCTGCTCACGCATCGGGTTGGACAGTTCCACAACAGACCTCTTGATCATGGGGCTCCCGGCGCCGCGGGCCGGGAGGGGGACGCGGACGACCGGGGGAGGTTGGTCGTCCGCGTCGGAGCCAAGCCGGGAGCGTTTCAACGAAACGCTCTTTCTTCTGGTCGCGCTTTCGAACCGGAAAAGTCTGCAACTTTTCCTGAAAACGCTTCAGAGCGACGGCTTGGGGAGTTCCTGCACCAGGCCCTGCGCCTTCTCGTCGGCGTAGGTGGTCGCGGCCTTCTTGAGCATGTCGGCGGCGCTCATCTTGTCGAGCCAGACGCTCTCGATGTCCTCGAACATCACCTGGCTGGTGGCCGGCGGGAAGAAGGTGCCGATCTTGAAGCCGAAGGTGCCCTTGTCGACGGCCGTGGTCATGGCGGCCATGGCCTCGAGGAAGGACTTGGTGAGCCCGGTGGCGGCGGGATCGGACGGGAACTGCTTGAGCGGAATGCCCCAGTAGCCCGGCCAGACCTTGGCCATTTCGGCCGCGAACTCGGCCGAGAAGATGCGGTCGAGCACCAGGGCGGCGCCGTCCTTCACCTTGGAGTTGGCGTTGATCGACAGGGTGAACGCCACGCCCATATCGTAGATCGGATAGGGCTGGCTGGCATCGAGCTGCGGCACCGGCGCAAAGGCGAAATCACCCGCCGTGGCATCCTTGAAGTAATTGGTGGCCCACTGGAAGCCGATCGAAGGGGCAAAGAAGAAGGGCGACTTCTTCTGGCTCACCAGCGAGATCGACTCGTCGAAGTTGAGCGAGAAATAGTCCTTGCCGCCGAGATAGCCCGCCTTGAACCAGCGCGCCGATTCCTCGATCGCCTTCTGCATCTCGGGCGAGTCCCAGCCTTTGCCGGTTGACAGGATGTCGTAGAACTTGGTCGGCCCGACGATGTTGTTGATGAAGATCGAGGCGTAGTTCTCGTTGACCGGCTGCCAGCCCTTGTTGCCGGTGACCGAGGCGTAGAGCCCTTCTGCCTGGGCGGCCTTCATGACCGTCTCGACTTCCTCGAGCGTCTTGGGAACGGCCCAGCCTTTTTCCTCGAGCAGCGCCTTGTTGTAGAACATGCCGTCCGAGATCAGCGAAGGCGGCATGCAGTAGAGGTGGCCGAGCTGCTGGCAGGTATCGAGCACGGGGTTGAGCAGCTTGTCGTTCCAGCCGAATTTTTCCGCATAGCCCTCGAGCGGCTCGAGCACGCCGGCCTTGGCAAGCGGCGCGATGTAGGACGGCCCCGAGGTGTAGACCAGGTCCGGTCCCTCGCCGGCCAGCACCGAGACGCGGACGTTGTTATCGACGTCGTTGTTGTAGTCCATCTGCAGTTCGTACTGATCCTGCGAGGCATTGAAGGGCTCGACCAGCACCTTCTGAAACGCTTCCTGCAGGTTGGGCGGCGCGCCCCAGAACCAAAGCGTGACCGGCTCCCTGGCCAGGGCATTGGACGATACAGCGATCAGAACAGACGCTGCGGCGACGGCGACTTTCCACATGACGTATTCCCCTGTTGATGCCGGCGGGCCGACACTCCCACGACCTCGCTACGATCCCCGCTTGAGGTCCTGCACAACTCTAGTTAAACGTTTCATGTATCGTCAAGCGAGAATCGATCCGCGGCCTCGGCCGCTGGAAACGGAGGGGTCTAGTGGGAAAGCTCGTCGTCCAGCAGTCGTGGATCAACGATTCCGAGTTCATCGGCTATTTCGTTGCCGCCGCCGAAGGGTTCTACCAGGCTGTGGGGCTGGAGGTGCTGCACCGCCCCGGACATGCCGGCCTGACACCCGAGCACACGTTGCTTGAGGGCACTGCCGATATCGCGCTCTGCGCGCCGGAATCGGTGGCCGCGACGATCCGCGACACCGGCGCCAGGCTCGCTGTCATCGGGGCGCAGTTCCAGAAGAGCCCGCTCGGCATCGTCAGCCGGGCCGACGATCCCATCCGCAATCTCGGCGAACTCAGGGGCCGCACGCTTTCAGTGCCGGACATGAACCGGGCGATGGTGCTGGAGCTGCTGGCCTATGCCGGGCTCGCAATTGAGGCGGTTGAGATCGTCCCTTACGCGCACGACCCGCGGCCGCTGATCGAGCGGCGGATCGCCGGGCTGGTCGATTTCATCGTCGATCCGCAATACCGGCTCAGCCTCGCCGGGGTCGACCCCTATGCGATGCTGCTGTTCGACCATGGCGCACCGCTGCCGAACAATCTCGCCGTGGTGACGGAGGCGACCCTGCTGGCGCGCCGCCGGGAGCTGGTCGACTGGCTGCTCGCCTCGCGGCAAGGCTGGCAGGAAAATTACCATGACCCTGCCTTCTACCCGGCGCGGCTGCGCGGCGACCCGCTGGTCGAGAGCCGGACGCTGGCGCACGAGATCTATGCCAATGGCGCGTTTCAACCGCTGGTCGAGACGCCGGATGGCATCATGTCGATGAGCGACGGGCTGATCGACGGTGTCGTGGCGTATCTGGAACGGGTCCACCTGCCGGTAGAGCGCGGCCTGTTCACGCCGCTGATCTGACCGATCCCTTCCCGCGAAAGGCCGGATTGGTTCCGTGAAACGATCTAGAACAGAATGGTTCGCGGATCGTAGGCCGCAAGGGCTTCATCGTGTGTGACGAGCTGCAAGCCCTCGACCTGGGCTTGGGCGAGCAACAGGCGGTCGAAGGGATCAGCGTGGAAGGCCGCGATCGTTTCGACGGCTTTGGCGTGTCTGGAGGTTACCGCTATCTCGCGAAGGCCGCTTCGCGCCGCCAGCTCCACGATGGCGTCCGACGCGGTAGTCGGCGCACTGCGCCGTCCCGACGCGCGCTTGGACGCGATCTCGAAGATGCTGATCGCCGAGAAGTGGACATCGTTATGCGCGTCTTCGATCGTGCGCCGCAGTGGGGCCGGAAGCAGCCTCGTCGCAGTCATTGCCCACACCAGCGTATGCGTGTCGAGCAGCAGCCTCACGCGGACTTATTCCGCTTCCTGCCGTACTTCTCTTCAAGCTCACGCGAATGCCGCTCGAACCGTTCCCAGCGTGCGTCAAGAACATCCTTCCAGATCACCTCGTCAAGGGCTTGCCACTCCCTGAACCACTCCTCGTCAAGCGTCCCGAACTCACCCTCCGCGATGCCCAACCGCCGCTCGGGCTGCTCGATCGGCACGATCCGAGCAACCGGCTTGCCGTTGCGCGCCAGGATGATCTCCGTTTCCCTGCCACTCTCCACGGCATCAACCAACTTGGAGAGATTGGTCTTGGCTTCGAGCATGTTGACTTTGGGCATGGACGTTACCTTAGCTAACCTGGCTAATGTACGTCGCGACGGTCCCTAGAACAAGTCCAGCTGCCCACTACCGCCGGCGGCGACTTTCTTCTTCGGCTTTGCGGCCGCCGCCGCTTCGGCTTCCGCCTCTTCGGGGCTGATCGGGCGGATCAGCTCGGGGCCGTCGATATCGGCGCGACCGACCGCCTTGCTTACCGGATGGTATTTCAGCGCGCCCGGCGGCAGCGGCAAAGCCAGCTGGCGGGCGGCGGCAATATCGAAATCGCGGGTATTGAGCCACATGTCGATGGCGTCGCCGGTCAGCATGGCCGGCATCCGGTCGTAGACCGAGCTGATCTCGAGGTTGGGCTCGACGGTGACGATGCAGGCGGTATCGATCTCCTCGCCGTTCGGGCCCGCCCAGTTCGAATAGAGCCCGGCAAAGATCATGGGGGAATCGTCCTCCATGGTGATGTAGTAGGGCTGGCGCTTGCCATCTGGCCCCTTCATCCACTCGTAATAGCCCGAGGCCGGCACGATACAGCGTGAATGGCGCACCGCGTCGCGGAAGGACGGCTTTTCCGCCATGGTTTCGGCCCGGGCGTTGATCAGCAGCGAGAACTCGCGCGGATCCTTCACCCAGTTGGGGACGAACCCCCAGCGCACCAGCTGGATGGTGCGGCGCCCCGACTGCTCCCACACCACCGCGATCGGCTGGGTCGGGGTGATGTTGTAGCGCGGCGGAAAGTCGATCTGGTTGAGCAGGTTGAACAGCTCGACCATCATCTCCGGCGGCAAAGTGGTGGCGTAGCGTCCGCACATAGTCGAGGCCTCTCTTCACCCCCTAGTTAGGCACTTGCCGCGAGGAGGACAAACCACAATCATCGGTTTATGCCCGAGTCCCGCCAGCCTCCCAATGCTGCCAGCGTCGCCCTGATCGATCGCGACAAGGTGCTGCTGATCCAGCGCGCCAGGAAGCCGTATTTCGGCATGTGGAGCCTGCCGGGCGGGCGGCTAGAGCCGGGCGAGACGCCCGAGCAGACGGCCGAGCGCGAGATCATGGAGGAGGTCGGCCTCAGGGTCTGGCGGCTGCACCCAATCAAGCGGATGTTGCTCGGCGAGGGACGCTTCATACTGCAGGTCTATGCCACCGAAGCGTTCGAGGGTGAGATCGTCGCCTCCGACGAAGTCAGCGCCTGGCGCTGGGTGCGGCTCGACGAGATCGGCAGCATGCACACGACGCCCGATCTCGGCGAGGTGGTCGCCGGCGCTTTCCGGGTCTTCGATCGCAGTTGAGGCAGGCGGGCGTTTCACATAAAGGTCAAGCCATGCGCCTCCGCCCGCTTCGCATTGCTCTGATTGCCCTGCTGCTGGCGGCAGCGCCGGCGCGCGCTATCGATCCGCCCTACCAGGCCGAGATGGAGCGGTTGTCCGAGATCCTCGGCAGCCTCTATTTCCTCAACCCGCTGTGCAAGCCCGCTGCGAGCTCTGACTGGCGCGGCGAGATGGCCGACCTGATCGCACTTGATGAACCCGACGACGACCGC
This sequence comes from Devosia insulae DS-56, assembly GCF_000970465.2. GTDB lineage: Bacteria > Pseudomonadota > Alphaproteobacteria > Rhizobiales > Devosiaceae > Devosia_A > Devosia_A insulae. The sequence continues at coordinate 11,340 of NZ_LAJE02000244.1, forward strand.
AAGCAGCGGCTGACCGGCGCCTTCAATGCCGGTTACGAGGCCTACGCGCGGCTTTACCGGGTGTGCACAGTGTCAGCGGAACAGGCGATGTCGCGCCTCCTGGTCGAGGCGGAAAAGACCGCGCGCGATATCCACTCGCGCTATGCGGAGTAACACCGACTCCGGGGATTGGGTCGGTTAACAATAATTGCAGAGTGCATATTAACCTTTTGGAGACGGATGGGGCGCGCCGCCCGCCCGACCGTGCTACGGCCGAAGTTATGAAACTCTCGAAGACCCTCAAGGGCGACAACGGCAGCATCGAGCGTCTCGCCGAGGCGGAGCGCGAAGAGCGCCAGGTGGCGCTGGAGTATATTGCGGAAGCCTGGAACACCGCCGAGGACGACGGCATCGCCACGCAGGCGCTGGCGCATGCCTCGCTGTTCGCGGCGATCACCTCGCTGGTCGAGCACCATGGAGAGACCGCGATCGCCGAGCTGATCGCCACCCTGCCCGACCGCATCCAGGCCGGCGAATACAGCCTCAGCCGCTCGCTGCAGTAGCAAGCACCCCTCATCCGGCGCTACGCGCCACCTTCTCCCCGACGGGGAGAAGAATCCGGATAGCGCGGTGACCACCACTATTCCTCTCCCCGTCGGGGAGAGGGTGGATCGGCCGTCAGGCCGAGACGGGTGAGGGGTTCGGTGGCTAAAGCGCTTCCAGAAACCGCATCGGCTGGCCGATGCTCGGCGTCAGCAGCTCGCCCTGCCACATCACCGTGTTGCCGCGCACGATCGTCCCTACCGGCCAGCCGGTGACGGTCACGCCATCATAGGGGGTCCAACCGGCGCGGCTTTTGACCCAATCGTTGGTGATGGTTTCGCGCCGCTTCAGATCCACCACCGTCAGGTCGGCATCGTAACCCACGGCGATGCGGCCCTTGTTGGCGATGCCGAACAGCCGGTTGGGGCCATGGCTCGACATATCGACGAAGCGCTCGAGGCTCATCCGCCCGGCATTGATATGGTCGAGCATGATCGGCACCAGGGTCTGCACCCCGGTCATCCCGGAATGCGACTGCGGGTAGGGGTGGTCCTTCTCTTCGCGGGTATGCGGCGCATGATCGGAGCCGAGCACATCGGCGACGCCGTTCTTCACCCCGGCCCAGATGCCGTCGCGATGCGCCTTGTCGCGCACCGGCGGGTTCATCTGCGCGTAGGTGCCGAGGCGCGTGTAGGCGGTTTCATCCAGCGTCAGGTGGTGCGGGGTCACTTCGACGCTCGCCACGTCCTTGTGTGCGGCCAGAAACACCATCTCCTCGGCAGTCGAGATGTGGAGGATGTGGACGCGCTTGCCGGTCTTCCGCGCCAGCGCCACCAGCCGGCGGGTCGAGAGCATCGCCGCCTCCGGGTCGCGCCACACCGGGTGCGAGGAGGGATCGCCAGGTACGCGCAGGGGTTTGCGCTCTTCGAGCCGATACTCGTCCTCGGAGTGGAAGGCAGCGCGGCGGGAGATGGCAGTTAAGATCGCCTCGACTCCGTCATCGTCGGGCACCAGCAGCGAACCGGTGGAAGAGCCCATGAACACTTTTACCCCGGCGCAACCGGGCAGCCGCTCGAGCTCGGGCAGCTGCGCCACGTTGTCGTGGGTGCCGCCGATATAGAAGGCGAAATCGCAATGCATGCGGCGGGTGCCGAGGCGGATCTTTTCCTCAAACGTTTCGCGTGTCGTGGTCAGCGGGTTGGTGTTGGGCATCTCGAACACGCCGGTGACGCCGCCCATTACGGCCGAGAGCGAACCGGACTCGAGATCTTCCTTGTGGGTCAGGCCCGGCTCGCGGAAATGCACCTGGGTATCGATGACACCGGGGAGGACGTGCAGGCCGGTGCAGTCGACCACTTCGCCGGCTGACGCCGCGCCCAGATCACCCAGGGCGACGATGCGCCCGTCGTTCACCGCGATGTCGGTCTGGTGCACCCCGTCATGGTTCACCACCGTGCCGTTCTTGAAGATCGTCTCGTACTGCGCCATGTCTCTAGTCCGCCTGCCTTTCGGCGGGTGTAGCGGAACCATCCCATGCCCACAATCCTCCGTCCGTCCCGTGCCGCCTTCCGGTTTTCCGGTCCCGAGGCGCAGAAACTGCTGTTCGACGTGGTGACCGGGCGCTTGCTGGCCGAACCGGGCCCCGCCGTGTGGTGGGCGCTGCTGTCGCCGCAGGGCAAGGTGCAGGCCGAGGGGCTGAGCGGCTGGGCCGAGGACGCCTTCTGGCTCGATGTCGACGCCACGGTGGCCGATGCGTTCCTGAAGAAAATGAAGCTCTACCGGCTGCGCGCCCAGGTACAGATCGACGACCTCAGGGAAACCCATGCGGTGGGCTGGAGCTTTGACGGGTGGGCCGAGGGGATCGTCCACGCCGATCCGCGTGGCCTCGGCGAACGGGTCATCGCTCAGACAACCGCTACCACCGGCTGGCTGCCTGCCGACGACAGCTTCGCGGCGCATCGGATCAGCGCAGGCATTCCCGAACAAGGCCAGGATTTCGGCATCGACCAGAATTTTGCCCATGACATCGGGCTCGACCTGCTCGAGGGCATCGACTTCATCAAGGGCTGCTATATCGGCCAGGAAGTGGTGAGCCGGATGAAGCATCGCGGCACCGCCCGCCGCCGCCCGGTGATCGTCTCCGGCATTGACGCCCCAGCCGGCACGTCGGTGGTCGCCAGCGGCCGTGACGCCGGCCCGATCGGCGAGGTGGTCGATGGTCGTGCCGTGGCCATCCTCAGGCTCGACCGCATCACCGATCCCGCGGCGGTCACTGTCGATGGCAAGCCGGTGACGGTGACGCTGCCGCCTTACGCCACCTATCAGTTCGGTGACGTGGCGGACGAGTAGGACGCCATCCAACTCGCGAATCAGCCTCGTTCCCACTACGTTCCCATGCTTCGGAGCACAGGGGACGATGATGGCGCGTGGTAAGGAGCGGGCGTGGCAGCGCATGCTGTCGGGCAGGCGGCTCGATATCCTCGACCCATCGCCGCTCGATGTCGAACTGAGCGACATCGCGCATGGCCTCGCCCGCGTCGCGCGCTGGAACGGCCAGACCATTGGCGACTACCCGTTCTCGGTGGCGCAGCATTCGGTGCTGGTGCTCGAGCTCTACCGCGCGCTGAACCGCGACGCCGAGCCGCGCGCCCTGCTCTACGCCGTGCTGCACGACGCGCCCGAATATGTGATGGGCGACATCATCTCGCCGTTCAAGGCGGCGATGGGCGGCAACTACAAGGAGGTAGAGAACCGGCTGCTCGGCGCGGTGTATCTGCGCTTCTCACTCCCCGCGACGCCGCCGGCGGCGCTGCAGAAGCAGATCAAGCGCGCCGATCGCGAGGCGGCCTTTCTCGAGGCGACGCACCTCGCCGGCTTCGATGCCGAGGAGGCGCGACGCTATTTCGGCGAGCCGACATTCCCGGTGTTCGAGTTCGAGCCGTTCGAAAAGCTGATCCGCCCGTGGCCGACGCGCGAAGCCTATGACCGCTTCGTCGAGGTGGTCGAAAAGCTGGCAGCCGAACTGCCCTGAGGGCCTGGCAGCGACAAACTCCGGTTAAGTTTACCTTAATCGCTGTTCCATTTTGACACGCCTTCGGGCGGCATGGTTGATGGTTGGTTAACAAACCGACCGGAGAACGGCCATGGACGCGACGAAGACGATCATGCTTGCGGGAGCAATCGGACTCGGAGCGGCGGCGCTGCTGTCACTGCCCAACGTGCTGCCACGGGCGGTGGCCGAGGAAGAGCCGATGCGGACGCTGTTCAGCACGCCCCGGGAGACCTGGCCGCCGGCCTTCGATCCGGACCGGCTGATGCGCTGGAGCTACTATGTCCAGCCCGGCGTCTCGGTCGAGCCGATCAAGGAAACGGTGGTGCGCAAGATCGGCTACGGGCGCAGCACGTTCGTCAACGTCATGGAGACGGCGAGCGGGGTCTATTCGACCGACGGGCTCGCCAGCCCACATATCCAGTATCCCGGAATCATCAAGGAGCCAAAACCGTCGCCGGCTGCCGGCCTCTGGTACTGGAGCGGCCGCCAATGGGTGGCCAGCGCGCCGATCTCAGCCGACTCATTCGTCTCGATCATCCCGTTCGACGACGGGAGCCTGTTGACCACCGAAGACGGCAACTGCGTGGCGCTCAAGAACAGCGTCTATTGCTAGGGCGCGGACTTCGCGAGCGGCGTGGTTTGGCTCGACCTTGGTCGCACCCACCGGCTGTCATCCAAACTCGGTGTCATCCCCGCGAAAGCGGGGAACTACGTTTGCGATCGTGCAAAGGCCAAGAAAACAGAGGTTCCCGCTTTCGCGGGAATGACCCGGTGGGTGGGGCACCGCCCTAACTTAGTGCCTACGAGCGAAAGCTGGGACCTAATTCCGCCGCGAGGGCTTTGCCCTCGTCCGCTAGGGCAGGCTCAGGCTGCGAAATGGGTCCCCACTTTCGCGGGGATGACACCGAGTGGGTGGCAAAATAGCGCCACCAACCGTGATCCGATCTACAGCTTGGCGCCCTCGGCGACGGTGGCTGTACCGATCGATACCTGCTTGATCACCAATGCATATTCGCTCCGCCCATCGGGCAGGAAGCGGAACACGCCGTCGCGGCCGTTGAATCCGGCCGGCAGGGTCAGCTGCGCCCGATCGTATTTCGGCGTGCCGTTGGCGAGCGAGCCGGCATTGGCGAGGATGGTGGCGGTATAGGCGATGGTGGCGAACTTATGCGGCGCCGAGCCGTACTTGGCCTGATACTCGGGCAATAACGCGTTATACCCGGTATCGTCGATGGCCGGGAAGATCGCCCCGGCGAGCGTCGTGGTGTTGAGAATCGACTGATCGCTTTCCCAATCGGCCGAACCGATCAGTTGCACCTTGCCCGGGGTGATGCCGGCCTCGTTGAGGAGGTTGGCAAAGCTCGGCGCCGTCGCCCGATCGGGGATGAACAGCGCATCGATCTGCCCGGCCTGCAGCATCGGCACCAGCTGGGTGACGACGTTGCGGGCCTCCTCTTCGGAGGAGAAATTGTACACGGCCCGGGCATTGAGCCCCAGGTCGGAGGTGGCCTGGCGGAAGGCGCCTTCCTGGATGCGGCCGAAATCGGTTGTGGGGAACACGCCGGCAAAGGCCTTCTTGCCAAGCTTCTTGGCATAGCCCATCGAGCGCTTCACTTCGCTTTCGGGCAGGATGTTGAGCAGGTACACACCGGGCGAGGCGGCGCCGGAATTGTTGGAGAAGCCGATCATCGGCACGCCGGCGGCCTTCGCCACCTGGCCCGCCGCCGTCACCTGGTCGGCCCGCAGCGGCCCGAGGATCAGGCTGGCGCCTTCGCTCAGCGCCTGCTGCGCCGCCTGGGTGGCGCCGCTGGCGGTGGCGCCGGTATCCTTCAGCACCACGGTGATGTTTTCACCGATATTGGGATTGGTCTCGACGAAGCTGATCGCCATTTCCGAAGCGTTGGCCATCGAGGTGCCGACGCCGGCGAGGTTGGGGTCGCCGGTAAGCGGCAGCAGCAGCGCCACGCGCACCGGCCCCTTGCCGAAGGTCTTGCCGGCGGCGAGCGGCTGCGATGCGCCGCCGCTGGTGCCGCCAGGTCCGAAATTGAAGTTGCCGGCCGAGCAGGCCGACAGCAGGGCCGCCGCGGCAAGGCCGAGCCCAATAGACCTGAGCCCAGTCAGCACGCCGGCGCCATCAGCAAATCTCACTTGCCCAACCTTTATCGAGTCCCGCACTGTGGCCTAGAGCGCCACTCCAAGCGTGGTCTATACAGAATCGAGCCCGGCTCATAAAGACCGAGCTTAACCTTGGCTTAACTTTCGGGGGTGGCGTGGACGATCGCGCAAGGAGCTATTTCATTGCCGGGACTGAGTTTCCGGCGCCGCCGCTGGCGGCGGGGCTCTATGTGGTCGCCACCCCGATCGGCAACCTCAAGGACATCACACTGCGCGCTTTGGAGACGCTGGCGGCGGCCGAGCTGATCCTCTGCGAGGACACCCGGCATTCGGCGACGCTGCTCGATCATTACGGTATCCGCACGCCGCGAAAGTCGCTGCACGAGCATAATGAGCGGGCCCGCATCGGCGAAGTGATCGCTTCGATCGAGGCCGGCCGCGCCATCGCGCAGATCTCCGATGCTGGGACGCCTTTGCTCTCCGATCCGGGCTTCCCGCTGGTCCGCGCGGTGCGTGAAGCCAACCTGGCGGTGTTCGCCAATCCCGGTGCTTCGGCTTTGCTCGCCGCTCTCGCCAGCGCGGGCCTGCCCACCGATGCCTTCGGTTTCGTCGGATTCCTCCCCGCCAAATCCGGCGCCCGGGCCAATGCGCTCGCAGCGCTGAAGGCGCGCCCCGACACGCTGGTGTTCTATGAATCGCCGCGCCGGCTCGGCGATGCGCTCACCGCGATGGCGGAAGCCTTGGGCGATCGCCCCGCTGCGGTGGCTCTTGAGCTCACCAAGCGCTTCGAGCGGGTCGAACGCGGCACACTCAGCGAGCTCGCGATGCATTTCGGCGCCGGCGATACCAAGGGCGAAGCAGTGATCCTCGTCGGCGGCGCCGAAGACGTGGTCGTCGATGCCGCCGACTGGCAGGCAGCGCTCGACGAGGCGCTGGCCGCCGGACCGCTGCGCGCCGCCGTCGACGACATCACCGCCCGCTTCGGCCTCAAGCGCAAGGAGGTCTACGATGCCGCCCTGGCCCGCAAGGCCGAACAATAACCAGAACCGCAGCAGCCGGCTCGACGCCGAGCTGTATGGCCGGCGCGGCGAAACGCTGGCCGCCTGGTATCTGCGGCTCAAGGGCTACCGGATCGTTGCGACGCGGGTGAAGACGCCGGTGGGCGAGATCGACCTGATTGCAAGCCGCTTCGGCACCACCGCCTTCATCGAGGTGAAGGCCCGGCAGCATCGCAGCGAAGAGGCCGTGGCGCTCGAGGCGGTCAATACCAGCCGGATTTCACGCGCCGCGCAGTACTATGTTGCGCGCCACCCCGCCCTCGCCGAAACGCCGCTCCGCTTCGATGTGATTTTCCTTGCACCGGGCACGTGGCCGCGCCATGTGAAGAACGCTTTTCAGGGCGAGTGAGGCACTCCGTCTCCTTCTCCACCAGGTCATTCCCGCGAAAGCGGGAACCTCCGTTTGCGGAGTGTGCGGCGCGCCCGGAGAACAGAGATTCCCGCCTTCGCGGGAATGACCCGGTGGGTGTTTGAGCGTCGGAGCGTAACCGTGACTTTGAAAATCGCCGTGCAGATGGACCCCATCGCTTCGATCAATCCGGCGGGGGATTCGACCTTCGCGCTGATGCTCGAGGCGCAGGCGCGACAGCACCAGGTCGACTATTACGTGCCGCAGACCCTGGCGCTGCGCGACAACCATGTCTCGGCCGAGGTGGCGCCGATCACCCTGTTCGACAAGCCGAAGGGCGAGCATTACGCGCTCGGCGAATTCACCCGCGTCGAGCTCGCCACCTACGACGTGGTGCTGATGCGGCAGGACCCGCCGTTCGACATGAACTACATCACGCTCAGCCACCTCCTGGAGCGGATCCACCCCAGAACCTTCGTGGTGAACCCGCCGGCGGCGGTGCGCAATGCGCCGGAAAAGATCCTCGTCACCGAGTTCCCCGAGCTGATGCCGCCGACGCTGGTGACGCGCGACCGCGGCCTCATCCACGCCTTCCGCAAGGAGCACGGCAACATCATCGTCAAGCCGCTCTACGGCAATGGCGGCGCCGGGGTGTTCCTGATCCAGGAGGCCGACCAGAACCTCAACTCGCTGATCGAACTGTTCGAACAGAGTTTTCGCGAGCCGTTCATGGTGCAGAAGTACCTCCCCGCGGTGCGCAAGGGCGACAAACGCATCATCCTCGTCGATGGCGAGCCGGTGGCCGGGCTCAACCGCATTCCGGCCGAGGGCGAGGCGCGCTCCAACATGCATGTCGGCGGCCGCCCGGAGCTATCGCCGCTCACCGACCGCGAGCGCGAAATCTGCGCCACCATCGGGCCGGCGCTGAAAGAACGCGACATGATCTTTGTCGGCATCGATGTGATCGGCGACTACCTCACCGAGATCAATGTCACCTCGCCCACCGGCATCCGCGAGATCAAGCGCTTTGGCGGCCCCGATATCGCCGTGCTGATCTGGGACGCCATCGAGAAGCGGCGGGCCTAGCGCCGATGACCCCGCTCGCGACGCTGGTCGAGCGAGCGGGTTTTGCTCCAAGGACGCCGGTGGCGGTGGCGCGGGTGGTGGGCGACGCCGTCGAGGAGAGCGTGACCGGCGCCTGGCCCAACGGGCAGCCGGTGACGCCGAGCGACCGGTTCTACGTCGCAAGCCTCGCCAAGCAGATCACCGGCGCGGCGATGGCGCTGCTGGTGCGCGACGCCCGCATCGATCCGGACCGGCCGGTCTCCGACACTGTCGGCGGCCTGCCGCAGTGGTCGACACTGGTCACACCGCGCCAGCTCGCCCATCACACCGGCGGCTTGCCGCCGGCCGGTGCGCTCGAAGCCCAGATGACTGGGGACTGGACCGAGGCGTTGGTGTTCGAGGCGCTGAACGATCTCGCCGAACTGCCCGGATCGCCGGGCGCCGCCTATCGCTACTCCAACCTCGGCTATGTGCTGCTCGCCCGGGTCATCGCAAACGCCAGCGAGATGCCGTTTACCCAGTTCGCCGCGACGCAGCTATTCGAGCCGCTCGGCCTCGACGGCATCGGCTTTCCCGACGATCCCGTCGGGCAACCGCAACTCCCGCTGCTTGGCGCGAGCCTGCCGCTCACCCACGGCGATGGCGGCCTGTGGTCCACTTCCCGCGGCTTCGCACTGTGGCTGCAGCAGCAGAACCGCGACACCCTCGGCATTGCCGACCTCGTCGCCACAGCGGGCCGGCTCAATGACGGCACCTCCGTCGACTATGGCTGGGGTCTTGGCCTCCGCCAGCGGCACGGCGAGGCATTGCTGATCCATGGCGGCGAATGGCAGGGCGCGGCGGCAAAGGCGGTGCGCAGCCCGGCACTCGGGATCGCGGTGGTCGGCATGGCGGCCGGCGCCGAGTTCGAAACGCTGAACCGGCTGGTCAGCGCGGTGCTCGAGGATATCGCCTGATCACTCGTCGCTCTCGGCCGCGGTGAGATAGTGCTCCTCCCACAGCTCGTGCGGGATGAAGCCGCCGACCGAGAACTCGAAGCGCTCGACCGCCGAGTAGTCCGCCGCGGCGGCGCAGCTGAACTTCACCTCGTACCATTCGCGCCGGCTGCGGAAGGCGCCGCCATCGGCGATCAGCGCGCCGTCGCGGGTCGCCATGTCGGCCATGGCATAGGCGACGACGGTGTCCGGGTCGAATTCCGGCCGGGCGCGGCGGATCTGCTCGATCGCCTCAATGCTGCACAGCTGCACCAGCCGCTCGCTGCCATCGAGGGTCGTCATCGCCGCCCGCAGCCTGGCGCTTTCAGGTTCGGCCAAGAGGCTCCCGGCAAAGAACTCGGTGGCGCGGATGGTGCCACCGGGCGCCGCTTTGGTAGCGGGGGTCGTGGTGCTGGAACCAGGTGACGCCGCTGTGGCCGGCGTAGTGGGCGCGGCAGCCGGCGGCGTTTCCGCTGGCGCAGTGAGCGCGGCAAACTGCGCTGCGGTCATCAGCTCCACGGCAATTGAAGGCGGTGGCAGCGGCTCTGGCTTGTCCTGGTTCGGTCCGAGCAGCAGCAGGCCAAACAGCACAGCGTGAAACCCCAGCGACACGGACGTGCCCCACGCCGATCGCTGCGTCGGCGGCACATCGATCGGGCTGTCGTCTAGGGTGATGGACATGGCGGCGCCCTGTCAGTCGGGCGGCTTTGCGGCTGATTTGCGGAGCTTGTGGGTGCTCGGGGCGAAATCCTCATGGCCCCCTCGCCTTTCGGCGCCAGCTCAGCCATTGTCCGGCCATGCCGATCGACACGTTCCTGCTTGCGCTGACCACCTTCTTTGCCACCCTCGGGCCGGCCGACCTGCTGGTCGTCTATGCGGCGCTGACGCAGAAGAATACCCAGGCCGAACGGCGTGCCATGGCGCTGCGCGGTACGGTGATCGCGGCGGTGATCCTCTTATTCTTCGCGGTGTTCGGCGAGGTGCTGCTGCGGCTGTTCGGCATTACCCTGCCGGCTTTGCGCATCGCCGGCGGCATCCTCTTGCTGCTGATCTCGATCGACATGGTGTTCGCCCGCCATTCCGGCGGCACCGGCACGACACCCGAAGAAGAGAACGAGGCGCAGAGCCGCGCCGATATCTCGGTGTTCCCGCTGGCGACGCCGCTGCTTGCCGGTCCCGGCGCGATCAGCGCGGTGATCCTGCTCACCACTGGCTCGGGCGGCTTCAACATCGAATGGGTCGTGGTGGTGCTGGCGCTGCTGGCGATCCTGTTGCTCTGCTATGTGGTGATGCTGGTCGCCATCCCGATCCAGCGGCTGCTCGGCATTACCGGTCTCGCGGTGGTCAGCCGCGTCGTCGGCGTGCTGCTCGCGGCGCTGGCGGTGCAGTTCCTGCTCGATGGGCTGAAGAGCAGCGGGCTGATCCCGGGCTTGGCAGCCTAAAAAGCAAAGGCCGCGACGGGTGCCACGGCCTTCACGAATTCAAGAGCTCAAGTCGCCCGGTTACTTCTTCTTGGCCGGTGCGGCGGTGGCGGGGGTCATCCCGGCCGTTGCCAGCACTTTCACCTTTTCCTTCTTGGGCTTCTTGGCTTCCTTGTTGGATCTGATCTGACCTTTGGCCATCGGCATCCCCTTCCATTGTTGGCCGGCAGCAACTCCGGCAAATCACTAGGTGAGGCTAGAACCAAGGCAGAATCCTGACAAGATCACTGCCTGGGTGGAGTCTTTGATTTGTCGCGCTTTCGAACCGGAAAAGTCTGCGACTTGTCCTGAAAGCGCTCCGGCACCGCTACTTGTGGCTCTGGCAGCGGCCCTGCGGGCCCAGCCGATCGACGGCGCGCGGATCGCACCCGGTGAGCAGGAACGTCACCCAATCGCCCTCGCTGCCATAGAAGGCGTTGCGGTCGACCTCAGTGCGAACGCCCGACATGGTGCCGGTCTGGGTCCACTGCCAGAAGATCCACGGCCGGTCGCCGTATTTGGTGTGCGGCTCGGCGGCAGTCGAGCGCAGCCAGAACGAGGAGTCGAAGTGCTCGCCGGCGAGGATGTCGTTGTAGAAGTTCATGTCGGTATAGATGATCGGCACCTTGCCGGTGTGCCGCTCCATCTCGGCCAGCATGACGCGGACCTTTTCCAGCACATCGGTGCGGTTGAACTTGTTCTTGCAGCTCGAGTGGTTGTTCCACTCGAGATCGAGCACCGGCGGCAGCGCGTCGGGATCGTTGGGCACCATCTTTCTGAACCAAGCGGCCTGCTGCGAAGCGAGGCTGCACCAGGTCATGAAGTGGTAAGCGCCGCGCGCCATGCCGGAGGCCTGCGCGCCACGCCAGTTGTCGTAGAAATTGGGGTCGATGTAGTCCTTGCCCTCGGTCGACTTGATGTAGACGAAGTGCACCCCGCCACCGCGCGCCGCGTTGAAATCGATGCGGCCCTGGTAGCGCGCCACGTCGAGCCCCTGGATCGGCAGACCCCAGGCCCGGCGCACTCCGTCATGCGGGTCGTTATCGCCGGGGATGCCGCGATAGTCGTGCGAGGGCGAGCGCCCACAGGCAGCAAGCAGCAGGGTCAGCCCGACCAGCAGCAGGGTTTTGGCAAACGGCAAGGCGGGGCGGGCGGCGGCAAACATGCGGGACGTCTGGCTTTTCGATGAGAGATCTAAAGCCTTTGAATCAACATAGCGCGCTTAACGAAACCTTGCGCTAACCCTTTGTTATTCCAGCATGGTTAACACGGGGGCCGGATTCGACCCGGTAACTGCCGGCCGCTGCGCAGCATCGGCCGGATAGGGGCGACAGTCCTGGGAGTACGGGCGATGCCGGCCGGGCCCTCCAAGGGCTTTGGTGCCGATGGCACAGGCGCCAAACAGGTGGGCCGACCTCCCATTTGTACACCGGTTCACAGCAAGACTCCGCTTCCCACGCATAGTTTATTGTATTGGAGCGACCGCTAGCGCTAGATATTCGACATCATGGAGGGGGTTGTGATGCGTTATATTTTCGGGGCGCTGCTGATGGCGGTAGCAATGTCGGTGCTGTTTGCGGTACCGAGCCACGCCGGAGACGCCGAAACGGCCCTGCTCCGCTCCTATATCGGGAACTGGAGCGGCAGCAGCGTACTGCGTGGTGGCGACCAGCCCGAGGCCTTTTCCTGCCGCCTTAAGGTGACGCAGGGCCGGCTGGTCAAGATCAACTATGCCGGGCGCTGCAGCCTGGTGAACATGAATCTGTCGGTGTCCGGTACGATCTTTTTCAACGACAAGGCCAACCGCTACGAAGCGACGATGCGCTCCAATGTTGGGCTCTCGGCCGCCGCGGTGGGAGCAAAGCAAGGCGGCAGCATCATCTTCAAATTGAGTGAAAAGCAGAGCGACCGGGTGGGCACCCCGATTCAGATCAACTCGGTCCTCGAACTCAGCGGCAAGCAGATTACCGTCGACTTCACGGTTGAGCTCAATCGATCCGGACAAACGCTGACGACGACGGTGCCGTTCCAGCGGCAGTAATTGCCATCGAGCTCGACAGGGCAAGGGACGGCGGTGAACGGCCTCGCGGATTGGACCCGCAGTGCCGTTGCTCTAAGTTGCACGGCAACGGAGCGCGGAGAATGATCATGCTTTGGCGGGCCTGGGGCGCGGCGCTTTGCGGCGCCCTGGTTGCAGTGTCGGCATCGGCGGATGAGCCGCCCCGCATCGATCCGCAGGATGTGACGGTGAAAGCCTGCCTCGCGGCGGTCGCGCAGCAGACCGGCAACAGCCAGCTCGTCGTGCTGGGCAAGGACTATTCCGAGGCCAACTCGGCGGTGCTGATCGGCGTCGGCCCGGACCAGGCGCCCTGGCGCTGCCTCGTCTCGAACGATGGCGTCGTCGTGGAAGTGACGTTCACCGGCGACGAGGGCGCGCTGTAACTGCGATGAGCAATCGTCTGGTCCTGAGGCCAAGCACCGCCGGCGATGCCGAGCGGGCCTTCGAGATCCGCTCGGAGTGGGAGGTCAGCCGCATGTTGAGCATGGCGTCCTACCCGCCGGACCTCCAGGTGCTCGGCGTCTGGTTCGCCGATCACCCGCGCCAATGGGAAGCCGGGGAAGCTTACCGCTTCGCCGTCGAACACGAGGCGCAGTTTATCGGCCTCGTCGACATCGACGGCATCAGCGAGGGCCAGGGCAAGCTCGGCTACTGGTTCGACCGAGGCGTCTGGGGCCGTGGGTTTGCCAGCGAAGCGGCGGCAGCCGTGGTCCGCTTCGCCTTCGCCGAGGCCGGCCTCAAGCAGTTGCAGGCCGGGCACGCCGCCGACAACGCCGCATCGGCGAAGGTGCTACTGAAGCTTGGCTTCGAACCGCTGGAGACAGTCGAGTTGCTGTCGCACTCGCGCGCCGAGCTCATCCAGCAGCGCCGCTATCTGCTGAACCGGCCAGTCGCCGGCTGAGGTCGTCACTAACGCGTCGCCAGGTCGGCCAGCCACCGGGTGACCTCATCGAGCAGCCAGGAGCGCAGTTTGCCGATCGCAGCGAGGCGATTGCTCGAGGTCGGCCAGACCAGATAGTGGGCATGCACGTCGACGATCTCGTGCGTCCAGAGGCGGACCAGCCGGCCCGAGCGGAGTTCATCCTCGACAATGGAGCGGCGCGCCAGGAAGATGCCCCGTCCGGCGAGGGCAGCCTGGACGGCCAACAGGGTGTCCGAGAACAACACGCCATCCTGCGGCTCGACGAGATCGAGCCCGGCGGCCTGGAACCAGGGGGTCCACGGCTGCACCGACTGCCGGAGCAGCACGCAGTCTGCCAGGTCCGTGGGCAATACCGGGAGGTTGCCGCCGCGATAATCCGGGCTCGCCACGGGGAACACCACTTCGTCCATCAGATGCTCGGCCGTCGTGCCCGGCCAGGCGCCGCCACCGTAGCGGATGGCGGCGTCGATCCCATCACTGGCGTCGAGCCGGGCGAGCGTGGCGGACGTCTCGATCTCGAGCTCAATTTCGGGGTGGAGGCGCGTGAAGTCGTCGAGCCGCGGCATCAGCCATTTGGTGGCGAAGGCCGGGAGGGTGCTGATGACCAGGCGCTCGCGCCCAGCGGCCGCGCGGCGATGGTCGGATCCCCTGGGCATCTGGTCGAAGGCTCGGTCGAGCACGGTCAGGCCCTGGCGAACCTGCAACGCCAGCGCCTGTGATACGGCGTTTGGTTCGACCCCTGTAGCGGTGCGGACGAACAGCGAGTGCCCGAGGCGCTGCTCCAGCGCCCTGATGTGCTGGCTCACCGCCCCCTGGGACAAGGCGAGCTCGGCCGCTGCCGTGGTGAAGCAGCGGAGCCGCACCGCCGCCTCGAGGGCGCGCATCGTCTGAATGCTGGGGAGCCGTTTTCCGACCATGGCCATTAGTAGCACTAATGGCACCGCTGGCGAAATGATGGTTTGAGCTTGGAGGCGGGTTCATCGACGCTTGGCCGGAGATCGCAACACCAGCGGCCCCACAGGGGCGTGAAGGCATCCAAGCAATGTACCAGCTGTTCTACGCCCCGGGCGCCTGCTCGATGGCCGTCCATATCATTCTCGAAGAGGTTGGCGCCGAGTTCGAGCTGTTCGCGGTGTCGGTCGCCAACCGCGACACGCAGCGCGAGCCATACCTCTCGATCAATCCGAAAGGCCGGGTCCCGGCGCTGCGCATCCGCGGCGAAGCGAAGGTCCTTACCGAGCTGCCGGCAATCCTGCGTTACCTCGCAAGCCGCTATCCGGAACACGCCCTCGCCCAGTCGGCAGACCCCCTGCTAGAGGCGCGGATCACCGAATGGCTGGCCTGGCTCAGCGGTTGGCTGCACAGCGTTGGCTATGGGCTGATCTGGCGGCCGGAGCGGTTCGATCCGGATCCCTCGCATGCCCCGGCACTCGCTGCGCAGGGCAAGAGGGTCGTCGAGGCCGCCTATCAAGACATCGAGCGGGCCCTTGCCGACACCCGCACGTGGAGCGTCGAGGAGCGGTTCTCGATCGTCGACCCGTTCCTGCTGGTGTTCTATCGCTGGGGAAGCTCGATCGGGTTTTCGATGCGGGACCGCTATCCCGCCTGGACCCGGCATGCGCAGCTGACGCTGCAGCGGCCCGCCGTGCAGCGCGCCATGGCGAGAGAAGGGATCGCGCTGCCAGTTGAGGCGTGCGCCGCGCTTTCGCCGCATGCGGCACTGTTGCCTCCACCAGTTGCCCTGTAGCTTCTCCATTTGGGAGCACGTTGGAGGGGGGTGATGGCTACTTCTGAAGTCGATGCCATTCTGGCGGTGATCGAGATGGAGCGTAAGGCCTTCTCGTCGCACGACTTCGACTCCTATGCTGAGGCCCACCACCATGCGCCGTACGTCTCCTGGTGGAACGCCTCGCCGATCGCCGGCAACTGGGTCAGAACCGGCTGGGACGAGACTGCACCGCTGGCGCGCCAATGGTTGAGCTCGACCCAGCCAGAAACGCGCGGCGGCGAGAACGGCATCATCGAGAATCTCGTGGTCAGGGTCTCCGACAGCATCGCCTGGGTGAGTTTCACGCGGCGCTACCCCGGACCCGTTCCCGCGCACCGGGCCGGTCCCAATCCGGCCCATCAACTGCGCATCCTCGAAAAGCACGACGGTAAGTGGAAGATCGTGCTCGACGGCTTTCTCGACCCCAGCACCGGAGCGCCAAGAACATCGGTACTGCGGCTCGACCCGACCGGCTCGATCGTCTGGAAAAACGCCGCTGCCGACGCTGCGCTTGCCGCCGATGACGACCTGATCGTCCGCAACGGCAGGCTGCACATCCGCAATTCCGAGGCCGATCGCAGCCTCTATGACGGCATCCGCTGGGCCGATGATCTCGGCAAACAATTCATCCCGCGTCGCGGTTCACTTCCCATCGTGCTCCACACTGGCGAGGGCCGTCCCGCTAAGGTCTGGTGGGTCATCGGCGACGGGGGCACCATCCTGTTTTCCCTGGGCGATGACGGCCGCACCGACCGACAGCTGGACGTCGCCGCCATCATTTTCGGCCTCTCGACGGCGCAGAAGGCGATTGCCGGTCACGTGATCGCCGGGCGCTCGCTGGAACAGGCCGCCGCCCTGATGGGGATCAAGGAAAGCTCGTCCCGAACCCACCTGGATCGCGTGTACGAAAAGACTGGTGTCCGCACGCAGGGCGCGCTGATCCGCGTGCTGCTGTCGGTGGCAGCGCCGGTATAGCGCCCATGTCCCCGTTGCGGGGGACAGATCGACACTTCGCACTTGTCTATCCTCAGCCTCGCTATCGAAAGCGCCGGGAGGGGATCATGGACGCAGAAGCAATCGGAATCTTCGCAGCAAATCACCGTGGCCCGGTGATCCGCGCCGGCGACGCCGGCTACGAGGAGGCGCGGCAGCTCTATAACGGGATGATCGACAAGCGACCGCTGGTCATCGCGCAATGCGTCGACGTGGCCGATGTCATCGCCGCAGTCAATTTCGGTCGCGACAACAGGCTGCCGTTGGCGATCCGCGGAGGCGGGCACAATGGGCCGGGCTTCGCCAGTGTCGACGACGGGCTGGTCATCGACATGTCGCTGTTCAGAGGGGTCCGCGTCGATCCTGCAAACAAAACAGTGCGGGTCGCCGCGGGGTGCACGACCGGCGATGTCGACCATGCCACGCATGCGTTCGGACAGGCGGTGCCGTTCGGCATCATCTCGACCACCGGCGTCGCCGGGCTGACCTTGAGCGGCGGTCATGGCTATCTCAGCCGGCAGTACGGCCTCGCAGTGGATAGCCTCATCGAGGCAGACGTGGTGCTTGCCGATGGCAGGTTCGTTACGGCCAGCGAAACGGCCAACCAGGACCTGCTCTGGGCGCTCAGAGGTGGCGGCGGCAATTTTGGTGTCGTAACGAGCTTTCTGTTCCGCACCCATCCCGCCAAGACGCTCTATGCCGGGCCGATCATCTTCGACTTGTCCGACGCTCCGACAGTGATGCGCTGGTATCGCGAGTTCCAGGCGAATTCGGCCGACGACTTCTACGTCTGGCTGGGCCTGCAGACCGTACCGCCGGGAGCGCCGTTTCCCGAGGAACACTGGAACAAGAAAATGTGCGTGCTGCTGGTGGCGCATAACGGCGCCAGTGGTGAGGCCGACGTCAATAAGCTTCGGGCCAGCCTGCCAAAACCGTTGATCGACTGGTGCGGCCCGATGCCCTACACCGCCCTGCAAGCCATGTTCGACGCGCTCTACCCCAAAGGGCTGCAATGGTACTGGAAGGGCGATTTCGTTCGCGACCTGTCGGACGACGCAATCACCGAGCACCTCAAGCACGCGGCAAAGGTGCCAACGCCACTGTCGGCGATGCATCTCTACCCGATCGACGGTGCCGTGCACCGCAAGCGCCCGGCCGACGCGGCCTGGAACGCCCGCGATGCGACCTGGTCGATGGTCATCGTCGGCGTCACCGGCGATCCGTCGGAAGCGGCAGCGACCAGGCAATGGGCACGAGATTACTGGACCGGCATGCACCCGTTCGACCTGAAGGGGGCCTACCCCAACTTCATGATGGCCGACGAGGGAAGCGAAAGGATCGCGGCCACCTACGGTGACAACTACCAGCGATTGGCCCAGTTGAAGCGAAAGTTCGACCCTGACAACCTGTTCCGGCTGAACCAGAATATCGAACCGGCGCAATAGGTGGGCAGAGCGTCCCGGCAAGGCAGGTCGAAATGGCCGCGGAACAGGAAGCCGATCGCCTCAAGTCGATTGCCCGGACCCTGGGTCCGGGCGAATTCGCGGCCATCGCAGCTGCCGTGCTCGGCTCCGAAAGGCCGGCGCTGATCGGCGCGCCGAAAATCATCCGGCTGTCGGCGCACCACTATGACAGCCGTACCATCGGCATGCTGCATGTCAGCGGCCAGGCGACCGACGCCGAAGGGCAACTCCAGGCCTGGTCGTGCGTGATCAAGGTGATCGACTTGCTGCAGGCGCCTCGCGCCAACAGCTTCGTCGATGCCGCCAACGAGGTGCTCGTCTATCGCGATGGGGTGTTCGACACGGGTGAAGCACGGTTCCGTCCGGCGCGCTGCTACCTGATCACCGATGGCCCAGGTTCGACCACCCTGCTGTGGCTGGAGGACCTGACCGGCCTGCAGAAGCCGCCGTTCACCCTTGAGGAGCTCGATGGCATGGCGGCTCACCTCGGCTCATGGAACGCACATCAAGCCAGATCACCCGCCACGCTGCCGTTCGAGCCCCGGAGCAACTCCTTCCAGTTGCGGTGGGACCGCACTCCGGCGGTGCAGCAGGCCGCGCGGCTGCGAGAGCTGCACCAGCATCGCTACGTCCGCAACGCCTATCGAGACGTGTCACTCGATAAAGCGGGCGAATTCCTGCGCCTGGTCGACAAGCTCAACCAGAAGGCGGCACTCCTCCCGGCATCGCTGTGCTTCGGCGACTGCAATGTCGGCAACCTGTTCAGTGGCGAGAACGAGACCGTCGCCGTCGACTGGGCCAGCATCACCCGCGACCCCCTCGGGGTCGACGCCGGCTGTATGGTCGGCTCGGCAATCTGCTGGGGACGTAGCGGCGCGGCTATTGCGGCGGACGAGCGATCGCTGTTCGAGACCTATCTGGCCTCAGTTGCGGCCGGCGGCGTCGTGCGCGCTACAGCCGACGTTCGCCTCGCCTATCTGTCGCTCTACGGCTTTTACGTGTGGTTCTGTGCAGCAATGCCGGTGCTGCTCGTCGACGAGGTGTTTCCGATCCACCTGCTCGAACTTCGCTTTGGCGCGCGGGCCGAGGAGATACCGGGCCTCGTGTCGGGGGTGATCGCCGGACTGCCGGCGTATATCGAGGAATGTTCCCTGCTTGCCAGCTGAGCGGGCGGATCGAAGAGCGCCACCGGCGCCCTTCGCTCGCTGTCATAACAGGCTATGTGCGCGCTTTGAGATAGGCGTCGCCCTGCTTGGTCAGTTCGGTCATGATCACGTCGAGGCCGGCCGCGTCGGCGGCCTTCTTCAGCTTGTCGAGCCCGGCATCGACGTCGCCGACGCCGTAGAACAGCGGGTTGGCATACTGGGTCATCACGTTGTTCATCTGCGCCGCGGCTTCCTTGACCGGGGTCACGTCGGCGATGAACGAGGCGAAGGTGTCCGAGGTGAAGTTGTCGTAGTTCTGGGCCCAGCCGAAGACCTTCTTTTCGGACTCGGTCATCGACGAGGTGAGGCGCTCGAGCCCGGCGCGCCACAGGATAGCATAGCTGGGGAAGCTATAGGTGCTGAGCTGCTCGAAGCCGCGGTCGCCAACCGCCTTCCAGTCCGTGCCCTCGATGCCGAGGCCGACCAGATCGTGGTTCTCCTGCACCGAGAACCAATCCTGCAGCGCCATGGCGCGATCGACATCGCCGCCATTGGCATTGACCACGATCATGTTGTCGGCCTGGAAGGTCTGCACCGGCTTGACGCTGCCCAGCGCCCCGCCAAAGGGCAGGACCTGGCCCAGGGCCGCGGTGGGGACGGCCCGCTGCAATCCGGCCAACCGGTTGGATTGCAGGCCATCCGTCATCGACCAGAGGCCGGCGAAGCGGCCGGCGCCGAACTGGCTCTCGATGGTCGCCTGGTCGACGTTGAGCGCGTCGGCGTTGATGATGCCATCATTGTAGTACTGGCGGATCTTTCGCAGCGCCTCGACGGTGCCGGCATCGTCCCACCAGGGGATTGGCCGTGACGAGCCGGTCGTGGCGGCATCCTTGTCGAAGTAGAAGCGCAGCCCTGACCCGGCCAGCGAGTACTGCATGGTGTAGGGATTTTCCCACGAGTGCTCATTGAACATGCCGGTGGGGGTCGCCACCGCGGTCTGCCAGCCGGTCTGCGAGGCGAGGGCGAACGGCGTGACCCCCGATTCCTTCTCCTTGATGGCGTAGAAGAACTTCTCGAGCGTCTGGAAGTCGTTGATCTCGGCGAAGCCGTACTTCTCCGCCAGATCCTGCCGGATGCCGAAGTGCTGGATGCGGCCAGCGCTGTTGACCTGCGGAATGCCCCACAACTTGCCACCCCAGGAATTGGCTTCGATCAGTTTGGGCGCGATCTGCTTTTTCAGGTTCGGCCACTTGTCGATCTGCCCGGTCAGGTCGGCGAGGGCGCCGCTCTGCTGCAGCTGCGCCATGTTGAGCCACAGCGCCTGCAGCGCCGTGTCGAACTGGGCGCCGGCGGTGAATTTCAGCAGCGACTGCTGGCCGTAGTTGCTCCAGTTGATGAACTGGGCATCGAAGGTGAAGCCATGCTCCGCCATGAGCTTGGCATTAGCCAGGTCGAGCACGGCCTTCCAGTTGGTCGGCGCCTGCGACGGCAGCAAGGCCACCGAGGTGCCCGAACTGGCGCCGAATGCCGGCGACAGCCCCGAGAAGGCCGTGGCCATGCCCGCGGCCCCGCTGAGGGCCATGAAGTGTCTGCGTGTGAGTCTCATGTTGGTCGTCTCCTCCTCATTTGGGCGCGACGGGCTCAGGTGCCGTCGTCACCCCTTGGTGGCGCCAAGGGTGATGCCCTTGACGAAGAAGCGTTGTGCGAATGGGTAGGCGAGCAGAATGGGGCCGACGGTGAGCACCGTCATGGCAAAGCGCAGCTGGTAGACCGGCGCCATCGCCGCCCCGGCCGAGCTCGGCAGGCTCGCCGCATTGGTGACGTTGGAGATGAGGTTCTGCAGGATCAGTTGCAGTGGGAACTTGTCCGGATCGGTGAGGAAGAGCAGGCCCGTGAACCACTCGTTCCAATAGGTGACGGCGTAGAACAGCCCGAGCACCGCGAGGATCGGCTTCGACAGCGGCAGGACGATCTGGAAGAAGATGCGCAACTCGCCGGCCCCGTCGATACGGGCCGCATCGAGGATTTCCTCCGGCATCTGGCGGAAAAAGCTCACCGTCACGAAGATCAGGAAGGGCGCCAGCATCAGCGGCAGGATCATGGCGAACCAGCTGTTGGTCAGACCCAGCACCTGCGTCACCAGCAGGTAGAACGGCACCAGGCCACCGTTGAACAGCATCGGCACATAGGCAAAAATGGTCAGCGGACGGCTGATGAACGGCAGGCGCCGGGCAATGACCCAGGCGATCGCGGCGGTGCACGAGATCGAGAGGATCGTGCCGACCACGGTGATGAACAGCGAAGCGATGTAGCCGTTGAGCAGCGATTGCCCGGTGAACAGCAGCTCGTAGGCCCGCAGCGAAAAGGGCTGCGGAAAGAGGCTATAGCCGTTGAGGCCCAGCACCGACTCGTCGGTCAAGGAGCCCGCGACGATCATCCAGAGCGGCACCAGGCAGAACAGCCCGAACAGCGTGACGGTGACGTAGCTGACGGCCGCGAACGGCTCCATCCGGCGTCGCACCGCCTTGCGAACGGGTTGCGCCGCCATGTCCGCCGCAACCCCAGCACTATCCTGATCGATGGCGCTCACAGGATGCTGCTCTCTTTCTGGAAGCGGCGCTGCACGAGGACCGCCGCCGCCACGAAGACGAAGCCGACGACCGACTGGAACAGGCCGATGGCGGCCGTGGTGCCGAAGTCGCCGATCATCCGCAGCGAGCGGAAGACATAGGTGTCGATGACGTCGGTGGTCGGGAACAGCACGCCATTGTCCTGGACGATGGCGTAGATGGTGGCGAAATCGCCGAAGAACATGCGGCCGACGCCCAGCACCACCAGCACCGCGAACGTCGGCAGCAGCAGCGGCACGGTGATCGACAGCGCCATGCGCCAGCGGCTCGCCCCGTCGATCTCCGCCGCCTCGTAGACCTCCTCGGAGATCGAGGTGATGGCAGCGAGGAAGATCACCGAGGTGTAGCCGCCCAATTGCCAGACCTTGACGATGGTGAGGATCCACGGCCAGGCGCCGGGCTCGGTGTACCAGCTGACCTGCGGCAGATCGACGACGCTCAGCAGGTTGTTGACGAGGCCGCCGCGCCCGCCGACCCCCGAGAGGATCACCTGCAGCATGATGGAAATGACGATCGGCGAGACGAAATAGGGAAAGAAGATCACCGACTGCATGAAGCGGCGATATGGGCCGCCGCGGATCTCGTTGAGCATCAGCGCCAGGACGAGCCCTGCAAGCAGCGATGCGCCGAGAAACAGCGCATTGAGGAACACCGTGTTGAAGACGACGGTCGCCGCGTCGCCGCTCATCAGGAAGTAGCGGAAATTGGCGAGCCCGTTCCACGGACTGCCAAAGATGCCGTCGCGAATGTTGAAGGCCTTGAACGCCACCACGAGGCCGACCATCGGGCCGTAGGCAAACACCAGGAACCAGGCAATGCCAGGCAGCGCCAACAACAGCAGCACCAGGCTGTCGCGCGACGACAATCCATGTCGGCGCGCGCCGGTGCGGCCAGCCCTCGGTTTGGTGACGGTCATCGGTCGTTCTGCCGCGGCGCCACGGGTGCGCCCGCCAAGGGTACGCACGCACAGCCAGTGGCGCGCGAGATTCGACGATAGGTCACCAGGCCCCTCCCCGAAGAACAGTAACCGTGCAACACCAAAGTTTCTTATTTGAAACTCTTGGTATCAGATGATAACCGTGCCGACCAAACGGACAGGATGTCAAGCCATGCGTGAGGCGGAGATCGAGGCGCAGAACCGCAATCCGGCGATCGAACGGATGATGGCTATTCTGCAGCAACTGGAGCGGGCCCCGAACGGGCTGGGCCTCAAGCGCCTCGTCGAACAGTCGGGGGTGACGCGCTCGACCGTCTACCGCATCCTCAACTCGCTGACGGCGCATGGGCTGGTCCGTCAGCTCGAAAATACCGATTATGTGCTGGGGAGCCGCCTGCTGTCGCTCGCCGACGCCGTCGGCATGCCATCCGGCGGGCAGGTCGCCAAGGCGGCGCAGCCGCATCTCGATTTCGTGGCGCGCTCACTGGGGGAGACGGCCAAAATCTCGATCTATGATCGCGGCCATGTGCTGGTCGTCGCGGTCGCCCCCGGCAACAAGCAGCACGCGCTGCATGCGAGGGTCGGCGAGCAGTTGCCGATCCATGCCGGCGGCAGCAGCAAGGCGCTGTTCGCCTTCCTGCCCGAGGCCGAACGGCAGCGCATCTATTCGCGGCCACTGACGCTCTACAACGAACGCACCATGATCGAGCCGGAAGCGCTGGAGGAGGAGCTGTCGCGGGTGCGCGAGCAGGGCTGGGCGCGCGACCATGGCGAGTTCAGCGCCTCGGTCAACTCCTACGCCGCGCCGATCCGCGATCGCTCGGGCGACGTGGTCGCCGCCGTCAGCATCCCGTTCCTCGCCGGCCGCGACGCCGAATACGAACAACTGGTCCGCGCCACGGCGCTGGCCACGGCAGACCGCATCAGCGGCGGTCTCGGCTGAAGCGTTGCCTGCCGGCGTTGTGGGTCGGCAGGCGTCCCGAATTCCAGGGCTCTCGGTTTGCGTCGGTCAACCATGGGACTGGCGCTGGTGAAGCATGGCCCGTGCGCCGGCGGATACTGTCGTTCCGGCCCGGACCTCGACGACCGCCCGGTGATCCGGCACCTGGGCGGTTCAGGCAGTTGGGAGATACTTGCGCCAGTTGTGCTGTTCCTTGAACCCGAGAATGGTGCGGATCTTGCGGTTCGAGAGGGGGGCTTCGCGCTGGCCCATCGGGCGGGTGATCGGCGTGTTCGGCGCGTACTTGCGCAATATGGTCTCTGTCGGCTCGTTGGCGACGATCTCGTCATTGACCGCGTTGAAGACCTGAAACCCCAGCCCATCCTTGCCAATGCAGAGATCGACGATCTGGCCGAGGTCGCGCGCGTCGATATAGCTCCAGGCATTGCGTTTGCGGGATGGTGGATTGGCGAGATAACCGGGGAAGTTTGCGTAGTCCTCCGGCGACATCACGTTGCCGATGCGCAGGGCGTAGATGTCGGCGCCGGTGCGCGCGGCAAAGGCGCGCGCGGTCTTCTCGTTGACCAGCTTGGAAAGCCCATAGCTGTCCATCGGGTCGATGTCGTAGTCTTCCTCGAGCGGGAACGCGTGGTAGTCCCGGTCGCCTTCTGCAAAGCATACGCCGTAGGTGGTCTCGCTTGAAGCGATGACGATCTTCCTGATCCCGAGCTTGGTCGCAGCCTCGATCACATTGTACGTCGAAACGACATTGGCCTTGAACGTCTCGTTGTCGGGCTGCAGCAGCACACGGGGAACGGCACCGAAGTGTACGACGGCGTCGACCGGGGCTGGCCCCCTTCCGGTCCTGAAGCCATCGAAGTCGAAATGCATCGAAAGCGCGTTGAACACCTGGCCGCTATCCGTGAGATCGGCGTTGAGCGTGTTGACGCCCTCGATGTCGAGCGGCTTGAGGTCCAGGTTGAAGACGGTGTGACCCTGGGCAAGAAGATAGGCCACGGCATGCCGCCCGGCCTTCCCACTGCCGCCGGTGAATACTATGCGTTTGCTCACTTGATTTCCTTGCAGCTGCAGCCCGCGGGTCATCGGCTGATCGGCCTTCCCACTCGGACGATGATGTCGTCTTCCGGCAACGCCGCGGCAAAATCCGTTGCTGGAGCGCTTTCAGCGGTGAAATGCCCTAGATGGGACGGGACAGCGTGGTGGCCCGGCCCGTGTCGCGGAAGGTGTTGATCGCAGCATACTGATCGCAGCTGGGAGCCATCTCCATGATTTCGATCCGATTGCCGTCGGGATCGACAATCCACATGCCGCGATTGCCGTCCACACCGCGTCTGGTGGGATCAAGCGGCGAAACGAGGGCAATGCCGACGTTCGCCAGGTGCGCGGCTGTGTCCTCGATGTCCGGCGTGGTCAGGCAGAGGTGATTGAGGCCTGCGGCCTGCTGGTCACCGGCGCGGCCGGTGCCCCCCGGCAGCAGCTCGATATAGAGCTCATCGGTGATGCGCAGGTAGACGATCCAGGTGCGGCCGTCGGCTTGGGTCAGGCGCAGGAACTCGGGAAAGCCGAGCTTGGCATAGAAGTCGATCGAGGCCTGAAGGTCGCTGGTCTTGAGGTTGAAATGACCGAGGCTGGTGAAAGGCTGCACGTTGTTCTCCAAATCTTGGGGCGCGAGGCTCAGGCCGCTTTGCGCATCGGGTAGGCCACATAGGCGAAGCACCAGCTGCCGGGGGCCCAGCTGTTGACGCTGCCCGGCGAACCTTGGGACGCCGGAGCGCCGGTCGAAACAGGGAGGACCGGCAGGGAGTTGGGAGGTCTCCCCGCCGGCCCCCGCGATCAGTTGAACGTCAGGTCGTACGCGTCCTTGAGTGCAGCGACGGCATCGTCCGTCGTCTGGTTCTTGTCACTCCAGAAGTTGTACATCGCCGTCCAGATGCCGTTGTTCCAGTCGCCGGTGATGACGTTGAAGGGGTTCTTCACCGCGCCGTTTGGCTTGTTCATGGCGTCCATGGCCACCTGGTTGCAAGCATCGCGGAACTCGGTCGGAGCGTCGGCACGCGGGCTGGTCGAACCCTTCTGCTGATTGGCCTTGGCCGAGACGATCGGGTCGACGAAGGCAGCGACGAGGTCGAGTTCGGCCTTGTCCTTTTCCGCCGGCTGGCCGCCGAGGATGCCCATGGCATCGGAGGTCACCGGAACGGCGAGCGCGCCGGGGATGACTTCGCAGCCGAAGTCGACCCCCGGGACCTTGCCGGCGGCGAGCCATTCGCCCTTCATCCAGTCGCCCATGATGTGGAACAGGGCTTGGCCGGCGATCACCGTATTGGTGGTCTCGTTCCAGGGACGATTCTCGCTTTCGGGGGTGGCTTCGTTGGAGAAGGCCCGTACGACTTCGATGGCCTTGCGCACTTCGGGCGTATCGAAGGCGGTCGGGTCGGGGGTTTCCGAATAGATGCGGTCGTAGATGTCCGGCCCGGCTAGGGCAGCGACCATGGCATGGAACAGATATCCGACCTGGAAGGCTTGCCCACCGACGGCCGCAGGCACGAAGCCAGCGGCTTTGACTTTGGGGAAGTCGGCAATCATGTCGTCGACGCTCTTCCAGGCTGTCGGATCGACACCGGCTTTTTTGGCGACGTCCATGTTCCAGTAGACCATGCCGTCGATGTGCAGGAAGAGCGGCACCTTCACCATCTTGCCGTCGACCGTGGAGAGTTCCTGCACGATCGGGAAGAAATTGTCGGCCGCGCCGATCTCCTTGTAGTAGTCGGTCAGGTCACGCTCGAGGCCGAGACCGGCGAGGTCGCGGAAGATATGCGGATCGGAGGTGACGAAGGCGTTCGGGGGATCGCCACCAGTCACCATGTTGACGATGGAGACGTTGACGCCCGAGTTGTGCGGAATCGCCAGATCCTTCCAGGTGTGGCCCTTTTCGTTAAGGGCAGCCTGGAGGATGTTGAGGGCCGCGACTTCGGCCTTGGACGACCAGCCGTGATAGACGATCAGTTCTTCGGCGGTGGCAGCGAGCGGCGCGGCGCTGAGCAGCAGTGCGGCTGCCATGGTCGCCAATGATTTCATATGCATTCGTGTCTCTCCCTTTTGGCTCGCCTTCGGCGAGTCGACGTTTCACGTCCCTGCCTTGCGGCGGGGCCTGCCGGAAGATCCGGCCATCGGTCACGCCCAAGCCCTTCCTCAGAACGGCCGCTGACACGGCTCCCTTCCTCCAAGGCCCGCGTGCGGTCCGCCCGTTACCTGGGAGAACCTGGGTAGGCCGGGCCGGTGAGCCCGGGCATTGGCGTCCCGTTGCCTTTCGGCGGGGTCGCCGCATCGATCACCGCCACCCCCAGCAAGATCGGGTGCGGTGCTCGACCTAGAGTCGGCGCCCGCTCTGGGCGTCGAAGACATGCAGCTTCCCCTGCGGGAAGGAAATGTTGACCGTATCGCCCTGCTTGAAGCGGCCGATCAGTTCGGGGTCGACACGGGTGGCGATCAGGCCATCGCCGAATTTGAGATAGGCGGTGGCATCGCTGCCGGTTTTTTCGCTGTGCTGGACGGGCAGCGAGAAATTTCCGGCAGGATCGGTCACGGCCGCGTCGGGCTCGCCGAAATGTTCCGGCCGCAAGCCGATGACGACGCTCTGGCCATCGCGCGGCGCGGTGAGAAAACCATAATGGCTGACGTCGAGGTCGACGCCGGCGGCGCGCGCGGCAACCTTGCCGCCGGCCACCGAAAGGGTGGCGGGGCGCAGATTCATGGCGGGTGAGCCGATGAAGCCGGCGACGAACAGATTTGCCGGGCGGCCGTAGATCTCGTCGGGCGTTCCGAACTGCTGGATGACGCCGGCATCCATGACGGCGATGCGCGTCGCCATGGTCATGGCCTCGATCTGGTCGTGCGTCACGTAGACGATGGTCGACTTAAGCTCGTCATGGAGCTTTTTGATCTCGAGCCGCATCTCGGTGCGCAGCTTGGCATCGAGATTGGAGAGCGGTTCGTCAAAGAGGAACACGCCGACCTTCTTGACCAGCGCCCGGCCGATGGCGACGCGTTGGCGCTGGCCGCCCGAGAGTTGGGCCGGCTTGCGATCGAGCAGCGGCTCGATCTGCAACAAGCGGGCGGCCCAGGCGATGCGTTGCTCGATCTCGGCAGTCGGCAGCTTGTGAGCGGCCAAACCGAACTTCAGGTTTCCGCGCACCGTCTTGGTGGGATAGAGCGCGTAGGACTGGAAAACCATGGCGAGACCACGGTCCTTGGGGTCGAGGTCGGTGACGTCGCGGTCGCCGATGGTAATCCGGCCCGCCGTGACATCGAGCAACCCAGCCAGCAGATTGAGCAGGGTGGTCTTGCCGCAACCGGAGGGACCGAGCAGCACGAGGAACTCGCCGTCGTCGATGGCCAGATCGAGGTTCTTGAGAACCGTCAGCTTGCCGTAGCTCTTGATGATGTCTTCGAAGATGACCCGTGGCATGCCCGCTTACCCCTTGATTGCGCCGGCAGTGATGCCCTGGACGAAGAACTTGCCGAGAATGAAGTAGATGACGAGTGGCGGGATGGCGGTGAGCAGCGCTGCCGCCATGTTCTCGTTGTAGGCCGCCTCGCCGGTGGTGGTGATGACCACATTGGCGAGTACGACACTCATCGGCTGGGTACCGAGGCCGCCAAAGGTCAGACCGAGCAGGAAGTCGTTCCAGATCGAGGTGACCTGCAGGATCAGAACGACGATGAAGATGTTGCCGCTCATGGGCACGATGATCTCGCCGAAGACGCGCCAGAAGGAGCCGGAGTCCATCATCGCGGCGCTCATGATCTCCTGCGGAATGCCCTTGTAGTAGTTGCGGAAGACCAGCGTCAGGAAGGGCATGGAGAGCACCGCATGGATGATGGCGATGCCCCATATGGTGCCGTAGACCTTGAGGCCCGAACTCAGAATGATGAGCGGGATCATGATGATCTGGAACGGCACGAAGGCGCAGATGAAGAGGATGAAAAGGAAGGTGCCGGCCCAGCGCACCTTCCACAGCGCCAGCGCGTAGCCGGTGATCGACGACAGCGTCAGCGACAGCATCAGGCTGGGGAACAGGATCGCCACCGAGTTCCAGAAGCCGACCTTCAGACCCTCGCAGCGGATGCCGGAGCAGGCATGATCCCAGGCGTTGACCCAAGCCTCGAATGTGATGGGCGAGGGCAGCGAGAAGATCGCGCCTTCGCGGATCTGCTCCATCGTCTTGAACGAGGTGGTGACGATGACATAGAGCGGCACGCAGAAGAAGGCAGCGCAGATGCTCAGGAAAACCAGGATGGCGATCGAGCGCCCCGAGATGCCCTTGCGCTTGCGGGGGAACCGCGGCGCTGCCTCGACGCGGGCGTCGCCCGAAAGCAGACCCGTGCTCATGACGTCCTCGCCCGTTCGCGCCAGGCGGTGAGCAGCACCAGCGGCAGGAAGATCAGCGCCGTGATGCCCAGCATCAGCGCGGCGGCGGCGGAGGCATAGGCGAGGTTGGACTTCACCCAATAGGCGTTGATGGTGAAGTAGCCCGGCACCCAGGTGGCCTGCCCCGGCCCGCCATTGGTCATGGCCACGACGATGTCGTAGGCCTTGACCACGCCCAGCGAGAGCAGAATGGCGCAGGTGAGGAAGGTGAACTTCATCATCGGGATGATGATCTCGGCGTAGAGCCGCCAGAAGCTGACCCCATCGAGACGGGCAGCGCTCCAGATCTCGGTGTTGATGGATTTGAGGCCCGAGAGCATCAGCGCCATGTAGAAGCCGGCGCCCTGCCAGACCGAGGCGAGGATGATGCCGTACATGGCGGTCTCGGGCTTGGAGAGCCAATCGAAGCTGATGAAGGTAAGGCCGATGGAATGCAGCGCACCTTGCAGGCCGAAGCTGGGGTTGAACATCCAGCGCCACGCCACGCCGGTGACGATCAGCGAGACCGCCAGCGGATAGAGGAACACCGTCCGGAAAAAGCCCTCGCCGCGCTTCTCGCGATCGATCAGGGCAGCAAGAATGAACCCGAAGACGATGGCCAGAAAACTGCCGATGCCGAGCACCAGCATGTTCTTGAGCGCAATGGTCCAGCCTTTGTCCTTGAACAGCCGTTCGTACTGGCGGGCCCAGTCGGTAAAATCGATGCCGTAGGTCGCAAAGGCCTTCGATGAGGTGAACGAGACATAGATCGTCCACAGGATCGAACCGATGAAGGCGACGACCGTTATCGCCACCGCCGGTGTCAGCGCGAGCTGCGGCGACATTCGGCTCCACCGAAAGGCCATGCGTCCCTCCCTAGAGCGCCACCCGGCCTCTGGACCGTGGTGCCGCCTCCCTGACCGTTGAGGCCGTATTATCGCTAATCTAAATACGCGCTGACGATCTCGTCAATGGTCAATAATCTGAGGAGAGTCGATCGCCTCGGGTGGGAACGATCACGGCGCACGACGAAACCCGGCGATATGTGCCGGGACAATTGGACTATATATTCAGCAATATCAACATCTTATTAGCGCCTTCCCCTGGGGGATCGACATGAGAGCAGTCTGGCGGCGAAGAAAATGCTGATTGACAGGACCCCATGGTTCGGATGATCCCTTCGTATTAGCGTTCATACAAATTGCGCGGACGATCGGTTTCGGCCGGATCGAAAACGCCGCTTGAGGGGAGACAAAGCATGCACGGAATCAATGGCGTCGGCCATGTGGCGATCAAGGTCACCGACCTCGATCGCTCGCTCGACTACTACATCAACAAGCTCGGCTTTCCCGAGATGCTGCGGCTCCACAAGGACGACGGAAGCGTCTGGCTCGTCTATCTGCGGATCACCGACACGCAGTATCTCGAAGTTTTCCCGGGAGCCGAAAACGATCGTGCGCCGGGCTGGAACGCCAACGGCATGAACCATATGTGCCTTACCGTCGAGAACATCGACGATACGCTGGCGCAAGTAGCGGCCGCTGGGCTCGAGCTGCTGTTGCCGCTCAAGACAGCGATCGACGGCAACCGCCAGGCCTGGCTGGAAGACCCGGACGGCAACCGGATCGAACTCATGGAGATGGCCGAGGACAGCCTGCAGCTTCAGGCGATCCGCCGGCTGCAGGAAACGCGAGCGATCGCCTGATCGCGATGTCCGTTCCCATGGGCGATCGAGCCACGGTGACCAGCGCGACACCGGCATGCTATCGGTGTTGCAGAGCGACGGGCGAAGTATCGCCGGTGCAAGAATCAGGTGCCGAACTTGGGTAAGGGGATAGTGCGGTTACGTGACATTGCTGCGCGCACCGGTTTTTCACTGAACACCGTGTCTCTGGCGCTGCGCAACAGCGAGCGCATTCCCGTCGAAACCCGGAACAAGATCCAGTCGGCGGCGCTCGAGCTGCGCTACGTTCCCAACCACGTGGCGCAGTCACTGGTGAGCCGAGCGACCCGCACAATTGGCCTGGTGCTGACCGACATTCTCAACCCGACGCTGACGCAGACCGCCCAGTCGGTCGAGATCGCGCTGGCGGAGCGGGGCTACGGCACGCTGTTCGCCACCTCGAACAACACGCTGGAGGAAGAGATCCGGGTGGTCGACATGTTCCGCTCCCGCCAGGTGGATGGCATCCTGATCTACCCGGCGCGACATCGTGACCTCGAACACCTCAGGCCGTTACGCAGCGCCAATTTTCCGCTCGTCCTGCTGATTGCCGATCCTGACGCTGGCATTGACGGAGTAAGCGTCAACGATCGCAGCGGCGGCTACCAGGCGACGCGCTACCTGATCGGCCGGGGCCACAAGCGGATCGGCTTTCTCGACGCCTCGCATGCCAATGGCAATGACGAAAAGCTCGAAGGCTATCAGCAGGCCCTCTTGGAGGCCGGCATCGGCGTCGATGCGGAGCTGATCGCGCCGACCAATGGTCACTATGCGCGGCACGGCTATTTCGCGCTCGACATGCTCATGAACGGGCCGAAGCGGCCGACCGCAGTGCTGACCGACAACGACTCGCTGGCGTTGGGGGCGCTGCGCTGGTGCCACAAGCAGGGCGTGCGTATTCCCGACGACCTCGCCATCATGGGCTATGACAACATCGCCTTCACCGAATTCGGAGAGCCGCCGCTGTCGACGGTGAACTACGACGCCCAGGCCGTCTCGCAAATGGCCGTCGATCGCCTGATGCACCTGATTGCAGCTGGCGAGAAGCTACCGCCCCCGCGGGTTACCCTGATCGATCCCGAGCTCATCATTCGCGAAAGTACCTGACCGGTCGTGACGATGCTCTCCCC
>NZ_LAJE02000245.1 GCF_000970465.2 Devosia insulae DS-56
TCGGAGACCTCCTCGGTCTCGTCTTCGCCACGCACCGCGCGGCTCATCTTCAGATAGGCAGAGCGCTCCGACGACTCGGCGTCGAAGTGGTGGACGATCGCCATCGAGATGATGCGGTCGCCCTCGGCGAGGCTGATGCCGCGCACGCCGGTCGAATCGCGGCCCTTGAACACCCGGACCTCGTCGACCTGGAAGCGGATCGCCTGCCCCAGCGCCGTGGTCAGCAGCACGTCGTCATTGGCCGTGCAGGTGGCGACATCGACGATGCCGTCGCCTTCATCGAGCTTCATGGCGATCTTGCCGTTCTTGTTGATCTCGACGAAGTCGGCCAGCGAGTTGCGGCGGACGGTGCCGCGGATCGTCGAGAACATCACGTCGAGCTGCTGCCAGCTGCTTTCATCTTCCGGCAGCGGCATGATCGAGGTGATGCGTTCGCCCGGATCGAGCGGCAGCATGTTGATCAGCGCCTTGCCGCGCGCCTGTGGCTCGCCGATCGGCAAACGCCACACCTTCATCTTGTAGACCTGCCCGGCCGACGAGAAGAACAGCACCGGCGTGTGGGTGTTGGCGATGAACAGCCGGCTGACGAAATCCTCGTCGCGTGTCGCCATGCCGGAGCGGCCCTTGCCGCCACGGCGCTGCGCCCGATACGAGGTCAGCGGCACGCGCTTGATGTAGCCGCCATGGGTCACGGTCACCACCATGTCCTCACGGGCGATCAGGTCTTCGTCCTCGAAATCGCCTGCCGCCTCGTCGATGACGGTCAGCCGCGGCGTATTGAACTGCTCCTTGATCTCGGTCAGCTCGGTGCGGACAATTCCCAGCACCCGCTCGCGCGAGCGCAAGATGCTCAGATACTCGGAGATGTCGGTGCCGAGCCCGTTGAGTTCCTCGCCGATCTCGTTGACGCCGAGCGCCGTCAGCCGGCTCAGGGTCAGCGCCAGGATGGCGCGCGCCTGCTCGTCGCTCAGCTTGAACGTACCGTCCTCGTTCATCCGGTGGCGCGGGTCGTCGATCAGCGCGATCAGCGGCGCCACATCGCGGGCCGGCCAGTCCCGCGCCATCAGCCGCTCGCGCGCCGTGCCCGGATCGGGCGAGGTGCGGATCAGCGCGATCACTTCGTCGACGTTGGCCACCGCTACGGCGAGGCCGACGAGGATGTGGGCGCGGTCGCGCGCCTTGTTGAGCAGGAACCGGGTACGGCGCGTCACCACGACTTCGCGGAAGTCGAGGAACGCCACCAGCATCTGCTTGAGGCTCATCAGCTCCGGCTTGCCGCCGTTCAGCGCCACGAAGTTGCAGCCGAACGAGCCCTGCAGCGGGGTGAACCGATAGAGCTGGTTCAGCACCACATCCGGCACCGCATCGCGCTTCAGCTCGATGACCACGCGCATGCCGTTGCGATCGGATTCATCGCGGATGTCGGAGATGCCCTCGATGCGCTTGTCGCGCACCAGCTCGGCCATCTTCTCGATCATCGTCGCCTTGTTCACCTGATACGGGATCTCGGTGATGATGATCGCCTCGCGCTCCTTGCGCATCTCCTCGGTATGGGCCTTGCCACGAATGAGGATGGCGCCGCGGCCCGTCTCGTAGGCCTGGCGGATGCCGGAACGACCGAGAATGATGGCGCCGGTCGGGAAATCCGGCCCCGGCAGCACCGTCATCAGTTCCTCGGTGATCGCACCAGGGTTGTCCATCAGCATCAGGACGGCGTCGATCACCTCGCCCAGATTGTGGGTTGGGATGTTGGTCGCCATGCCGACGGCGATGCCGCTGCCGCCATTGACGAGGAGATTCGGGAACCGCGCCGGCAGCACCGTCGGCTCGCGCTCGGAGGCGTCGTAATTGTCCTTGAAGTCGACAGTGTCCTTGTCGATGTCATCGAGCAGGCTGTCGGTCACCTTCTCCATGCGCACTTCGGTGTAGCGCATGGCGGCCGGCATATCGCCATCGACCGAGCCGAAATTGCCCTGCCCGTCGATCAGCGTCACGCGCAGCGAGAACTCCTGCGCCATGCGCACCAACGAGAAGTACACCGCGTCGTTCGAGTGCGGGTGATACTTACCGATCACGTCGCCGACCACGCGAGCCGACTTGCGGTGCGGGCGGTTCCACACATAGCCCTGCTCATGCATGGAATAGAGGATGCGGCGGTGCACCGGCTTCAGTCCGTCGCGCACGTCGGGCAGAGCCCGGCTCACAATCACGCTCATGGCGTAACTGAGATAGGACTCGCGCATCTCGTCGCTGATCGAAATCGGGGCGATGTCGGAGGGGAGCGGCGCTGCGCCGTTCTGGTCGTCGGTATTGTCTGCCACTACGCTACTTTTTCTGAGGTTGACCCAGTCTGGACGCGCTTACGCGATTCCGCGGGACGGGGCGACCCGCCGCCGATCCGCGCCGCAGCGCATCCCCTACTATTTGGGCATTTCGGCGGCGCCCTGCCATATAGCACAGCTTGTCAATTGTATTACGGCAACTTTCCCGCCTAATCCCCGGTTCTCCTGCGCCCCGGCTGGACGAACCGGGTTCGAGGCCTTAGTAGTCGCCCGCGCCGCATCGACAGAATTCCGGAGACTTGCCAGTGCCAGCCAGCCCCGAAGCCCGCAAGGGAACCTGGATACCCAAGTGGTCTATCGGATTCGGTCTTGAGCGAATTGGGCACCTGACCATTCGGTTCCCCAGGATTGTCGGCATCGTGGCCCTGCTGTTCACCGTGCTGTGTGCGTGGCAACTGCCCCGCATTTCTGTCGACGGGGACCTGATGCGGGTCTTTGCCGATTCTGGCGTCCATTTCGATCGCTACAAAAAGCTCACCGATACATTTGGTACATTCGAGGATGACGCCTACGTCCTCGTGAGTTCCCCGCGCCTGACCGATCCTGCGGTGATCGAGAAGCTGCGTGAACTGGCTTTCGATCTGGAACTCAGCGATTACGCGCTGGGAACAATGACACCGTTCACCCTGCGCAAACCCAGCGGCGACGGCGGCACCGTCCCGGCAGTACCCGAGAACATGAGCAGCCCCGAGGAGGTTGCAGCGGTCCTGACCGACCTGCGCGAAAACGATCCGATCATGCGGAACCTGATTCTCGGCGACCTGTCGGGCGTGGTGATGATCATGTTTCCGGACGTCACCAAGAGCAAAGCACCAGGTGGCATGAAGGACATGATCGCCTCGCTGCGGGCGCTCGTTGCGCAATACAACAGCAACGATATTCAGGTTGAACTGACGGGACCGCCGATCTGGAGCACCGAATTGCTCGAGTCGACCATTTCGGACCAAGCCATTTTCTCCATCGTCGGGTTTGCCATCGGCGCCATCATCTCGCTGCTGACGCTGCGCAGTTTCTGGGGCGCGGTGCTTGCAACCTTCACCCCGGCCATCGCCGTAATCTGGGTAATCGGCTCCGTTATGCTGATTTTCGGCTCGTTCAGTTTCCTGACCAATATCGTGGTCACGCTGGTGCTGGTGGTCGCCTTTGCCGAGAGTATGTACTTCACTTTCACCTGGCTCCGGCTGTGGAATGATGGGCTTGAAGCGACAGAAGCAATCGACGAGGCGGTAAAGCGGGTGCTGCCGGCAGCGGCCCTCACCTCGCTGACCACCATGGTATCGTTTGCTACGCTTATCGTTACCCAGGGACGCGGCATCGAGGAGTTCGGCTGGTCCGGCGTGCTCGGGGTGGCAATGGCCTACCTGACCTTTGCCACGGTAATGCCGCTCACCATGAAGCTGGCTGTGCGGCTCGGCTACAAGCCGCCACGGCGGATGAGCATTGCGGTAACAGCTCCCATTCCCGCAGCGCGCTTCCTGACCAGGAGGTTCTCGCGCGTCCTCGGCGTCGTCGGGATTGCGATCGCATTGCTCCTGCTGATTCCGCATTTCATCCTTGAGCCCCGCTTCTCCTTTGAAGATTTCCTGCCCAAGAATTCCGAAGCGCTCGAGACGGCAAAGGGCATCGATTCCGGCGTAGGCGGTGTGGCGCCCATCTACATTCGTGTTCCGCTCGCCGACAACGACCCCAACCTGACGGACGCCGATTTCGAGCGGGTACGCAAGGCGCACGAAGTGGTCGAAGCGGTCGTCGGCAAGGGCAAGGTCATCTCCGGCGCCAGCATGTTCAACTACTCGAACGCCGGCTTCACCCGCGAGGAAATCTTCGACGCGGTCGGGCCCTTCATGAAGCGCCGTTTCGTGACCGACGACGGCAGTCAGGCACTGGTCACGGCCTTCCTGCCGACGATCATGGATTCAGTCGAGCTGAAGAATATCGTCGACAAGCTGGATGGCGATCTCGTGACGGCCGGTATCGAGGGCGCCGAGGTCGCCGGTTACCGGTTGATGACCACCTTTGCCAGCACCGACATCATCAATTCCATCCGTTCGAGCCTGATGTTCGCCATCGTGTGCAACATCTTCCTCATCGGGCTGGCCTTCCGTTCGTGGCGGCTTGGTTTGGTATCGGTCGTGCCGAACCTGCTGCCCATCCTCGGCACCGAACTCTATCTCTACTTGAGCGGCTCGGGCCTGCAACTGACAAGCGTCATCGCGCTGACCATCGCATTCGGTATTGCCGTCGACGATACCATCCACTTCCTCGCCACCTATGTGCGTCAACGCGAAGCCGGCCGTAACAATGCGGACGCAGTGGATCTGGGCCTCGAGCGGGTCGGCCCTGCGCTGGTGGCCACCACGCTGATCATCTGCGCCGGAACGGCAGTAGTTATGTTCTCGTCCATCCCGCCGGTTGCGCTATTCGGCACGCTGACGGTAATTACTCTGTTCGTTGCATTGATCGGGGACTTGGTTGTACTCCCATCCTTGCTGATCGCCGGGGGGCGATTCTTCCGTCCAATTGGAGGCTCAAGCAAATGAATGTCCTCAGGCCCCGGTTGCGCAGCGTCGCGCTTGCCGGTCTGCTCGCAATATCGCCTGTCGCACTGACCCCCGCCCTGGCAGCGAAGGCGGATGTGGAACTGCTGAAATCCTATGTCGGCGATTGGCGTGGCAAGGGCGCGCTGGTCGGAGCCGAGAGCGAGACGGTGATCTGCAAGCTGGTCCTGTCGCCGGGCAATGCCGACAAGGTCAACTATTCGGGCCGCTGCGCTCTCGCCGGCACCAATCTCGCCGTAAACGGCACACTTGCCTACAACGACGCAGCGCGTCGTTTTGAGGCCGCGATGACCTCAAACGTCACTTTCTCTGGCCTTGCTGTCGGCAAGAAGCAGGGCGACGGGATCGTCTTCAACCTCAGGGAACGGAACAAAGACGAGGAAGGCAACGACCTCACCGTGACCGCCGCGATTGCCCTCAAGGGCGCGGGCAAGAACATCGTGGTCGAGTTCCAGGTGGTATTCAACGCCACCGGCGATACGCTCAAGGCCTCGATACCGTTCAGCAAGTAGATTCCGCTTTAGCGACTACGCGTTTCGACGGACGGCCATTGGCCGTCCGTTTGCGTTTTGGTGAACAGATGAGGGACGATGCTAAGTTCCCGCTTTCGCCGATGTTAACGAGATCATGCGAGAAAATCCGGGACAAATCCGTTCCGGAAGCCTTGCCTCATGGCCCGCCCGGCCCCCAAATCGCTGACGCGGCGCGCGGCGCTGTTCGTCGTCGCCATCTGCGCGGCGATTGTCGTGCTGGAAGGCTGGCGCGAGTGGGTGGCGTATGACGCCGCCGTGCAGAAGGCCGAGCTCGAGACGCAGAACCTTGCGCGCTCGATGCGCCAGCACGCCGAGGACACCTACGAAATCGCCGACCAGGCGGTCTCCCTCGTCAGCTACCAGATCGAAACCACCGGCATCGCGCCCGAGGCGCTGCAGCAGACCGAAGCCTTCATGCTGCGCACCATGCAGAGCGCCCAGCGGCTGCGCGGCATCTATGTCTACGATGCCGACGGCAACTGGCTGGTCACCACGGCCGAGAACATGCCGCCGGGGGGCAACCAGGCGGCCTACAGCTACTTCCGCGATCACATGACCACGCCGAGCGACGCGCCGTCCTTCGGCGCGCCGATTCGTGCCGCCGGTGACGATGCACTGGTCACCACGGTCAGCCGCCGCTTCGACCAGCCCGATGGCAGTTTTGGCGGCGTGGTGGTCGCGGCGATCGACACCCGCTATTTCGCCGATGTCTATGACAGCATCGACGTGGGCGCGCTCGGCACGATCAGTCTCTACGACAGCAACGGCCTGCTGCTCAGCCGCAAACCCTACCACCCCGACCTGAGGGATGAGGATCTCGGCGAGGGCGAGCTGTTCGCCCGGCCGGACCTCGCCCAGGCATCGGGCGCCTACCACTACGACTCCGCCGTCGACGGCCATCGCCGCATCGGCGGCTATGACCGCGGCGCGCGCTACCCCATCGTCTCGGTCGTCGCGGTCTCGCATGCCGAGGCGCTGGCCAGCTGGGGCCGCGGCGCCCTGCAGCGCGGCGCCATCACCCTCGGCCTGACGCTGGGCGCGGCGCTGCTCGGCCTCAGGCTGGTCGACCAGATCCGTCGCCGGCAGCGCAGCGAAACCGTGCTGGAGCAGAAGGAATCCGAGTTCCGGCTCCTGGCCGAAAGCGCCAGCGACCTGGTCGAGCGTTTCGACAGCGATGGCACCCGCACCTACATCTCCCCGGCCCTCGAGCGCCTGACCGGCTACCGGCCCGAGGAGATGCTGGGCAAGAATGCCTTCGAGGTGGTGAACCCGCAGGATCGGCCGGCCGTCGAAGCGGCGGCCGAGCGGCTGCGCCAGGGCGTCACCGAGCAGGAAACGGTGTCCTTCCGCTTGCAGCACAAGGATGGCCGCGAGATCTGGCTCGAGACCTCGCTGCGCATCGCCGCCGAGCGCTCGGAGAAGCTCTCGGTGGTCGGCGTCACCCGCGACGTTACCGAACGCAAGCGCCTCGAATTGAAGCTCGAGAGCCTCGCCCTGCGCGATGGCCTCACCGGCATCGCCAACCGCCGCGCCTTCGATACCGCGCTGACGCGCGAAGTGGCGCGCGCCCGCCGGCTCTCCACGCCGCTATCGCTGCTGATGATCGATGCCGACCGCTTCAAGCGCTTCAACGACGATCACGGTCATCTCGCCGGCGACGCCTGCCTCAAATCGATCGCCGCCGTCGTCGCCATGGCGGCGCGTCGCCCCACCGACCTGGCGGCGCGCTACGGCGGCGAGGAACTGGCTTTGCTGCTGCCCGACACCAATATCGACGCCGCCCGCGCCATCGCCGCTGACCTTTGCCGGCAGGTGCAGGCCCTTGCCATTCCGCATGCCCGGAACCTGCCCTGGCGCGTCGCCACCATCAGCATCGGCATTGCCTCGATCGACCCGCGCGACGAGGACGCCGTCCACGACGGCTCCTGGCTGATCAGCACCGCCGACCTCGCGCTCTACGACGCCAAGGGCCAGGGCCGAAACCAGAGCGTCGCGGCTCCCGGCAAACTCCGCACCACGCGCCTCGTTGGTTGAACGCTGGCTGGCCCGAGCTGTGCCGGCTCTAGCCGATCACCTCGTAACGCAACCGCAGCAGCCCATCGGCTTCCGCCTCTGCCGAGATCAGCTGTAGCCGCGTCGGCACTTCGCCGTCACTCAGCGGCACTCCGTCGAAGATACTCGGCGTACCGAGGCCACCGACCAGCGCCGGGGCGACGAGCAGGTCCACCGCATCGACCAGCCCGGCCCGCAGCAGGGCCCCATTGAGCCCGCCGCCGGCGTTCGAAACGACGCAGTTCACTCCGAGCTTTTCCCGCATCCGGCGCAGCGCCGCCCTAAGGTCGACCTGCGCCTCACCGACCACCAGATACGAAACGCTCTCCGCCCTGAGGTAGGCGAGATACGGTTGGGGCGTCGCCCGCGCCACCAGCACCAGAAGGTCTACTCACCCTGGCTCTTGATTGTCCAGCGCGCCCGGCCGCGGCTGTCAACGACCGTGAACCACTTGCGATGTCCAGGCTGCTGGCGCACCGACGCCGGCAGAAAATCCGTGTAGAGATCCTGCTCCGCGGCGGCATCCCCAGCTTCGAGTTCGGGCGACGCGATGCTGTCGGCGACGAATGAGCCGCTGCCCTCGAGGATCGCATCCGGCGCCTCGGCGCGCGCCATCTCCTCGGTGCGGGCGACCTCTCGTCCTGCGGTGCTCGCCGGCCAAAGCTCGTGCCACGCCCTGCCCTCTGCTGCCTGCAGCAGCGGGCGGTCGCGCCTCAACGCCACCCGCCCGTCCACCGACATGTTCACCGCCACGATGACCCGCGGCCGTTGCTCGTTCGATTTGCCCATCTCGCGTCCCTCAACCTTCCCCGCGAGGATGACATCGGGGACATTTGCGCGTCAGCGAAATCTGCGAGAAGCGTGCCGCCGGAGCCTTGCCTGCCGGCCAACAGGCCATCGCTGTCAGACCGGAGCACGGTTTCATGGTTTCTGCCGCGGCCTCCCTCGTGACCAGTCGCGTCGCCGACCACGATCCCTTCGCCCACCCTACCCTGCAGCGGGTTCGAGAA
>NZ_LAJE02000246.1 GCF_000970465.2 Devosia insulae DS-56
CCCCCGCCACGCGGGGGAGGATTACTGCCCGCCCGGTGGCCCGCCACACCTCGCCCATTCCCTCACCCCCGGGAATCTCGTACCCATCATCTACGCCTCACGGACGACGTATCGCCCTGGGGCAGGGGAGGGGAAGTTGATCCGCCGGACCACCCGTATCGCAGCTGCCGCAGTGGCGTTCGCCGCTCTCGCTGCCTGTTCCTCGATTCCCCTCGGCACCGCTTCGAAGCTGCGCGGCCTCGACTACCTCAACGACGATGTGGCGAGCCTGCTGCTGGCCTTCGACCTGCCGCCCTCGCTGGAGCCGGTTGAGGGCGCCTCGACCATCAGCTTCGACATCACCACGCCTTCGAGCGGTGAGCGCCGCATCAAGGCGACGCTGGTCGCAGCCGATGCCGGCGATCTGGCCGGTACGCTGCCGCCGCCCACCGGCGAGCGGAACTACTACCTGTTCGGCTTTTCCGACCCCGACAAGCAACTGATCCGCGAAGCGCAGGCCTGGGCCAAGACCTTGCCGGCCGGCAACAATGCGCTGTCGATTTCGCTGAACCCAAAGCTCTGCCGCACCGAGCCGCTCGATCCGGCCAAGACCACCGTCTCCGCCCTCATCGCGCTGCCCGGTGCGCCCGGTCTCGCCCCGCTGCTCAGCAACCAGCCACTTTCGACGATACTTGCGAGCGCCCCGATCAAGGATGTCCCGCCGTGCGCCGGGCATTCGGGGTAGGGCGAGAGCACCAGCTGCGGTGACTGAGCTGTGTTCTGCTCCCCTCAAGGGCAGGGCTATCGCATATGGAGCACTGACCGTAGTTGGAGCGCCTTCTCCCCTTGTGGGAGAAGGTGGCCGAAGGCCGGATGAGGGGTGCTCTCCGCGTCCTCATCGTCCGTCGCTTCGCTCCGGCCGCGCTACACTTCGTTGCGCGGACCCCTCATCCGGCGCTGCGCGCCACCTTCTCCCACAAGGGGAGAAGGCAAGAGGTGACCATCGCCGTCATATGCGAGTGCCCTCCCCTCGAGGGGAGGGAAGCGAGCGAAAACCGGACCAGCGGCGCAAGGTGACGGCGCACGGCGAAGCTAAGCGCGATAGCGCAGCGCCTCGACGAAGGCGGTGAAGGCCGGCGAGGGCTGGCGGCGGTTGGGATAGTAGAGGTGAAACCCCTGCCAGAGCGGTGACCAGTCGGCCAGCACCTCCACCAGCTCGCCGCTCTCGATGTATTTTCGAGCCATGAACTCCGGCACATTGCCGAGCCCATGTCCGTCGAGCGCGGCGTCCAGCACCGGCAGGATGGAGTTGAAGACCAACTGCCCTTCCACCCGCACGTTGAGTTCGCGCCCGTCCTTCCTGAACTCCCAGGCATAAAAGCTCCCGGCCGTGGTCAGCCTGAGGTTGATGCATTGGTGGTTGGTAAGCTCGTGCGGCGTCAATGGCGGCGAGCGCCGCTCAAAGTACTCGGGTGTCGCGACCACGCTGAACCGCCAGTCTGGGCCGATCCGCACCGCGATCATGTCCTTGGACAGCGCCTCGCCCAGCCGCACCCCGGCATCGAGCCGCTGCTCGACGATGTCGACAAAGCCGTTCTGGATTGCCAGCTCCACCGTGATGTCGGGGTAGCGCCTGAGGAAGGTCTTGAGCATCGGCCGAAACACCGACGCCACCACCGAGTCCCCGCACGACACCCGGATGGTGCCGGCCGGCCGGTCGCGCAATTCGCTGAGCGCGGCGATCTCCGCTTCGATCTGCTCGAAATGCGGCCCGACCGAGTTCACCAGCCGCTGCCCCGCCTCGGTCGGCGACACGCTGCGTGTGGTGCGCGACAGCAGCCGCAGCCCCAGCCGCGCTTCCAGCCCCTTCACCGAATGGCTGAGTGCCGATGGCGTCACCCCCAGTTTCGCCGCCGCCCGGGTAAAACTCTGCTCCCGCGCCACGGCGAGAAACGCCTGCATATCATCGATCGAGCTGCGCGCCATTGCTGAGCCACGCTCACAACTTCATGGAGATTATCTAACCTAATCGACGGCAGGGCCGCTGGCTACATTGGGCTGGTCAGCAAGGAGCATTGCCATGGAGATCTATCGTGCCGGCAGCCGGCCCTCCAGCAAGGGACCGACCGACTGGTTCACCGGCACGGTCCGCCTCGATCCGCTGTTCAACCCAGCCGCGTCCGACCGGGTGCAGGGCGCCAGCGTCACGTTCGAGCCCGGCGCGCGGACCAACTGGCACACCCATCCGCTCGGCCAGACCTTGGTCGTCACGCACGGCGCCGGCCGGGTGCAGCGCTGGGCCGGCCCGATCGAAGACATCCGCCCCGGCGATGTCGTCTGTTTCGCCCCCGGCGAGAAACATTGGCATGGCGCCGGCCGAGAAACCGCCATGACCCACCTCGCCATCCAGGAGGTGGCGAACGGCGAAGTCGTCGACTGGCTCGAGCCGGTCACCGACGCCCAGTACGCAGCCAAGTAAAGCCGCGCACCCCTATTTCCGAAGGACCTGATATGCTCGCCACCATCCTCTACGCCCCAGGCGACGTCCGCGTCGAACAGCGCGACGAACCAACCATCCAGAGGCCGACTGACGCGATCATCCGGCTCTCGGCCACCTGCATTTGCGGTTCCGACCTCTGGCCGTTCCGCGGCGCCAACCCGGTCACCTCGCCCATGGCCATGGGGCACGAGTATTGCGGCGTGGTGGTCGAAGTCGGCAGCGAGGTGAAGACTGTCCGTCCGGGCCAGTTCGTCGTCGGGTCCTTCGTCCTCTCCGACAATACCTGCCCGCATTGCCGGTACGGCTTTCATTCGTCCTGCGAGCAGCGCGAGTTCATGACCGGCGGGCAGGCCGAGCTGGCCCGCGTGCCGCTCGCCGATGGCACGCTGATCG
This sequence comes from Devosia insulae DS-56, assembly GCF_000970465.2. Taxonomy (GTDB): domain Bacteria; phylum Pseudomonadota; class Alphaproteobacteria; order Rhizobiales; family Devosiaceae; genus Devosia_A; species Devosia_A insulae. Next base: position 2,873 of record NZ_LAJE02000246.1, read on the forward strand.
CCACCGCCGAGATGCCGCCCGACGACCTGATCCCCAGCCTCCTCGCCGCCTCCGACGTGCTCGGCACCGGCTGGTACGCCGCCGATGCTGCCCGCGTGCAGCCGGGCTCGACCGTGGTAGTCGTCGGCGATGGCGCAGTGGGCCTGATGGGCGTCTTGGCGGCCAAACAGCTCGGCGCCGACCGCATCATCGCCATGAGCCGGCACAAGTCGCGGCAGGACCTGGCACTCGACTACGGCGCCACCGACATCGTCGCCGAGCGCGGCGAAGCTGGGGTGGCGCGGGTCCGCGATCTGACCCGGCGCATCGGCGCCGATGCGGTGCTCGAATGCGTCGGTACGCAGGAATCGATGCAGACCGCCATCGATTGCGCCCGGCCTGGCTCTATGATCGGCTATGTCGGCGTGCCGCACGGCGTCACCTTCGACGGCCAGGCGCTGTTCTTCGCGCAGCGCGGCATGATCGGCGGACCAGCCCCGGTGCGCCGCTTCCTGCCACAGCTGATGGATCTGATCCTCACCCGCCAGATCAACCCCGGCCGGGTTTTCGACCTCGAACTGCCACTCCGCGATGCCGCCGAAGGCTATCGCGCCATGGACGAACGCCGCGCCATCAAGACGCTGCTTCGCCTGTAACTCCAGGGAGATAACAATGCAGAAGCGCAAACTCGGGCAGGGCCTCGAAGTCTCGGCCATAGGCCTCGGCTGCATGGGGATGAGCCAGTCCTACGCCCCGTTCCCGGAGAAATCCGCCTCGATCGCGCTGATCCGTTCGGCTGTCGATCGCGGCCTCACCTTCTTCGATACCGCCGAAGTCTACGGGCCTTTCGGCAATGAGGAAATCGTCGGCGAGGCGCTGGCGCCGGTACGCGACCAGGTGGTGATCGCCACCAAGTTCGGCTTCCAGTACCAGGACGGCAGGTCGAACGGCGTCAACAGCCGGCCCGAGCACATCCGGCAGGCGCTCGAGGGTTCGCTGCAGCGGCTGCGGACCGACCACATCGACCTCTACTACCAGCACCGGGTCGATCCGAACGTGCCGATCGAGGACGTGGCCGGCACCGTCCGTGACCTCATCGCCGAGGGCAAGGTCAGGCATTTCGGTATGTCCGAGGCGGGGCTCCAGACCATCCGTCGCGCCCACGCGGTGCAGCCGGTCACCGCGCTGCAGAACGAATATTCGCTGTGGTTCCAGCGTCCACCGGTGCTCGAGCTGCTCGAGGAGCTCGATATCGGCCTCGTCGCCTATAGTCCGCTCGGCAAGGGCTTCCTCGCCGGTAAGATCACCGAAGCCACGACCTTCGAAGCCCACGACATCCGCAACACCATCCCGCGCTTCACCCCCGACGCCCGGGCCGCCAACCAGGCGATGGTCGACCTCCTGGCGCGCATCGGCGCTGGCCTCGACGCCACGCCGGCCCAGGTAGCGCTCGCCTGGCTGCTGGCCCAGCGCCCCTGGATCGTCCCGATCCCCGGCACCACCAAGCTGCCGCGACTGGAGGAGAACATTGCTGCCGCCTCGCTTGAGCTGTCGTCGGCGACGCTCGCCGAAATCGACGCCGCCGCGGCCGCTATCGAAGTGCAGGGTGCTCGCTACAACGAGCAGCAGGAGCGCGCCACCGGGCTCTGACCATTTTGTCGGGGACCTGGGCGCCCTATGGAACGATGATTTCCGACCCGGTCTTCACCCGGTCGAGCGCCACCAGCGTGCGAAAGCTCGCTACTGCCTCGTTTTGTGCGAACAGCCGGCGTGTCGTCGCCTCATAGCTCACCATGTCGGGCGAGACGATGATCAAGACGAAACTGGTGCCACCGGTGACGTAGTAGCACTGCTGCACCTCGGGCGCGTCGCGGAACAGCGCTTTGGCTGCATCGACGGTCTGCAGCCGCTCGTTGCCCAGATGCACCTCGACGATCGCCGTGATCCCCATCGCCACCGCGGCTGTATCGAGCACCGCGACGTTCTTTTCGATCACCCCTGCGGCTTCCATCGCCGCGATCCGGCGCTGCACCGCTGCCGCGGAGAGGTTCACCGCCTCGGCAATGCTGCGCTGCGGGGTCTTGTTGTCGCGCTGGATGATCCTGAGGATGGCGCGATCGAAGCTGTCGAGCTTGCGGGCCGGAACTTTGGCTTGGGTCATGGGTGAGTTTTTGTTGCATTTGGGGGCGCAATCAAGAGCGCAACGCTCGGCTGACTGATGATATCCCTCGCCCAACTCTTGCGAGGCCAGTTTGAGCACCACCACCGCAGCACCGTCGGGCGCCTACCGGACCTACCTCGGCCTCGCCTTCGGCGTCGGCGCCGGCGCGCTGTGGGGTCTGGTGTTCCTCGCTCCGGAACTGGTGCGCAGCTTCAGCCCGCTCGAGCTCGCCGCCGGGCGTTACCTCGCCTATGGCGTCGTTTCCGCCCTGCTGATCCTGCCGCGCTGGCGCACGCTGCACGCCGTCCTCACCCGCCGCGACTGGCTCTCGCTGTTCTGGCTCTCGCTGGCCGGCAACACGCTCTACTACATCCTCGTCGCCTCGGCGGTACAGCTCGGCAGCGTCGCCATGGCCTCGCTGGTCGTCGGCTTCCTGCCGGTCACCGTCACCCTTATCGGCAGCCGCGATCGCGGCGCCGTGCCGCTCCGGGCGCTCTTTCCGTCAGTGCTGCTCTGCGCCGCCGGGGCTCTCAGTATTGGCTGGCAGGCTATCGGCGCCACGACCGCCGGTACCGAACTGCTTGGCCTTATCTGCGCCTTCGGGGCGCTCGCCTCGTGGACCGCCTACGCCGTCGGCAACAGCCGCTGCCTCGCCCGACTGCCGCATCTGTCGGCGCATGACTGGAGTCTCCTCACCGGGGTCGTCACCGGCGCCCAGGCCTTGCTGCTGGTGCCGCTCGTCGCCCTGATCCAACCGCAGCACGCGCCGGCCGAGTGGCTGCAGTTCGCCGGCGTTTCCATCGGCGTCGCGATCCTCGCGTCGATCTGCGGCAATGCGCTGTGGAACTGGATGAGCCGGCTGCTGCCGCTCACCCTGGTCGGGCAGATGATCGTGTTCGAGACAGTGTTCGCGCTGCTCTACGGCTTTCTGTGGGAGCAGCGCTGGCCGCAGCCGCTGGAACTGCTCGCCTGTGCCTTCGTCCTCGCCGGCGTGATCTCGTGTCTCCGGGCACATCGCGGTCACGGCGTCCCGGCCACGCACCCGGACGCCGCTGACGAGCGGGCGACAGGCTAGGGCCCGTCGCCCGCTGCTTGTCGTCCTAGTTCAGCACGACGATCGCTTCGACCTCGAACAGCATCGGGTCGACCGCCAGCTTGGGCACCGGCACCAGTGTCTGCGCCGGCAGCGTGTCGCCGAACATCGCTTTGACGGCTTCGGTCAGCACCCCGAGCTTCGACATGTCGTGGTCGACCACGAAAAGCGTCAGCTTGGCCACCTGGTCCGGCTTGGCGCCGAGCCCCTGCAGCGCCGCGCCGAGATTGGCGTAGGCCTGCTTCACCTGTGCGGCGAAGTCGGGGGACAGACCGCCGGTGCTGTCCTGCCCGCCCTGTCCCGAGATGTAGGCGATCCTCGCGCCCGCCGGCACGATCACCGCGGTGCTGTAGCCGTTCGGCGTCGGGTCGAACAGGTTCGGCGGATTGACGATGCTGAGCCTGGTTTCGTCCGCCATCGTTGCGGTGGATGCGCCTGCAGTCATGATGAATAGCCCTCCGATAAGCAGCTGGGTGAGTGTGCGTGACATGGTGGTTCTTGTAGCTCCGCGGATCCGCGACGGGGTCGCGGCCGACAGGGGTTGAGCGGTGATCGATTTCGCCGTACGACTGAATCGTACAGTGTACGAGTATTGACATCGTACGATGTACGAGTCAATCGGGCAGGGTCGACATTTGCCGTCGGGCTCGCCTAGATCGACGCCGACAGCGAGGACCACATGCCAGCCAAACCCAGCGGCGCCTCATCGAGGCGCTCCCGCAGCACCGGCGCCGCGACCGCCTCGGGCGGCCCGCCGCTCTCCTTGGAACGCATCATCGCCACCGCTGTGGAGTTGCTCGACACCCAGGGGGTCGATGGACTGTCGATGCGCCGGCTGGCCGATCGGCTCGGCGCCGGCGCGATGAGCCTCTATTGGCATGTCGGCAACAAGGAGGAGGTGTTCGACCTCGCCCTCGACGCCGTGCTCGCCTACGGCCCACCCGAAGCTGAAACCCATGGCTGGCGCGCCAGTGTCGTCCACATGCTGGAGGATTGGCGCGGTGCCATGCTGCGCCACCCCTGGTCGGCCGCGCTGCTACCGCGCCGCGCGCTGGGGCCGAGCATGCTGGGACGCCTCGAACTGCTGAGCCAGACCCTGTTGCGCGCCGGTGTCGCGGATGCCGACCTGAACGTCGCGATCTGGTCGGTGTGGAACTACGTGATGGGCGCCACCATCACCCGCGGCAGCTTCGATCGCTCGCCCGACGATCTCGAGGCCGCGCAACGCCGCCTCACCGAACTGGGCGAACGCTACCCGAGCATCGATCGCTCCCGCCTGCTGCTCGATAGCGATTGGGATGGCGCCTTCAAGAAAGGTCTCGACCTGCTGCTCGACGGTCTGACCCCGAAACGCTAATGCGCCTCTCGGTGCGATGTATTGTTCGCGCCGCGGTGCGCACAAAGGCAGCGTCGATGCGGTGGGGCTCGGGCTCGGCTACACCACCGAGCTGGGCGACATCCCGACCAGCATCAGCCTCCGCCACTACCAGGAATTCAACGCCGTCAACCGCTTCGAAGGCAACACCACGCTGGCCACGGTGACCTTCGCGTTCTGACCAACCGGGCAGAGGCGGGATTGACTTCAATTCGATGATTAGCTAATGATCGAATCATGAGCCTGGTGTTCAAAGCCCTTGCCGATCCGACCCGCCGCCGCGTGCTGCAACTGCTGCAGAGCGGCCCGATGAGTGCGGGCGAGCTCAGCAAGCACTTCGACGTTTCAAAGCCCACCATGTCGGCGCATTTCGCCGTGCTGAAGGACGCCGATCTGGTGCATGCCGAAAAGGCTGGTAAGTCGATCATCTACCACCTGAAACTGTCGGTGCTCGAAGAGGCGCTCCTGGGTTTTGCGCACTCGTTTGGCATCGGCGCCGAGGCAACGCCGACAAAGCTGGAGACGGTGCGATGAAAAAGGAAATCCTCGTGGCGCTGGCCGCGCGGTACGCGCGCGAGCATGGCTATATCGATCAGGAGACGACACAGCGGGTCGTCGCGATGAACGGGCTGGTGATCGCCTATTACGGCAACCGCGCCCCCAAGGCGATCGCTCCCAGTGCCATCGCGCGGCAGGTCGCCCGGTTCTCGGGCTGGGTTCTGGCGCTGAGCGGTCTCGTCTATGCCGGCTTCTGGGCCTTCGCCCCGCTCCCCCTGGCCATGACCATCGGCACCGGCGGTCTCGCGGCCGGCGTGATCATGGTCATCGGCTACTGCATCGGCCTCTGGACCAAGGTTGGTAACGACGGCCGTGCCGCCTGAGGGTGCAGTGAGGAGCCACGCCTCGGCCTGTTGAGAGGCTCATTCGCTCCTCCCCACCGGGGGTAGGGCGTTAGCGGCGGGTAATCTCGAGCAAACCCTAGAACCCGCCGCCGGTCTTGAAGCCGCCGCTGGTGCGGTTGCCGCTGGAGCCGGTGCGGGGGCGCGAGAAGCCACCGCCGCTGCCACCACCCGAACTGCCGCCGCCAAACCCGCCACCGCCGCCGCCGGGGAGCCGGCCCCAGCTGCCGCCGAAGCCGCCGTCGCGACGGTTGCCGCCCGAAGCGCCGCCGCCAAAACTCGAGTCCGGCCAGCTGAAGCCGCCGCCTGAATTGCCGCCCCACGGCGAGTCCTGCTGCCGCTGCTGCTGCGGCTGCACCCCGCCGGTCCAGTTCTGGCTGCGCCGCCACTGGCCCCAATAGTCGGCCGCAGTGATGCCGCCACGCAGAAAATCGTTGAGCAGGTCGCCGACCAGCTTGTCCTCGCGGAAGGTCGAGCGCGGGTTGTCGAAATTCTGCTTCTTGAACTCGTACTGGATGTCCTCGAGCTCGCGCCGCCGCGCCGCCAGCGTCTTCAGCCGCGATTTCTGCTCGCGGCTGTCGCCGTCTTCCTCGGTAGCGCGCTGCCGGGATTCGTCGATCTGCTTGACGATGGTGTCGTCCTGCCCGGTCTCGGTGGCGCGCGCTTCGGCAAGCAGCGTCTGGATGTCCTCGCGGCCCAGCGCTTCGGCCAGCCCGCTCACCGCCGCACTGAACGCCGGATCGCTTCCCTGCGCCAGTTCGCGCTGCGCTCGGGCCCGCTCGTCGCGCTTGTCCTCGGCCCCAACCATCTCCTGGTCGATCGCTGCGATCCGCGCCTCGGCTTTTTCGAGCAGCTCGCGCGTCGGCCGCCCGCCGGCTGCGTCCACTGCCGCCTTTTCGAGCTTGGTCACCTCCTGCTGCGCCGCCTCCGCGATCTGCTCCTGCCGGTCGGCATGCTCGCGCAGCCTGAGCGGGATCTCGTTCAGCATGGCGAAATTCGCCCGCGCCTCGGGGAAGCCGACCAGCCCGGCGATCAGGCCGTCGAAATACTGGATCAGGTTGTTCTCGCGGTAATTCTTGGTGCCGAAGCCGCGCTCCCACAGGTAGATGAACAGCGGGTCGTCGCGGTAGGGCTTGCCCTTCTGCTCGCGGTCCGCCTCAGCCTGCTGGGTTTTGCGCAAGCTCTCTTCGGCGATATGCGCCAGCTGCTCGGCGGCCTTGCGCTTCTCCGCATATTCGGGGTTCTTCACCGCTTCCACGGCCACCCGGTCGGCCAGCGCCTTCAGCTCAGCCTGTGCCTTGCCGGCCGCCGCCGCCTGTTCGGTCCGCTCCTTGGCGAGCGCCGCGATCTGCTTGTCGAGCCCCTTGAGCTCGCCCTCCGCCGCACTGAGTTCGGCGCCGTGCTTGCTCAGCATCTCGCGCGCCTTCACCTCGGCCTGGCTCAGCCGGCCGGCCAGCGCCGCCTGCGACGCCGGGTCGAGCCGCACCTCGGCCAGTTGCCGCAGCAGTTCGCTCTCGGTTTCCTTGAACTTGGTGACGAGTTCGGCCGAACGCGCCAGGCGCTTGGCAATCTCGTCCTCCTCGCGGCGGATATCGCGCAGCGCCTCATCGAGGGACCGCAGGGCCTCGGGTCCGGAAAGGCTCATGAGATAACCTGCCTCACCACCGTGTCACCGCTCCGCCCAATACGGGCATGACGTAGTCGACATCGAGGAAGCCGTATTCCTTCAGCCCGAGGATGTTGCGCTGCAGGATGCCGTCATCCTTCTTGTCGTTCTCCACCGAGCGATAGGTGCTTTCCGGCACGCGCACGCCCCAGATCGCGACATTCTCGGTCTCGCCGTTTTCCTCGTTGGTGACCGGCAGCGTCAGCGGATTGCCGTCATCGCCGAGCGCCTCCACCACCACGTAGTAGTTGGTTGCCGCGGTGTTGACCTCCGGGAAGGTCCAGAACCCGGTTTTCTGCCCCTCGCGATTGACGATCTTGAGCTGGTACACTTGCCGGATCTGGTCGCGCAGCCCGGTGAGCGAGGCGATCGCCTGCTCGGCCCCGGTGCGGTTGCCTTCTGCTGCCGCGGTCTTGCCGCGGGTCCGCATTTGCTCGGCTTCGGTCACTGCCTGCTGCACCTTGGTTTCTTCGAAAATCGACTGGTACAGCGCATCCATCTGGGCCGGCAGCTTTTCGCTGAGCTCGACCCGGGCGCCTTCGACCTGTGCCTGCTGATACGGCCGGTAGGCGAAGAAATAGCCGCCCAGCCCGACCACCAGGACCAGCGCGATCGCCAGCGCCGCGGGGCCCCATTTCTTGCGCCCGACATAGAGCTTGGCGAGGCTGACCCCGAGGCTTGGCTTAGGCGGGGTATAGACGAAGCGGCTCTCGTCAAGCGCCTTGACGCCCGCCATCAGCACCGCGTCGGTCACCTCGATGCCCTGCTGCTGATAGATCTCGCGCAGCTTTTCGATCAGCTGTTTCTCGCGGGCATCGCCCGCGAGTTCGCGTTCGACCAGGTCCTGCCGGTGACGGAGCGTGTCGACCACGTCCATCGCCAGCATTACCTCGTCCAGCGGGGCCTTCTCGGCCGTCGTCGTGCTCATGGTCGAGCCCGTTCGCGCTCCACTTAGGCCTTCTTTTCTTCCAGGATCAGGGCGTTGCCGTCGGCAGCCAGCTGGGCCAGACGGCGCTTGCCGTCTTCGACCGCGTCGCGGATCTCGGCCGAGTTCTTGGTCGCCGCATCGCGCATCTCGTTGATGATGACGCGGGACTTTTCCTGGAAGGTCACCACCGAGTCGACCAGCTTCTTGACCGCATCGGCGCGGATGGTCGGACCGTACCCAGCCCGCACCGCTGCTTCGCCGACCCGGTCGCCGATCTCCGAGAGTGTCTCGAGGCTCTTGGACATGCCTTCCTTCATGGCGTTCAGCGTTTCGGTCGATTCATGCAGGCCAAACAGCCCGGTGAACGAGGCCGAGAGCGCGGTGAACACCGTCTCGTTGGTCGAGAAGAACGAAATCGCCTGCTGGTAGACGCGCTCCTTGGCCTGTGTCGTCTGCATCAGCCGCGCCATCACCACTTCCGAGGTGGAGTAGGAGATGGTCAGGTTGTCGCTCAGGTCCTTGGCGATCTGGTAGCGGCGCTCTTCGTTCTGCAGGTCGCGCAGCTTCTCGTCGCGATCCATCTCGAGCTTGGCCCGGTCCGCCGGGGTGCCGGCGGTGAAGGCCGCGAGCGCATCGCCGGCTGCCTTCAGGATCGACTTCTTGTCGTCGAGCTTCTTGGTCGCGACGTCGAGCAGTTCGAGCGCCATCACTTCGGACTGCTTCAGCGCGCCGCGGAAATCGCGATAGGCCTCGAGGATGGTGTGCTCGCGGTCGACCTGGTTCTTGGTCTCCTTGGAGACGTCGAGATAGATGTTGCGGATCTTGTCGAAGCGCGAGGCGATGTCGCCGCGGCTGACCTTCATCCAGACGTTGGAGACCCGTTCCATCAGGTCGAGCTTGCCGTCGTCGAGCTGGTCGACCATGCCCTTGGCATCGTCGCGGATCGAGTTGAAGCCGTTGGTGATGTCCTCGTACCGCTCGCCGACATTCATCGCCGCGACCTGGCTGCGTACCACCTCGTTGAAGGCGCTCGCCTGGGTCAGCGTGCGGCCAATCAGGATGACCTTGTTCTCGTCGAGTCCGGTGATCTCGTTCAAGAGACCAGTGATCGGCTGCTCGCCCGACTGCTCGGGCCAAATGCCGAGCTGCTTGATCGCCCCCATCGCCTTGTCGAGATATTGCAGGGGCTTTTCCATCACTTCAGTGGCCATTTGGATGCGTTTCCCTCTATCGGTCACCTTGGGGTGACATGATTCACGTTCTCGGCGTCAGTTGCCAATGTTGCTTATATCGGCCGCGCCTGTTTTGCGCGATATGGTGCTTAAAAGCCTCACGAAAAGGGCATCACCGGAAGTTTGCCGCAACCGTTGCAACGCTGCCGCGGTTGTCCATCCGGACGACGCGCACTAGCTTGCTCTGCGACGGCACAATGGCGAGGAAATGACGGCATGGAATTCGGCGGCAGGTACCTCGTTTCGGCGCCCCGGCTCGAGGTCTGGCGGGCGCTCAACGACACCCAGGTGCTCAAAGCCATCATTCCCGGCTGCCGTCGCATCGACTGGACCGGCGAGACCACGCTGGAACTCGAGATCGAGGTCAATCTCGGCCTGATGCAGCCGGTGTTTTCCGGCGATCTGGAACTGCGCAACGTCGTCCCGGCCGAGAGCTACACGCTGGCCGGCAGGGGGCGCGGTGGTCTGCTCGGCAAGGCCGAGGCGGCCGCCGACATCGTCCTCACCGATGTCGGCCCCCATACCCGACTGGTGTTCACCGCCAATGGCGGCGCCGACGGCGGCATCATGAAACTGGGCAAGTCGCTGATCGGCAACTCCGCCCAGAAGCTCATCGACGGTTTCTTCGAACGCTTCGGCGAAGCCATGGGCGTCGAGGTGAAGCCCATCGCCAGCGCGCCAGAGGCCTAGCTGGCGCGTCGCGCCACCACCGGCACGTAGTCCGTCAGGTCCTCGTCGGCCGATACGGTCCGTCCCTCTTCGGCAGACTTGTACAGCGCCATCAGCAGCTCGATCACCGCGACGCCGTCGGCGAAGGTCTCGATCGGCGTTTCGCCCTTGCGGAAGGCTTCGACCATGTGGCGGTTCTCGTCGGTATAGCCATAGACCCCGGCTTCGTCCTCGAGCACCGGCATCAGCCCGGTTTCGGCGTTCTGCTTTTCGACCAGGTCTTCGCCTTCGCCACCCGTTACGGCGCGCGAGATGAAGATCTTGAGCGGGGTTGAGAGCGAGGAGAACTCGAGGGCGTATTCCGGCCCGAGCAGTTCGAGCTGGATGCGAAGGCCTGCCCCGACATAGGCCCAGGAGGTGGTGGCTTCGATGATCACCTCGTTGCCGGCCTCATCCTCGAAGCTCAGCATGCCTCGCGCAAAGTCCTCCGACGGGCGCTTGGCATAGTCGACCGCGTTGCCCATCCGCTTTTTGAGGTCGGCCGCATATTTCGGCTGCGCCCACTTGAGCACGGCGACTGCGCCGGTGGCGCTCTTGAACTTCAGCGTCGAGCGGGCGGCGCCGGGCGCGGTGAGCATGAAGCGGCCGACTTCCACCGAATGGCACATCATGTCGAGCAGCACGCCGCCGCCCTGTTCTTCGCCCTGCCAGAACCATGGCTCATGCGGGCCGGAATGCTCCTCGGCGGCCCGCGCCAGGTAGGGCCGGCCCGAGCTCGGCACGGCGCGGCGCCAGATGATTTCCTTGCCGCGCTGCACCGCGGTCGAGAACACCTGGTTCTCGAGATAGCCGTGATTCAGCCCAGCGCCTTCGACCAGCGCCAGCATCTGACGAGCTTCCTTCAGGGTGCGGGCCAGCGGCTTCTCGCAGGCGACGGCAAACACTTTTGAGCGCCCGGACTTCACTGCGTCGGCGATGACCTGCATCGTCGCGAGCCGGGTCGGGTTCGGCGACAGGATCCAGATCGCATCGACATTGTCGGCCGCGAGCATCGCTTCGAGGCTCTCATGCGCGGTGCAAGTGCCGAGCCCCAGTTCCCCCACCGCCTCGGCGAATTTCTGCCGCTTCGCCGGCGTCGGCGAATAGACGCCGGTGACTTCGACATTGCGCACGCCGAGCAGCGACTTCAGGTGGAAATGCGCGATGAAGCCGGCGCCGACGAAACCGACGCGCAGCGTCTGGCGGGGGGTGAAGCTCATGGTTTTGTGCTTTCTGTCCTGGGTAGATCGGTAGTCTTCGATGGATTCGGCGGCGCGGTGCTCTGCCGCACCACCAGTTCGACGCCGGCCTCGAACCAGCGCGACGCCAGTGGTTTGCCGGCGAGCAGGTCGACCATCATCTGCATCGCCTTCCGCCCGATCTCGCGGCGCGGCTGGCGCACTGACGTCAATGGCGGATCGGACGACAACGCATAGTCCATGTCGTCAAAGCCGACGACCGAGACGTCCTGCGGCACCCGTTTGCCGAGGCCGCGCAACGCGTTGATGGCGCCGACCGCCATTTCGTCGTTGCTGCAGAACAGGCCGGTAAAGCCGACACGGCGCTCCTCAAATGCCCGAATGGCGGCCTGTCCGCTGCCCAGGTGATAGTCGCCGAGATAGGTCAGCGCCGGATCGGGAGCGATGTCGGCCGCCCGCAACGCCTCGAGATACCCCTCATGCCGCTCGTCCGACATCAACATGCCGATCGGCCCGGTGATGTGCGCGATGCGACGATGGCCGAGGGACAGCAGGTGCTCGGTGGCGAGACGGGCTGCCTTGCGGTTGTCGATGGCGACGGTGGGCAGCACGCTGCCATCGATCAGTTCGAGCGCGATGACGGTCTGCGGCAGCTTGGCTTCGGGGATCGACGCGGGAATCCAGCCGGTCATCAGGATCAACCCATCAGCCTGCCGGTTGCGCACCATGTCGATGTAACGGGCGACCCGCGCGTCGTCGTATTGCGCATCGCCCATCAGCACGCTGTAGCCGTTGGCGAAGGCCAATTCCTCGATGCCGCGATAGATCTCCAGATAGAACGGGTTGGTGATGTCGCGCACCAGCAGCACGACGTTGTTGGTCGCCCGCCGGCGGAAATCCACCGCTTGCCGGTTCGGCACGAAGCCGGTCTGGCGCACCGCATCGAGCACTTTCTCGCGCGTCGCTTCGGTGACTTTGTCTGGGTGGGCGAGGGTACGCGAAACCGTGGCGATCGAGACGCCCGCCAGTTCCGCCACCCGCCGGATGGTCGAGTGTGTCATCTAGACCCTGAGCTGCTTGGTCCGGCCATAGAGCAGCATCAGCAGCAGCAGGACGCCGCCGAAGATCAGCTGCCGGCCCCAGAATTCGAGTTGCAGGGTGGTGAGGACGCTCTGCAGCAGGGTGAGGGCGATGGCGCCGAGCATGACGCCGAGATAATTGCCCGAACCGCCGGCCAGCGAGATGCCGCCGATCACTACGGCGATCACCGAGGGCAGCACGTACTGGTCGCCGACGGAGACGAAGCTGTTGCCGGTATAGCCGATCACCACCACGCCGGTGATGCCGGCGAGGAGGCCGGAGAACCCGTAGAGCAGGGTGCGGATCAGCTTGACCGGCAGTCCGGTCAGCACGGCGGCGCGCTCGTTCGAACCCATCGCATAGATGGCGTAGCCGAGCTGGGTGCGGCGCAGCAGAAACCACATGCCGAGCCCGAGCAGAGCCCACAGGAACAGCACCCCCGGCAGCCCCAGCAGCAGTGGCCGGTTGACGAAGCCCATCAGTGATGGCGCCGCATTGCCCGAGGGAATGCCGCGGGAGAGGACGATCAGCCCGCCCTGCACCACGCCGGTCATCCCCAGCGTCATCACCAGCGGCGGAATGCGCAGCAGGGTGACGCCGAGGCCGTTGATGAGGCCGATGACGAAGGTGACGCCGCCGGCAACGAGGATGGCCGGCAGGATGCCGCCATCGCTGCCCGACATGGCGTTGCCGGCGAGCACCGCGCCGAGCGAGATCAGCGCCCCCACCGACAGGTCAATGCCCTCGCGCCCGCCGATCACCACGAGGCTCTGCCCGGCCGCCACCATGCCGAGGATGGCCGAGACCACCAGCAGCCGGATGATCTGGTCGCCTCGGGCGAAGCCAGGAGACAGCAGTTCGCCGATGCCGAGCAGCAACAGGATCGAAACGGTGGCAAGGACCAGCGGATCGGTGAGGATGGTTTTGATGCGGTTCATCTCGATGCCCTCAGTTTCGCCGCGCCACCAGCACGCCGCCGGCCAGCGCCAGCAGCGTGATGAGGCCCTGGATCAGGGTCTGGTAGTCGAAGGGCAGCCCGGCAAAGAAGATCACATTGCCGATCATGCCGAGCACCAGCGCGCCGAGCACCGAGCCGAAGGCGCTGCCCGAGCCGCCGGCCAAAGCCGTGCCGCCCAGCACCACCGCCGAGATCGAGGCGAGCGCCAGCGTGCGCCCCATCAGCGGGTCGCCGCTCGCCGTCTCGCCGGTGAGGCTGAGGCTGGCAAAGGCAGCGAACAGGCCGCAGAGCGCGTAGGCGAGGATGCGGATCTGGGCGAGCTTCAGCCCGGTCTGGAACGCTGCGGTGCGCAACCCGCCGGCCGCCGCGAGGTGCTTGATGAACGGCCGGCCGGCGATCAACGCGACGATGAGCAGCGCCGCGAGCAGCACCCAGAGCACCACCGGCAGGCCGAGCGGGCTCGAACCATAGGTGCGCCAGTATTCGGCCGGCACCGGCAGGCCGGCGGTCGGCAGCACCAGGAGCGCGAGGCCGCCGAAGATGATGCCGGTGGCAAAGGTGGTGACAATCGCCTGGAAGCGCAGCAGCGCCACCAGCGCGCCATTGAGCAGGCCGCAGGCAACGCCCACCACCAGCCCCGCGGCGATGCCGCCGAGCACGCCGCCGACCCCGCCGCCGAGCGCCGCGATGACGCTCACTGTCACCACATTGACCAGCGCCACGATCGAGCCCACCGACAGGTCGATATCGCCGCCCAGCACCACATAGGTTTGCCCGATGGCGACGAGGATCACCGGCAGGAACACCGAGAGGTTGGATTTCAGCACATTGGGGGTGACGAGGTTGGGCTGGAGGATCCAGTTGACCACGAACAGCGCGATCAGCGCGCTGAGCGTCACCAGCCAGAGCCGGCTGCGGAGGAACCCCAGGGCGTTCATGCCACCTCTCCATAGGCTGCGTTGGTGAGATGGAAACTGTCGAGCGTCGTACCCGACAATTCCGCCGAGATGGCGCCGGAGTTGAACACCAGGATGCGGTCGCAAAGGCTCAGCAGCTCCGCATCTTCCGAGGCATAGAAGATGATGCTGGTCCCCTTGTCGGCGAGTTCGCGCACCAGCGCGAAGAAATCGGCCTTGGCGCCGAGGTCGATGCCTTTGGTCGGATCGTCGAGCAGCAGTACCGGGGCGTCGGTCGCGAGCCAGCGGGCGATGAAGATCTTCTGCTGGTTGCCGCCCGAGAGCGAGCCGATCGGCGCTTCCATGCCGTCATACTTGGTGTTGAGCGACGCGGCCGCCGCTTCGAAGCGCGGCTTGAGGTTACGTGGCCAGACCAAAGCCAGCTTCTCGCGCACCATGGTGGCCGAGGCGATGTTCTCAAAGATCGAGCGGCCGTGCAGCGCCGCGTCGCGCCCGCGATCGCCCGAGACATAGGCGAGCCCGTGGCGAATGGCTTCGGCCGGCTTGTGGATGCGCACCGGCTTGCCGTCGATCTCGATGCTGCCGGCGGTGAACGGCAGGGCCCCGAACAACCCCTGCAGCAGCGCCGATTGGCCTTGCCCCTGCAACCCGCCGAGCCCCAGAATCTCGCCCGGTTTGAGGGCAAGCGACACGTTGCGCACTCGCCGGTTGCTGGCGCCCGTGAGCTGCAGCCGCGGTGCACCCGTAGATGCGGGCACCGTGCGCTCGACCCGATCGCGGATGGCGACGTCGCCGATCATCGAGCGGACGACGCTGTCGCGGTCGGTTTCGCTCGTTGCGAAAGCCGCGACGGTGGCGCCATTGCGCATCACGGTGATGCGGTCGGAAATCTCGAAGATCTCGTCCATGCGGTGCGAGATGAAGATGGTCGAAACCCCCTCGGCCTTGAGCTCGCGGAGGATGGTGAAGAACAGCTCGACCTGCCGGCGATCGAGCGCCGCAGTCGCCTCGTCGAAGATGATCAGCCGCGGCTTGTGCGCCAGCACCTTGAGGATCTCTACGAGCTGCCGCTGATCCGGTGTCAGCCGCGACACCGGTGCGTCGGCGGTAAAGCCGCTGCCGGCGACGCTGGCGAAGCGGGCGATCAGCGCCTCGGTATCGGCACGCAACTGCTTGCTGTCGAGAAAGCCGCCGGCGCCGGTGCGCTCATGGCCGAGAAAGATATTGTCCGCCACCGACAGCTGCGGCACCAGCGACAGCTCCTGGTAGAACAGCGCAATGCCGCGGGCCTCGGCCTCGCGCGGGCTCTTGAGGCTGACGTCGCCGCCATCGAGGCGCAGCGAACCCGAGTCGCGCGCCACCGTGCCGGCGATGATCTTGCACAGTGTCGACTTGCCGCTGCCATTGGCGCCGAGCAGCGCATGCACTTCGCCCTTGCCGACACTCAGCGTGCCGTTGGACAACGCCACCACGGCGCCGAAGCGTTTGGTAATTCCGGTGGCTTCGAGCACGGGGGTCATCGTGAGGCCTGCTCTCCAGAGGCGTGAAACATCATGCCGCGTCGCCGGCATTAGGCAACGGGTGTGCATGGACTGCAATGGACGGATGGACGGCCTGCTGATGCGGCCAGGGCGACCGGGCGCGCTGGGCGCCCGGTCTGATCACCAGCTTACTTGAAGAAGCGCGACTGGGCGTCTTCGACCGACAGTTCCTGCGTCACCGACCAGTGGCCCGGCTTGCCGTCGGCGGCCTTGACCGCGTCGGCAAGGTTCGAGTTGTCGATGAAGGGGATGTCGAGGAAGATGGCGTTGCCATAGACACCGCCGAAAATGCCGTCCTTGAACTCCTTGCCCTGCAGCTTGAGCACGGCGACGTTGAGGGCCGAAGCCATAACGCCCGGGGGGTTCACCGAAGCGGCGGAGTTGTACTTGCCGGCCGACCACAGGTCGAGGAAGTCCTTGCGCACTTCGCCGGTGGCGGCGATCGAAGCGGTCTTGCCGGCCGCTTCAATGGCGCGCCAGGCGCCGGCAGCCATGCCGTCCTGCACATAGACGCCGTTGAGGTCGGGGTAGGTGGCAAGCAGGTTCTGCATGGTCTGCTGACCCTGCGCCTGGTCCCAGTTGGCGTTGGCGGCGTTGACGATCTTGATGTCGGCATGGGCGGCCAGCGCTTCGTTGCAGCCGGTGGCGCGCATTTCGTTGGCCGGGTGGCCGGCAACACCGTTGATGGTCACCACATTGCCCTTGCCGCCGAGCGTCTCGGCCAGCCAGGCGCAGCCCTTGCGGCCGTAATCGGTCTGGTCGATGCCGACATAGATGGCGTCGGGCGACGACACTTCGGCGTCGGTGGCGACGACGAGAATGTTGGCTTCCTTGGCCTGGGCGAAGATCGGATCGAACGCCGTCGGGCTGTTGGGGTTGATGATGATGGCGTTGACGCCTTCATTGATCATGTTGCGGACGGCGCCGATCTGGCCCTGCACGTCGACATCCGAGCTCTGGATCACCAGTTCGACATCGACGCCCTTGTCCTTCCAGGCCGCCGCGGCCGCCTGGGCTTCTTCGATCATCTGGGTGCGCCATTCGGAGCCGACCCAGCCGTTCGACAGGCCGATCTTGTAGGTTTCGGCCAGCGCCGTGCCGCTCATGAGCGCGACAGCCGCCGCCGCGAGGACGAGAACTTTCTTCACTTGTAGCCTCCCTTGGGTGCTCCGCCGAAATGCAGAGCTTCGCCCCTCCGCAGCGCGGAGTTGCTGCAATGTAACCGGTTACATTTGGCTGTCAACGGGGATGTGTCGTCGGCACGACAGCGGTGAATGCCTTCCGGATCGAAGGACAACTGGTTTCTGCGTTCCAGTGGCCCGGACGAAGCAGGGCGTGTGACCAGCCAGGCGCAGCGGAGCAGGGCGCCTGCAATCCGGTCCGCATCGACATAAACCTTCTGCGCACGAATTTTGCCCACTTGGTCAAAATTTGCGCAGCTCCCTCTTGCAGAGCGCCGGTTTGCAGGATTGTATTCCTCCCAACGCGCCGGGCTGTCAGGGCGGCATGTGCCGTTGCCGGACGCGATACAGGGAGACTGATCCATGAACTATTTTTCGAAGCGCATTTCTGCGCTCGCGGCTGGCGTGGCGCTGTCGGTGCTCGCCGCTGGTGCTGCGCTCGCCGATCCGGCGGTCATCTACGACCTGGGCGGCAAATTCGATAAGTCCTTCAACGAGGCGGCCTATAACGGCGCTGAGGCCTGGAAGAAGGAAACTGGTGGCAGCTTCACCGATCTCGAACTGCAGAACGATGCCCAGCGCGAGCAGGCGCTCCGCCGCTTCGCTTCGCAGGGCGCCAACCCGATCGTGATGGCCGGCTTCTCCTGGGGCACGGCGCTCGGCACCGTCGCCGCCGAGTTCCCCGACACCCACTTCGTAGTGATCGACGCTGTCGTCGAGGCGCCGAACGTGCAGTCCGTCATCTTCGACGAGCACACCGGTTCGTTCCTCGTCGGCGCGCTCGCTGCGCTGAAGTCGACAACCGGCACCGTGGGCTTCGTGGGCGGCATGGACGTGCCGATCATCCACAAGTTCTACTGCGGCTACGCCCAGGGCGCGAAGGCCGCCAAGGCCGACGTCAAGATCATCGAAAACTACACCGGCACCACCCCGGCCGCCTGGAACGACCCGGTCACCGCCGGTGAGCTGACCAAGGCGCAGTTCGACGCCGGTGCCGACGTGGTCTTCGCCGCCGCCGGCGGTTCGGGCCTCGGCGTGCTGCAGGCCGCTGCCGACGCGGGCAAGTTCTCGATCGGTGTCGACAGCAACCAGAACTACCTGCACCCCGGCTCGGTGCTGACCTCGATGCTGAAGCGCGTCGACGTCGCCGTGCAGAGCGCGCTCACCGATGCGAACTTCAAGCCGGGCCTCACCGTGCTCGGTCTCAAGGAAAACGGCGTGGGCTATGCCCTCGACGACAACAACAAGGCGCTGATCGACGACGCCCTCAAGGCCCAGGTCGACGCGTTCTCGGCCAAGATCCAGTCGGGCGAGATCACCGTCCACGACTACACTGCCGACAACACCTGCCCGTAAGGTCCGCTCGTGACCGAACCCGTGCAGAACGGCGACAATCAGCAGCGGTCCCAAGGGGCCGCTGCATCCGACTTGGCTCAATCCGATCTGGCGATCGAGCTGATCGGTATCAACAAGCGCTTCGGCGCCGTACATGCCAACAAGGACATCGACCTCAAGGTCCGGCGCGGCTCGGTGCATGGCATCGTCGGCGAGAACGGCGCCGGCAAGTCGACGCTGATGTCCATCCTCTATGGCTTCTACACTGCCGATAGCGGCGAGATCCGCGTCAACGGCACCCCGCATGCCATCACCGACAGCCGCCACGCGCTGGCGCTCGGTATCGGCATGGTGCACCAGCACTTCATGCTGGTCGATAATTTCTCCATCCTCGAGAACGTCGTGCTCGGCGCCGAGGACAGTGCGCTGCTCGGCCCGAGCCTCGATCGTGCGAAGAAGGAACTGACTCGCCTCGCCAAGGAGTATCGCCTCGACGTCAATCCCGATGCCATCATCGAGGACGTCTCGGTCGGCACCCAGCAACGCGTCGAAATTCTGAAGGCGCTGTATCGCGGCGCCGATGTGCTGATCCTCGACGAGCCCACCGGCGTGCTCACCCCGGCCGAGGCGGACGATCTGTTCCGCGTGCTCCGCACCCTGCGCGACCAGGGCAAGACCATCATCCTCATCACCCACAAGCTGCGCGAGATCATGGCCATCACCGACTATGTGTCGGTGATGCGGCAGGGCGCCATGGTGGATACGCTCAAGACCTCCGACACCAACCCCGAGCAGCTCGCCGAGCTGATGGTCGGCCGCCGCGTGCTGCTGCGCGTCGAAAAGACCGCCGCCAAGCCGGGCGATACCTTCCTCTCGGTCGAAAACCTGGTGGTCAAGGACGACCTCGGCGTCACCCGCGTCAAGGATGTGAGCTTCACCGTGCGGGCCGGCGAGATCGTCGGCATTGCCGGCGTCGCCGGAAACGGGCAGTCCGAACTGCTTGAATCCGTTTCCGGCATGCGCGACCAGACGAGCGGCATTGTCCGTTTGAAGGGCACGCCGCTGTCGCTCGAAGGCGATGACGGCGCGCATCGCGCCCGCAAGGCCGGTCTCGCCCACGTGCCGGAAGATCGGCAGCGCATGGGGCTGATCACTGCCTTTGAAGAGTGGGAAAACGCCATGCTCGGCTACGAGGATGATCCGGCCTATGGCAAGGGCATCATCCTCGATATCCCGTCCGCACAGGCCCAGGCCCGCGAGCGCATCAAGAAGTTCGATATTCGCCCCGCCAACGAGCGGCTGAAGACCGCCAACTTCTCCGGCGGCAACCAGCAGAAGATCGTCCTCGCCCGCGAGATGGAGCGCAACCCGGACGTCTTGATCGTCGGTCAGCCGACCCGCGGCGTCGATATCGGCGCCATCGAGTTCATCCACAACCAGATCATCAAGATGCGCGATGCCGGCAAGGCCATCCTCGTCGTCTCGGTCGAGCTCGACGAAATCCGCTCGCTCGCCGACCGCATCCTGGTGATGTTCGACGGCCACATCGTCGGCGAAGCCGACCCTGCCACCGCCACCGAAGGCGAACTCGGCCTGATGATGGCGGGCGGCACCGACAGGAAAGCCCCACAAGCGCGCGTCGCGGCCGAGGGAGAGACGCCATGAGCTCGGCCATCCTCAAACCGCTGCCGCGCTGGGCCGATGTGGTCCTGCTGCCGATCCTCAACCTGGCGCTGGCCTTCATCGTTTCCGGCCTCGTTGTCCTTGCCATCGGGCAGGATCCGCTGGCGGCGCTCAATGCCATCGTCACCGGCGCCTTCGGCAACGGCTATAACTTCGGCTACACGCTCTACTACTCGACCAACTTCATGTTCACCGGCCTCGCCGTGGCGGTTGCCGCGCATGCCGGGCTGTTCAATATCGGCGGTAACGGCCAGGCCTATATCGCCGGCCTCGGCGTCATCGCGGTGGCGCTGCCGCTGCAGTTCCTGCCCTGGTGGATCACCTTCCCGATCGCCATAGTCGCCGGTGCGGCGGTGGGTGGGCTCTGGGGCTTCATCCCCGGCTGGCTGCAGGCCAAGCGCGGCTCGCACGTCGTCATCACCACCATCATGTTCAACTTCATCGCCGCGGCGATCATGGTCTACATGGTGGTGAACGTCTTGAAGCCGGCCGGCATCCTCGCGCCGGAATCGGCGATGATCGCTCCCGAAGGCCGTATGCCGAAACTCGGCGCCTTCATCCCGTGGTTCAAAAATACCGACGTCAACTTCACGCTGGTGCTGGCGCTGATCTGCCTCGTCGGTGCCTACATCCTGATCTGGCATACCCGCTTCGGCTTCGCCATGCGGGCGCTGGGCCAGAACCCGACCGCCACCCGCTATGCCGGCATGTCGAACAGCCGCATCATCATGATCGTCATGACCATGTCCGGCGCGCTCGCCGGCATGGTGGCGGTCAACCAGGTGGTCGGCGTGCAGTACCGCCTGGTGCTCGACTACGTCGCCGATGCGGGGTTTGTCGGCATCGCCGTGGCGCTGATGGGCCGCAACCATCCGATCGGCATCCTCTTGGCCGCCGTGCTGTTCGGCGCGCTCTATCAGGGCGGCAACGAGCTGCAATACGTCATCCCGGGGCTATCGAAGGAAATGGTCGTCGTCATCCAGGCGCTGGTCATCCTGTTCACCGGCGCCATGGAAGGGCTGTTCCGCCCCGGCCTGCAGCGCATCTTCATGACGCTGTCGCCGCGCCAGAAGGCGGCCGCCATCGAAGCCAACAGCGTCAAGTCGGGGAGCTGAGCCATGGATCTCGGTCTCATCCTCTCCACCCTCGACGCAACGCTCCGGCTGTCGACGCCGCTGCTGCTGGCCTGTCTCGCCGGGCTCTATTCCGAGCGCGCCGGCGTGTTCGATATCGGCCTCGAAGGCAAGATGCTGGCCGCGGCCTTCGCTGCGGCCGCCGTCGCCGCGGTCACCGCCAATGTCTGGCTCGGGCTGCTCGCCGGCCTCGCTGTCTCGATCACCACGGCGGGCCTCCAGGGCGCTGCCGCCATCACGCTGCGCGGCAACCAGCTGATCGCCGGCGTCGCCATCAACATGCTGGCCGCCGGCCTCACCACCTTCCTCGGCATCCAGTGGTTCGGGCAGGGCGGGCGCACCCCGCAGCTCCCGGTCACCGGCCGGTTCCAGAACATCGACCTGCCGTTCGCCAATGAGCTCGCCGGTGTCCCGATCCTCGGCCAGATCTATTCCGAGCTGATCTCGGGCCACAACATCCTGGTCTATGTCGCCTTCCTCGCCGTGCCGATCACCTGGTGGGTGCTCTATCGCACCCGCTTCGGCCTCAGGCTGCGGGCTGTCGGCGAGAACCCCAAGGCCGTCGATACCGCCGGCATTTCGGTCATCAAGCTGCGCTACCAGGCGGTGCTGATCACCGGGCTCCTCTGCGGCCTCGCCGGGGCGTTCTTCTCGATCGCCCAGGGTTCTGGCTTCGGCAACAATATGACCGCCGGCAAGGGGTTTATCGCGCTTGCCGCGCTGATCTTCGCCAAGTGGAAACCGGTACCGGCCATGTTCACCTGCCTGCTGTTCGGCTTCCTCGATGCGCTGCAGATCCGCCTGCAGGGCGCCGAGATCTTCGGCATCGGCGTGCCGGTGCAGGCCATCCAGGCGCTGCCTTACCTGCTGACGGTGATCCTGTTGGCCGGCTTCATCGGCAAGGCCGTCGGTCCCAAGGCTGGCGGCGTCGCCTACACCAAGGAACGCTGATGCCTCATCCGCTCGACCCGCAGCTGCTGGCTGCTGCCGAAGCCGTTCGCGCCAAGGCCTATGCGCCCTACTCGAATTTCCACGTCGGCACCGCCATCCTCGCCGATGACGGCAAGATCTATGTCGGCTGCAACGTCGAGAACGCCGCCTATCCGGTCGGCAACTGTGCCGAGCCCTCGGCTATTGCGGCCATGCTCGCCGGCGGCGCCAAACGCATCAGGCGCGTCTACACCACTGGCCCGGGCGTCACGCCGGTCACCCCTTGTGGTGGCTGCCGCCAGCGCATCCGCGAGTTCGCCGATCAGGATGTCGTCGTCGTTTCGCACGGCATTGACGGCACGCCGCTTGAGCAGACCATCGCCCAGCTTCTCCCACACTCTTTCGGCCCCGAGTTTTTGGGCCGATAATGGCAGTCAGCAAAGTGCCGCAAAATCCCGTTAAGGGTCCGCGGCAAGGAGGCCATCCCATGGAATTGCGCGTCGTCGATCAACCGGCCGGAACCAAGCCTGCAGCCGCAGCGAAATCGAAAGACCCCGCTGGGTCGCCCGCTGGCTCCCATCGCCGCAATCCCGGCTTCCCGCTCGATCTCGACTGGGTCGAACGCGTTCGCATGAACCGTTCGGCGCTCGAACGTCGCGCCGCTACGCTGCCGGCTCGCCGCACGGTGAAGAAGGACTGGCAGGCCGCCTGGCTGTTGAAGGCCATCACCCTGATGGACCTTACGACGCTCAACTCCGACGATACGCCGGGCCGGGTCGAACGGCTCTGCGCCAAGGCCCGCCATCCGGTCCGGCAGGACATCATCGACGGCCTCGGCGTCGCCGACCTCGAGGTGAAACCGGCCGCCGTCTGCGTCTACCACTCCTTCGTCAAGACCGCCGTCGAGGCCCTCAAGGGCACCGGCATCAACGTCGCGGCGGTCTCCACCGCCTTCCCTCATGGCCTCGCGCCGCTAAGCACTCGTCTCGCCGAGATCGAGGCTTCGGTGGCCGACGGCGCCAACGAGATCGACATCGTCATCGAGCGCGGCATGGTGCTGCGCGGCGACTGGCAGGCGCTCTATGACGAAGTCCGCGCTATGCGGAGGGCCTGCGGCGATGCCCACATCAAGACCATCCTCGGCACCGGCGAACTGGCGACGCAGACCAATGTCGCCAAGGCCTCGCTGGTCTGCATGCTGGCCGGCGCCGATTTCATCAAAACCTCGACCGGCAAGGAAAAGGTCAACGCCAACCTCCAGACCTCGCTGTCGATGGTGCGGATGATCCGCTGGTTCCACGAGGAGACCGGCATCGAGATCGGCTACAAGCCGGCCGGCGGCATCGCCACGGCCAAACTGTCGCTCGACTACATGGCGCTGATCAAGGAAGAGCTCGGCACCCACTGGCTGCAGCCGCACCTGTTCCGCTTCGGTGCGAGTTCGCTGCTGACCGATATCGAGCGCCAGTTGGAGCACACACTGACCGGGCACTATGCCGCCGACTATCGTATGCCGATGGTGTGATGCGGACGCTGGGGTCTGTGGCCCCACCCTCATCCGGGCTTCGCCCACCTTCTCCCATCAAGGGAGAAGGCCTGACTGAGACAGTTGCGGTGTGGCCTTCTCCCCTTGTGGGAGAAGGTGCCCGAAGGGCGGATGAGGGGTGGGCCCCACGCTCGATCGAAGGAGGAACCAATGAACAAGATCGCTGAAATCTTCACCTCCCTCGACTACGGCCCGGCCCCCGAGTCCGCTGATGTCGCGCTCGCCTGGCTCGCCGCGCACGACAACACGTTCGGCCATTTCATCAACGGCGCCTGGACCAAGCCGGGCAAGACCTTTGCCTCCGAGAACCCCGCCAACGGCAAGAAGCTCGCCGACGTCACCGACGGCACCGCCGCCGATGTCGATGCGGCGGTGAAGGCCGCCCGTGCTGCCTTCCCGAAATGGTCGGCTCTGTCGGGCTACCAGCGCGGCAAATACCTCTATGCCATCGCCCGGCTGATCCAGAAGCACTCCCGCCTGTTCGCGGTGCTCGAAACCATGGACAACGGCAAGCCGATCCGTGAGAGCCGCGACGTCGATATCCCGCTGGTGGCCCGGCATTTCTACCACCATGCCGGCTGGGCTCAGCACCTTGAGCGCGAGTTCCCCGAGCACGTGCCCTATGGCGTCTGCGGCCAGATCATCCCGTGGAACTTCCCGCTGCTGATGCTGGCCTGGAAGATCGCTCCGGCGCTCGCCGCCGGCAACACCGTGGTGCTGAAGCCGGCCGAGTTCACCTCGCTCACCGCGCTGCTGTTCGCCGAAATCTGCGACAAGGCGCACCTGCCCAAGGGCGTCGTCAACATCGTCACCGGCGAGGGCGATACCGGCGCCGCCATCACCGGCCACCCTGACATCGACAAGATCGCCTTCACCGGCTCGACCGAGGTGGGAAAGATCATCCGCCGCGCCACGGCCGGCACCGGCAAGGGTCTGTCGCTCGAGCTTGGCGGCAAGTCGCCTTACATCGTCTTCGATGACGCCGATATCGACTCGGCCATCGAGGGCCTCGTCGATGCCATCTGGTTCAACCAGGGCCAGGTCTGCTGCGCCGGCTCGCGCCTCTTGGTCCAGGAATCGATCGAAGAGCGCTTCATCGAAAAGCTGAAGAAGCGCATGTCGACCCTGCGGGTCGGCGATCCGCTCGACAAGGCGGTGGATATCGGTGCGCTGGTCGCTCCGGTGCAGGTCGAACGGGTCCGCGACCTGGTCAAGAAAGGCGTCGCCGAAGGCGGCCAGCTCTATGAGCCCGATATCGACGTGCCGGGCGGCGGCTGCTTCATCAAGCCGACGCTGATCACCAATGTGTCGACCGCCAACACCGTCGCCAACGAGGAAATCTTCGGGCCGGTGCTGGTCGAGATGAGCTTCCGCACCCCCGAGGAAGCGGTGGCGCTCGCCAACAACACCCGCTACGGCCTCGCCGCCACCATCTGGACCGAGAACGTCAACCTCGCCCTCGATATCGCACCCAAGCTGAAGGCCGGCGTGGTGTGGATCAACTCCACCAACAACTTTGACGCCGCCGTCGGCTTCGGCGGTTACAAGGAATCCGGCTTCGGCCGCGAAGGCGGCAAGGAAGGCATGGTCTCCTACCTGAAGGCAAAGTGGGAGAAGGAGTTGAAACCCTTCGTCGCCGCCACGCCCAAGGCAGCCAAGTCTGCCAATCCGCTCGACGATGCGGGTGGCGTGGACCAGACGGCCAAGATGTATATTGGCGGCAAGCAAGCCCGGCCCGACAGCGGCTATTCCCGCCCGGTGCACGGCCCCAATGGCGCCCTCGTCGGTGAAGTCGGCGACGGCAATCGCAAGGACATCCGCAACGCCGTCGAAGCCGCCCGCGTGGCGCTCGGCTGGGCCACAACCTCGGCCCATAACCGGGCGCAGATCCTCTATTTCCTTGCCGAGAACCTCGAATACCGGGCCGACGAATTCGCTGCCCGCATCAAGGCGCAGACCGGTGAGGATGGCGCCGCCGAGGTTGCCGCCAGCGTCGAGCGCTTGTTCGCCTTCGCCGGCTGGGCAGACAAATACGATGGCGCCGTGCACAACCCGCCGCAGCGCATGGTGGCGACCGCCATGGTCGAGGCGCTGGGCGCGATCGCCATCCTCGCTCCGCCGTCACGACCGCTGCTCGGCTCGATTGCCCTCATCGCCCCGGCCCTCGCCATGGGCAACACCGTGGTGCTGGTGCCATCGGAGCGCTCGCCGCTGTCGCTGACCGACTTCTATCAGGTGCTCGAGACCTCCGACGTGCCCTCCGGCGTCCTCAACATCGTCACCGGCGAAAGCAAGGTGCTGGCCAAGACGCTCGCCGAACACGACGGCATCGACGCCATCTGGTTCGCCGGCGACGCCGAAACCTCCGCCATGGTCGAAAAGGCCAGTGCCGGCAACGTCAAGCAAACCTGGACCAGCCGCGGCCTCTACTATGACTTGAGTGACAAGGCGAAGTTCGAAGGCGACTACTTCCTGCGCCGTGCGACGCAGGTGAAGAACGTGTGGATTCCGTACGGGGCGTAGGGGCACGATGGGCGCAGCCGGCGTCCCCCTCCCCCTTGCGGGGAGGGGCCAGGGG